>DATHHQ010000405.1:0-3126 GCA_035490095.1 Bradyrhizobium sp.
GTCTCCAGCATTTCCTTTGGCATGGCCCACAAGCCACCCGGTGCGGGAAGCATCGTGGCGCCGATATCCGCCTGACCTTCGAACAGGATCGAGACGAACGCCGGGCGGTCCAGCGCCAGCGCCATCGCGCGGCGGATATCCAGATTGTCAAACGGAGGCGCGGACGAGTTGACGATGATATTGGTGCTGACGTTGATCGGCTCGACGACACATATCGCGTTGGGCGCCTGCGCCTTGACGTCCTTGAGAAGCGGAATCGAGACCTCGGTCGGAAACGTCATATCGAACTTTCCGGCAATAAACCCCAGAATAGCCGTCGAACGATTTGGTATGATGGTGAACTCGATGCCGTCGAGATGAGGCAAGCCCTTTTTCCAGTAGTCCGGATTTCGGATCAGTTTGATCGATTCGTTGGCCTTGAATTCAACGAACTTGAACGGACCGGTGCCGACCGGTTTGGTGCGCATGTCGCCGGGCGAAACGTGGCACGGATAAACCGGCGTATAGCCGGAGGCGAGCAATGCCAATAGCGCCGGCTGTGGCCGCTTCAGGTTGAACGCGACCTCGAAATCGCCATTCGGCGTTACGTCGACAACCTCGTCGTACCAGGATTTGCGGGGGTTCTTGCGAAACTTCTGCTGGGACTTGCCCATCAGCATATCGAACGTGCACTTGACGTCGTTGGATGTGAACGGCTTGCCGTCGTGCCATTTGACGCCTTGCCTCAGCTTGAAATTGAGCGTTTTGCCGTCGCCGCTCCAGGCCCAACTCTCCGCAAGATCCGGGACGATCGACTCCAGGCTGTTTTGCGCCACGTCCTGCTTGTAAATGACGAGATTGTTGAAAACCGGCATGAAGGGAACGTTGACCGAGTAGGTCGCCTCCTCGTGGATGGAGGCGCTAGCCGGACTGTCCCGATGATAGACCCGTAGAATGCCCCCCTGCTTCTCAGCCGCGAGCGCAAGATCAGTGACCGCCAGCAAAGACAAAATCGCGGCGGCAAGCGCTTGCAGGCTCCGCATGTTCCCCTCCCTCCTCGATATTTTCGGCCTCATGGCGGGCCAATTTATCGAACGATAGCATGGTGGGGGGTCCACGCAACAAGCAAGGCCCCTGTCAGCATTGGCAATTCGGACTTAAGCAATCCGAATGGCGATTTTCCGCGCCAACGCTGCGGCGGATGAGCGCAGGCAATCCTGCCGGAGCCGTCACACTTCCAGCTTGTCGCCGCCCTTCAGATCGAGAATTTCGCGGGCCTCGTCGGATGTCGCCACCTGGAGGCCGAGGCCTTCGATGATCTTGCGCGCGAGCGTTACCTGTTCGGCGTTCGACGCCGCCATTCGGCCGGGCGCCGCCCACAGCGAGTCTTCAAGCCCGACGCGGATATTGCCACCCATGGCGGCGGCCATCGCCGCGATGGGCAGCTGATTGCGCCCGGCGCCCAGCACCGACCACACCATTTTATCACCGAACAAGCGGTCGGCGGTGCGCTTCATATGCAGCACGTCTTCCGGATGCGCGCCGGTTCCGCCCTGCAGACCGAACACCGTCTGCACGAACAGCGGCGGTTTCACCATGCCCTGTTCGAGGAAGTAATTCAGATTGTAGAGATGCGCGGTATCGTAGCATTCGAACTCGAAGCGCGTGCCTGTCTCCGACAGCGTCTTCAAGACGTATTCGATGTCCTGGAAGGTATTGCGGAATACGATGTCCTTGTTCTGCAGGTGCTTCAGTTCCCAATCGTGCTCGAACTTCTTGAATCGATTCAGCATGCCGAAAAAGGCAAAATTCATCGATCCCATGTTGAGCGAAGCGACTTCCGGCTTGTAGACCGCGGCGGGGCGGACGCGCTCGTCCACCGTCATGGTCGGCGCGCCGCCGGTGGTGAGGTTGATCACGCAGTTGGAGCGCTGCTTGATGATTTTCAGGAACGGCGCAAAGGCCTCGGGACTCTGGTCGGGCTGGCCGGTCTTCGGGTTGCGGGCGTGCAGATGCACGATCGCGGCGCCGGCTTCCGCCGCATCGACCGCGGCGTCGGCGATTTCCTGCGGCGTCACCGGCAAGGCCTTCGACATCGAGGGGGTGTGGATCGCGCCGGTCACGGCACAGGTGATGATGACTTTGCGGCTCATGTCTTGCTCTCCTTCTTGCGGGGCGAACCTTCAGGATTTGTCGCTTTGATTAGCCTTGTGCGCGGCCAGCGCCGCGAGGCGGTCGTTGCGCCGCTGCGTCAGCGCGACGATGCGCTCGGGCGTCGGCTGATGCGGCCACGCCGCGATCACCCGGTCCACATTCAGGCTTTGGTAAACTTCGGGCCCGGCGGATGCCGACGCAAGCTCCTTGTAGAAGCCGGTATAGCGCGCGCAATAATCCGGAATGCCGCCGGGCGCATTGAGTTCGATGGTCTCGAACGGTCCGAGAAACGACCAGCGCAAGCCGAGGCCATCCTTCACGGTGCGATCGAGATCCTCCGCCGAAATATAACCTTCGCCGACCAGCCGAAATGCTTCGGCAAGCAGCGCGCCCTGCAGCCGGTTCAGCACAAAGCCATTGATCTCGCGGTTGATGGTGACCGGCACTTGCCCGATCTCGCGATAGATTTCGCGCGCACGGTCGATCGCCTCGGGCGCGGTCCACGGCGCGCCGCACAATTCGACCAGCGGCACCAGATGCGGCGGATTGACGGGATGACCGACCAGGCAACGGGCCCGGCCCGGCAGCGTTTCGGTGAAACGCGAGGCTGTTATGGCCGAGGTCGAGGAGACCAGCAGCGCGTTCGGCGGCGCCAGCTTGTCGAGTTCGGCAAAGATGATCTGTTTCTCTCCGACATCCTCCGGGCCGTTTTCCTGGACGAACTCAACGTCCATCACGGCCTCCCTGAGGCTTGCCGCGATCGAGACCCGCGCGACAGCGCCATCGGGATCACTGGCGAGCCCGTGGCGCGCCAGTGCGTGCAATTCATCGCGGATCAACCGTGGCGCCGCCGCCAAGGTGGGAACATGCGGATCGGTGAGGCGTACGTTCCATCCGGCGCGGGCAAAGATCGCGGCCCAGGCCCGTCCGATCAGGCCGGTACCGACGATGGCGACGTTGCGTTCAGTGCTTGCCATTTGCTGGTCTCACAAC
>DATHHQ010000406.1:0-3706 GCA_035490095.1 Bradyrhizobium sp.
CCGGCCTGAACATAAGGTTCGGCCGGGATCACATCTGTCCCCGGCCTGTTTAGCGAGTTGTTTAACGTGGCTGCAAGCCGGCCGGCTCAAATGACCACGAAGTGAGCTGAAGCTAGTCCTGCGCGGGCCTGTCGTCAAGGCAGGCCCATGGTTAACCAGGGCCGCGACCGCCAGGCGCTGACGTTTCTCTTTGCTTTCGGCGGCCGTCTTTTCTAATCAATGCCCTTATCTGCCGACGGCATCGGGCTGTCCGGCCGTCAGGGTATGACATGTCCAAGGCACCCCCCGCTCCGCCCTCGCTCGAGGTGCTGCGCAAAGAGATCGACGCTATCGACGAGCAGGTCCACAACCTGCTGATGGCGCGCGGCGACATCATCGACCGGCTGATTTCGGTGAAGCAGACCCAGGAGGTCGGCTCGGCGTTTCGTCCCGCACGCGAGGCCGACATGATGCGCCGGCTGGTGCAGCGCCATCGCGGCATCCTGCCGCTCGACACCGTCGAAAGCATTTGGCGCGTCATCATCTCGACCTTCACCTATGTGCAGGCGCCGTTTTCGGTGCACGCCGATATTTCGCTCGGCGAATCCGCGATGCGGGATTCGGCGCGGTTTCATTTCGGCTTTACCGTTCCCTACGTCTCGCATTTCAGCGCGCAGGCCGCGGTCGACGCGGTGGCCACGTCGAAGGGCGATCTGGCGCTGGTCTCCGCCACTTCCAGCCGCACCCCGTGGTGGATCGCGCTCGAAACCAACGGTGCGCCGAAGATCATCGCGCGGCTGCCGTTCGTCGAGCGCGCCGACCATCCGGCGGCACTGCCGGTATTCGTGGTGTCGCGGGTTGCCGACAGCGCCATGGTGACCGAAGTCGAGATGTGGAGCGTGCGGGTGTCCGGCTGGAACGCCGAGATCGCGCGCGCGCTGTCGCCGCTGGCTGAAATCGTCGCGGTGCCGGATACCGCCTTTGACGGCGCCGCGCTGCTGGTTTCGGTGGCTGGCCACAGCAGCCTTGAAAAGATCAGATCGGCCCTGATCGAGGCCGGTGCATCGGTGCGCTCATCGGCTCTCGTCGGCAGCCACGCAACGCGGTATACGGTGCCCCCGAACGGGGCGGCGAAAGCTTGAGAGCCCCCGATATTCCGGAGTTGAAGATGTCCCGCCCCGTGCCGAATCCCGGCATTCTCGAGATTGCGCCCTACACGCCGGGCAAGAGCCCGGTGCCTGAGCCGGGCCGCAAGGTGTTCAAGCTGTCGGCCAACGAGACGCCATTCGGACCTTCGCCGAAGGCGATCGCGGTCTACAAGGAGGCGGCTGATCATCTGGAGGATTATCCGGAAGGTACCTCGCGCGTGCTGCGCGAGGCGATCGGCCGCGCCTTCGGGCTCGATCCCGACCGCATCATCTGCGGCGCCGGCTCCGATGAAATCCTCAATTTGCTGGCGCATACCTATCTCAGCCACGGCGACGAGGCCATCAGCACCGCCCACGGCTTTCTGGTGTATCCGATCGCGACCATGGCGAACGGCGCCATTAACGTCGTCGCGCCCGAGACCAACTTTACCGCCGACGTCGACGCGATCCTCAAGCTGGTCTCGCCGCGCACCAAGCTCGTGTGGCTCGCCAATCCCAACAACCCTACGGGCACCTATCTGCCGTTCGGCGAGGTCAAGCGGCTGCGTGCCGGATTGCCGCCGCATGTGCTGCTGGTGCTCGATGCCGCCTATTCGGATTACGTATCGCGCAACGACTACGAGATCGGTATCGAACTGGTGGCGACCACTGAAAACACCGTGATGACCCACACCTTTTCCAAGATCCACGGCCTGGCGGCGCTGCGGATCGGCTGGATGTTCGGGCCGGCCCATGTTGTCGATGCGGTCAATCGTATCCGCGGACCCTTCAACGTCTCGACGCCGGCGATGCTGGCGGCGGTCGCGGCGATCGAGGACACCGCGCACGTCCAGATGTCGAAGGTGCACACCGAAAAGTGGCGCAACTGGCTGACCGAGCAGATCGGCAAGCTTGGCCTCAAGGTGACGCCGAGCGTGGCGAATTTCGTCCTGATCCATTTCCCGCTCGACAAGGGCAAGACCGCGGCCGATGCCGACGCGTTCCTGACCAAGCGCGGGCTGGTGCTGCGCGGATTGAACAATTACGGACTACCGCACGCTTTGCGCATGACCATCGGCACCGAGGAGGCCAATCGGCTGGTGGTCGACGGCTTGCGCGACTTCACGGCGCGCAAGTGAACGCCGCGCCGTCATTCAAACGGATCGCGCTGATCGGCTTCGGCCTGATCGGCGGTTCGATCGCGCGCGCCGCGCGTGAGCAGGGGTTGGCGAGAGAAATCGTCACCACCGCGCGTTCGGCGAAGACCCGCGCGCGGGTGTCGGAACTCGGCATTGTCGACCGCGTGGTCGAGACCAATGCACAAGCCGTTGATGACGCCGATCTCGTCATCCTGTGCATCCCGGTCGGTGCCTGCGGCGCGGTCGCGCAGGAAATCGCGCCATATCTCAAGCCGGGCGCGATCGTCTCCGATGTCGGTTCGGTCAAGGGCGCGGTCGCGCGGGAGATGGCGCCGCATCTGCCGGCCGGTGTCCACTTCGTGCCCGCGCATCCCGTCGCCGGCACCGAGCACTCCGGTCCCGATTCCGGCTTCGCCGAACTGTTCATCAACCGCTGGTGCATCCTCACTCCCCCTGATGGCACCGATCCCGACGCGGTCGCGAAGCTCGGCGCGTTCTGGACCGCGCTGGGCGCCAAGGTCGAGACCATGACGCCGGACCATCACGATCTGGTGCTGGCGATCACCAGCCACCTGCCGCATCTGATCGCCTACACCATCGTCGGCACCGCCGACGAACTCGGCCAGGTGACGTCGTCGGAAGTGATGAAGTTCTCCGCCGGCGGCTTTCGCGACTTCACCCGCATCGCCGCTTCCGATCCCACCATGTGGCGCGACGTCTTCCTGGCCAACAAGGAAGCGGTGCTGGAGATGCTCGGCACCTTCAACGAGGACCTCTCCAAGCTCACCCGCGCGATCCGCCGCAATGACGGCGAGGCGCTGTTCGAGCACTTCACCCGCACCCGCGCGATCCGCCGCGGCATCGTCGAGATCGGCCAGGACTCCGCCGCGCCCGACTTCGGCCGTCCGCACGCGCAGTTGGGGAAGAAGGCGGATTGAGACTTTGGCTTCGGCCTCTTCCTGCAAGCGGGACGAGGTGATCGGAATCACGGACCCGCCGCGCGCTCTAATTTCCGATTCAGTTTTCAAACAGCCAAGACAATTTGTTGTAGAGCCGTCCAGACGACTCTGGTCATTCCGGGGCGATGCGAAGCATCGAACCCGGAATCTCGAGATTCCCCCATGTGCAATTGCACATCTGAGGTCTGGTCCTGCGGACCATCCCGGAATGACGGTGTCTGAATTGCTTCATCGCTTCCGGGTTCGCTCGTTTAGCTACGGCGAACAAGTCGCTCCTCGCAATGACGTCGCTCTATTCCAGACATACATTCACGCCCTCGCCGCGCCATGCGCCCGAGCCGTTGATATACCTCTCGCCCATAGAGGGCGTGGGGAACGCCGGATGCCCGTGGCACCCGCGGCCTCGTGTGCACTTGGTAGTGGTAGAACGCACACGAGTAACAACGAGTACCCGGAATCACCCGGCGTCCCCGCACGCAATGGTTTTAACGGTTTCCTTCGT
>DATHHQ010000407.1:0-7339 GCA_035490095.1 Bradyrhizobium sp.
GGACGCCGGGTGATTCCGGGTACTCGTTGTTACTCGTGTGCGTTCTACCACTACCAAGTGCACACGAGGCCGCGGGTGCCACGGGCATCCGGCGTTCCCCACGCCCTCTTTGGGCGGAAGATTCATCAACGGCTCGGGCGCTTCGCGCCGCGAGGGCGCGAACGCGTATCTGCGACTAGACACCGTTCTTGTCCCCCGGATGCTGCGCAGCGCCATCAGCACGTTCACGCGTCTTTGACGCGCTATGTCTTCGGCGTGATGCGCGGCTGATCCGGGGCCCATGGTTGCGCAACAAAGGTGAGGGTCCCGGCTCAGCGGAGCAGCGCGAAGGACGCTGCACCGCGTCCGGGACACGATAGTTGTATACGCCGCGCACGTCGCATTTGCTGAATCCTGGCTTCAAGTCTATCTACTGAAGGCATCATGACGCTTCCCGCAACCGCTTTGCCAGTCGAACAGCCGCCGGCGTTTCTCGGCGTCGCGCGTTCCGCTACGGGAAAACTGTGGCGCGACCGGCTTGACGCCCGTGGCGCGGCGCGCGCGCTGGCGATCACGCAACGCTATCAGTTGCCGGAGATGCTGGCGCGGGTGCTGGCGGGGCGCGGTGTCGAGATCGACGCGGTCGAGGATTTCCTCGATCCGACCATCCGCAAGCTGATGCCCGATCCCCATACCGTGACGCAAATGGAAGCCGCCGCGAAACGCATCGCGGATGCGGCCACGCGAAAAGAACAGGTCGCCATTTTTGGCGACTACGACGTCGACGGCGCGACCTCGGCAGCGCTGCTGGCATGGCACCTGCGCCATTGCGGGCTCGATCCGCTGATTCATATTCCCGACCGGATTTTCGAAGGCTACGGCCCTAATGTCGAGGCCGTACGCATGCTCGCGGGCAAGGGCGCCACGCTGCTGGTGACGGTGGATTGCGGCACCACCAGTTTCGAGCCTCTGGCCGAAGCGCGGCGTCTCGGCATGTCGGTCGTTGTCATCGATCATCATCAGAGCGGCGACGAATTGCCTGACGTCGACGCATTGGTGAATCCGAACCGGCCCGACGATCTTTCCGGCCTCGGCCATCTGGCCGCGGTGGGTCTCGTGCTGGTGACGCTGGTCGCGGTCAACCGGGAATTGCGCAGCCGAGGGTTCTGGAGCGGTGAAATGCCGGAGCCGGATCTCCTGGGCATGCTGCACCACGTGGCGCTCGGCACTGTTGCCGACGTCGCGCCGTTGATCGGACTCAATCGAGCGTTTGTTGCCAAAGGCCTGATCGCGATGCGTCGCCGCGATCATGTCGGCCATACCGCGCTGATGGATGTGTCGCGGCTGAACGGCCCGCCCGAGGCCTGGCATCTCGGCTTTATGCTCGGGCCGCGCATCAATGCGGGCGGCAGGATCGGGCGCGCCGATCTCGGCGTGAGGCTGCTGCTGGAAGGCGACGTCTCCGAAGCAGCCAGGATCGCCGCCGAGCTCGATCGGCTCAACACCGAGCGCCGCGTCATTGAGCAGATGGCGGAAGCGCAGGCCGAGGCCGAGGCACTGGCCTCGCTCGGGCTCGAAGACAAGGGTGCTGTGATCGTTACGGCGTCGGAAGGCTGGCATCCCGGCGTGGTCGGCCTGGTCGCGTCACGCCTGAAGGAAAAATTCTCGCGGCCTGCGTTTGCCATTGCGCTCGAGCCGGGCGGCATCGGCACCGGGTCCGGCCGCTCGATCTCCGGCGTCGATCTCGGCAAGGCGGTGCGGCAGGCCGTGAAGGACGGTCTGTTGATGAAGGGCGGCGGTCACGCCATGGCCGCGGGCGTGACGCTGCGCAAGGAGCGATTGGCGGAATTCCGCGCCTATCTGGAAAGCGCATTGGCGCAGGATGTCGCCAACTCGCGCCACGACAATGAGCTGTTCATCGACGGCGCGGTCAGCGCGCGGGCGGTGACGCCGGAGTTTGTCGCCACGCTCAATCGTGCCGGGCCGTTCGGCAGCGGCAATCCCGAGCCGGTCATTGCGCTGCCGTCGCACCAACTGGTTTACGCCGACGAGGTTGGGCAGACGCATGTGCGGCTGCGGTTCAAGTCCGGCGACGGTTCGATCGTCAACGGCATTGCGTTTCGTTCGATCGGCCAGAAGCTCGGCAACGCGCTGATGCAGCATCGGGGCCAGCCGTTGCATGTGGCGGGATCGCTCGCGGTCGATCGCTGGCAGGGCACCGAACGCGTGCAGTTGCGCGTGCTTGACGTCGCAGTACCGGATCAGGGGCCGGCGGTGATCAGGTAAGCCTTCAATAATTGGTAAGGAGTGGAAATGACAGGGCAGGTTCAAGGCAAGGTCGCGCCGGTGACCGGCGGCGCATCCGGCATAGGCGAAGCGGTTGCCGAGTTACTGGCGCGCGAAGGTGCCTCGGTGGCGGTGACCGACATCGACGATCTGAAGGGGCCGGAAGTTGTCGCCGGTATCAAGAAAGCCGGTCATGAAGCGGTGTTTCTCCATCAGGACGTGACCAGCGAGAGCCGCTGGGTGGAAGTGGTGACCGAGGTCGAGTCATTCCGGGATGCGCCGCTTGGCGCAGGCCCGGAATCCATACTCCCGGTCGTGGTTATGGATTCCGGGCTCGCGCGGAGCCTGTCATCGGGCCGCGCTTTGCGCGGACCCGTTGGCGCGCCCCGGAATGACGAAGTAATTCACCCCGATGAATTCGCTACGACCCCTGCCTCAGCCGCGCCAGCACCTTCAACCCGCCGTAACCGTCGGCGGGCAACAGTCCCATCTTGGCCTGATAATCCCTGATCGCCTTCATGGTGTCGTTGCCGACGCGGCCGTCGGTGCCGCCGGTGTCGAAGCCCGCCTTGGTGAGACGGACCTGCATTTCCTGCACTTCGGCGAGCGTCAGCGCGCGCTCCGAACCTGGGAACGGCTGGATGAAAGGCGGTGCGCCGAGAATGCGGTCGCCGAGATGACAGATCGCCAGCGCGTAGTTCATGGAGGGGTTGTAACTGCGCACGGCGTAGAAATTCGGCCCCAGCAGGAAGGCCGGGCCGCCTTGCACCGGCACCCACATCTGCGCGGTGGCACCTGGCTGCGGAAACGGCTGGCCGTCGGCGCGCGAGACGCCGGCGCTGGACCATGCCGCATAGGTGCGGCTGCCGCTGGACGATGCGCCCGGCGCGCGCACCTCATAGCCCCAATGTTCGCCGCGGTGATACTTGCCGCGGTTGACCAGAAAGCGCGCGCTGGAACCAAGCGCGTCATCGGGCTTGCCGAACGGCGACACTCTTCCGTCCTTGTCGTAATCCATCCCGACATTGAGCCAGACCTCGGGCATCCACTGGGTATGTCCCATTGCGCCGGCCCACGATCCCCGCATCTCTTCGGGCGTGCCCCAGCCGCGATCGACGATCTTCAAGGCGTTGATCAGTTCGGTTTCCCAATAGGCGCGGCGGCGCGGTTCGTTCCAGGCGAGCGCGGCCAGCGACGGAAATACCGGCCGCATATGATTCTGCTGCACCAGGGGATCGCCGAACGCGGATTCGACGCCCCACAGCGCCAGCAATGTGCCGCGCTCGACCCCGAAATCCTGTTCGATCCGCGCGAACAGCGCTTCGTTCTTCTTCAGCGCTTCCTTGCCGGCGATGATGCGCCAGTCCGAGACGCGGCGATTGACGTACTGCCAGATCTGCTCGTTGAATTCCGGCTGCTTCTGCATCTGCTTGAACACGGTCATATCCGGTTCGATCCGGCCCATGACGCGGGTATAGGTCGCGTCCGAGATGCCTTTGGCCAGCGCACGCGCGCGAAAGCCGTCGCGCCATTGCTCGAAGCCGGGTGGCGCCGCGGCAAATGCCGCGATCGGTTGCGCGAGCAGGGCGCCGGCACCGAGGCCGGATTGCAGCACGGCGCGGCGCGTCAGGGTTTTCAGAGAATCAGGCTGTTTCATAGCGGCAGTCTAGCGGCGCGGGGAGGGTCGCGGCAAAAGTCATTAGCCGCTGGAACCAGCATCCTGCTGCAGGTCTGCGGCAATTTTGGACAGCCAGCGCCGGACCGTGAGCTGTTCCCTCGGGAGCAACCCAGCCATCAACCGCTGTTCCAGGGCGTTGGCGTGCCGCCGGCATTGGCCGAGCAGCGTGGCGCCGCGGCGGGTCAGCGTCCACTGCAGCACCCGCCCGTGCACCGGATGCGGGGTCTTTCGAATGGCGCCGTCGCGTTCCAGGTTGCGGATGATGACGCCGACGGTTTGGGGGGTCAGCAGCGCCACCCGCGCCAGATCGGCGCCGGACAGCCCGGGATAGGCCCGCAGCATGGTGAGCACGACAAATTGCGGCGGCGTCACGCCAAGACCGGCCAGCGATCGTTCCAGCGTCAGCCGCGTGGCGGCCTGGGCCTGCCGCAGCAGGTAGGCGAGGTAGCCCTGTTCGCCGCGCATGCCCCGGCCCGGCGGTGGCGGGCCCGCGAGATCGGGATTTTGCGAGGAGTTCTCCGTGCGGCTAGCTGTTCGCCTCTTTGTTTGGGGCGAGCGCGGTTTTGCCGAATTTTCAATCTTGCGCATGATATCAGTGCTCTTATAATACATCAGAACACTTATAACATAAGGCAATAAAGATGTCGCATGCGCGCAGCGAACGGAAGGATTTCAGGGCACTGGCGCCCGACGCCGACGAGTTTGTTCTCGGGTTGAGCCACGCCGCCGCCAAGGCCGGCATCGACAAGCAGCTGCTCGAACTGATCAAGCTGCGCGCGTCTCAAATCAATGGCTGCGCCTTCTGCGTGCAGCATCATATCCTTTTGGGCGAGAGTCTCGGCGTTCCCGTCGATAAACTCAACCTCGTGGTGGTCTGGCGCGAGGCGCCGCAGTTTTCATCGCGGGAGCGCGCGGCATTGGCGTGGACCGAAGCGCTGACGCTGTTGACCGAAGGCGTCAGCGACCAGGTGTTTGCGGAAGTGAGTGCGGAATTTACCGAGAAAGAACTGGCCTATCTGAGTTCTGCGATCGCCTCGATCAATGTCTGGAACAGGTTAGGGGTTGCCTATCGCTGGACCCCGCCGGCGCGGCAAAAGGCCGTTGATGCGGCGGCGTCATAAATTCTCGTCGCCGTCCTGGATGTCGGGATCGTTGAAAATCCCCGGCGGTGCACGAGCGACCGGAGGAGATGCGGATGCATGCGTAACCGCGGGTGGTTTGAAAACATGAGCCATCGCAGGTAACGCAGGCGGCTCGGGCCCGATCTCGCGCCCGCGTCCATGAATCAAACGCTCATAGGCCGAGATCAAGGTGACGTAGGGGTTGACCCAAAGCCAGCCGTCGCGCGTGAACACCTGCACATCGAAATGAAGATGGCGCGAGGTTCCGTTGGGACGATCCAGATAATTGGAAACGACACCGATTTTTTCGCCTTCGCGGACGTGGCGTCCGTTCAGAACGCCGTCGGCATCCATGCTCCTCGGATTCATATGCATGTAGCGAAAGCGGATATGTTCGTTGCGCGTGTTGATTTGCAGCGTCGCCGCCTGCTGTTGCGGCGAGCGGATCAATACGCCGTCGCGGACGGCAACAACCGCCTGGCGGTGGGGATCGCAGCGATCGGTGCCTGCGTCACGCGGCGAACATGCCGGGCGCATATCCTGCCCCTGATGGCCGAAACCGCTAGCGCACTGTCCCACGCTAAAACTGCGGGCTTCGCAAAAATTATCCTGCCATGGATAGCCGGCATTTCCGCCAGCCGTCTCGACTGGCGCGAGCGGTCTGTCGATCAATCTGCGTCGACCAAATGATTGCGAGCGCACCAGAGCCGGGGCTTTTTCCAGCGGAAATCGAATTTGCGAATAAGCGGTGAAATCGGCGTTGCCGCGCTGTCTGCGAAGGCCGCCATGGGAGACGATATCGCCGCTTGGCCGATAGCTGAAATCGGACGCCAACTCAGCAGGCCGCTCGGCACTGTCGGATGGAATATCCATTCGCGGCCGCGAGGGCTGGCCGCCGGCGACGCGCAGCGCTTTGAGAAAACGTTCGGCGACGGGGTAGGCCTCGCGGCAGGCAAGCCGCCGCACCCGAGGGGCACTGTCGAGACACTGGATCGACACCACATAGGGAACACCGAAGCGCGAAAAGGCATAACGCACATAGCCTTCGCGGATGAAGCGGCGCAGGTCGGGGTATTGCGCCGCTAATGCCTTGACCGGTTCGCCCTTGTCGCCAAGGGGATCGTTGATGTCATAGATCAGGACCGAGCCGGTGATCTGCACTTCGACAGCTCTGACAAAGGTTCGCTGCGGCATGCCATCGCCGGCGCCGGGCTCCAGCGCAAACACTGCGTCGTAGCCGGCCGGACCGGCGTCAAACATGTCAGCGGGACGGAAGTCGGCCTGATAGCGTGACAGCGAGAGGCCAGCCGGCGCGCCGTTCAGTCGTGCGTCAAGAAATGCCGCGGTGTCGAACGGGAGCAGCACCGGCACCGGACTGCGTCCGATGCCGGTAAAGATCGGCGAGGTCACTGCGTTCAATTGCACCAGCGCCGGCATCAGACGCGGATCGAACGTCGGCAACCGGCGTTTGCCCGAAAACGCGAAGGTGGACGCGACAGCCGGCTGGGTATTGATCTCGGACCTGAACTGATCGAGAGCGGCGCGCCATTCGACGCGGACTGCTGAAATAGCGGCGGTCCGAAATTCATCGGCGATAGAGATGAGCGTACCGGCAAGGAGCAGAAACAAGGATGCCAGCAGGCGCGTAGCTAACCGGACCGATTTCGTACCCAACGCGTCACCCCCAGCGCCAAAGCGGACCGAGCATTCTCCCGCAGGAAATGCTCCTTTCAAAAGATGCGCGTATTCTCGCAAAACCGGTGCCCACTTTTGCGGAATAGGCGTCGCCTAATCCTTGGCGCGCTCGACGTAAGAGCCATCCTCGGTCATGATGACGATCCTGGTTCCGGTCCCGATATGCGGCGGCACTAGCGTGCGCACCCCGTTGGACAGGATGGCGGGCTTATAGGATGATGATGCGGTCTGGCCCTTGGTGACCGGTTCGGTTTCCACGACCTCCAGCGTCGCGCGCTGCGGCATCGTTATGGCTACCGGGATGACGCCGTGAAGCGAGAGCTTGACGGTCATGTTTTCCTGCAGATAGGGCGCGGCGCTGCCGACGACGTCCTCGGGCACCTGAACCTGATCGTAGTTATCGTTGTTCATGAAGTGAAAGCCGTCGGCGTCCTTATAGAGGTAATTGAAATTCTGGTCCTCGATCGTCGCCTTCTCCACCTGGTCGGTGGTTTTGTAGCGCTCGGAAATCTTTACCCCGTCGCTGATTCGGCGCATTTCGATCTGGCTGACCGGTGTTCCCTTGCCGGGATGGATGTTC
>DATHHQ010000408.1:0-12683 GCA_035490095.1 Bradyrhizobium sp.
CTCGTCCTTCAGCTCCTGGAAATTCTCGATGATGCCGTTGTGCACGATCGCCACCCGGTCGGTGGCAATGGGATGGGCGTTGCGCTCCGACGGCTTGCCGTGGGTCGCCCAGCGCGTGTGGCCGATGCCGATCGTGCCGGACAGCGGCTCCATCCCCAGCCGCGCCTCGAGATTGACCAGCTTTCCCTCGGCACGGCGGCGGTCGATGTGGCCGTTGACCAGCGTGGCCACGCCCGCCGAGTCGTAGCCGCGATATTCCAGCCGCTTCAGCGCCTCGACCAGCAGCGGCGTGACGGGCGCTTTGCCGATAATTCCGATGATGCCGCACATGGGATGTTGTCCAAGAAAGAGGTTACTTGTTGCGGGATCGCTTGGCGGCCACTGCACGAACTTTCAGTTTGGCACGAAATACCACCTTGGATGCGCGGGCTCGTCGGCGCGTAGGAGGTAGCCCTTAGGGGCGCCGCCACGGGGCGCAAGGGACACGACTGCCGTCATAGCCTAGGTCGCGCGCTGCGCAGCTTTTCCTGTGAAGCATTTAGTCGCTCGCCGCCGACGCGTGGTCCCCGCGTGGCAGCCGGGTTCAGACGCTCGTGAGCTTGCTGCTCAGGAACGTCACATTTCAGCACTTGGTAGGTCATGCCCATGACCTGACCCGGCTTTCTTGAGCCGGGCCGATTGAGATAATCAGCGTGGAAAGGAAGTCGGAAGATGGCAAAGAAGCGACATAGCGCAGAGCAGATGGTCACGAACTTACGGCAGGTTTGACGTGCTGGTGGTGCAAGGACGAACGATCGGTCAGGCTTGCAAGGAGTCCGAGATCACCGAACAGAGCTACTACCGGTGGCGCAACGAGTACGGTGATCTGGAGATCGAGCAGGCCAAGCGGTTTAAAGAACTCGAACGGGAGAATGTCCGGCTGAAGCGGCTGGTTGCTGACCTTTCGCTGGAGAAGCAGGTCCTCAAGGATATCGCCGAGGGAAACTTATAGCGCCCGCTCGGCACCGGCAGGCGATGGAGGGCATCCGGCAGAAGTATGGGCTGTCGGAGCGCCATGCCCGCCGGATCGTCAGCCAGCCGCGGGCAACACAGCGCTCTGTTCCCACCGCCCGGGCTGACGAAGATGGGCTGACCAGGGCTGTCGTCACCCTGGCGTCGCAGCATGGGCACTACGGCTATCGCCGGATTACGGCTCTGCTGCGGGCCGGTGGCTGGCGGGTAGGCAAGGACTGGGTTCAGCGCATCTGGCGCCGAGAGGGCTTGAAAGTGCCCAAGATGCAACGCCCCAGGGGCCGCCTGTAGCTCAACGACGGTTCGTGCATCCGGCTTCAACCGGAGCGCCTGAGACACGTCGGGACCTATGACTTCGTCTCGACCCAGACACATGACGACCGAGCAGTTCGGTTACTCACGCTAATCGACGAGTTCGCCCGGGAATGCCTGGCAATCCGGGTGGCGCGCCGGATCAACAGCAGCTGATGAACTGGGCGCCCTCCATCCGTCTCGAGGACGGCATGGAGAAGACCTACAAGTGAATCTACCAGGAGATGACCTCGGGCAAGGCCTCGGTGGTCAACGCCCTCCCCCCGCGCGGTCGCGGCGCAGTAAGGACGTTCCTCCCCTTCGTGGAGTGTTTTGGACCGGAGAGATGATGGACACCTGTTCGGGGACATGGTGGACACATTTCAGATTAGCTCAGGTTATTGATTGAGATCGATAGACTTGACGCAGACGTGGCGGAAGACGAGCTCGAAGGCGCCATCGTTTGGCGTGGGCCGAAGAGCGACGTCTTTGCCGGCGAGCGCTCCGGAAGCTTTGAGGCGCCTGTTGCGGAAGCTGATACGGCCCTCGTGGTCGACGCGGCGGACAATGTCGTCAGGACCGTAGTCGAACGGCAGTATGAGCGGAGTGAAGGACCGGGGACTGGGACGGTAGCGATCGGCCGGCACCGCCAGACCCAGGGCGTCCTGCGGGCGATGGTGGTTATAGCGATCCAGCCAAGCATCGAATGCCTGTTGGGCCTGGTCGAGATCGCTGAAGGTGCGGTTGTCGAGCAACTCGGTCTTGAGCGTTCGGTTAAAGCGCTCGTTCTTGCCGTGGCTCTGCGGATGATATGGTCGGCTGTGCCACGGCGCCACGCCATGTTCGATCAGCCAGACACTGAACTTGGTGAGCGGCTGTTCGAGCTTGTCGCCCCAGGGTTTGCCGTTGTCGGTCAATATGACATCGGGCAGGCCGTAGCGTTCGAAGGCCGCCTGCACGCCATTCTGCACCGTCTGGCGGCGCTCATTGTCGGTCGCCTGCAACGCCACGGCGTAGCGCGAGTGATCGTCGATCACGGTCAGCGGATGCAGCCGACCCCGGCCCATGGCGACAGGGCCCTTGAAGTCCATCTGCCACAGCGCATTTGGGCTCGGCATGCTCGAAGCGCTTCCAAGCCTTCTGCCCGGCCGACACCATTGGCTGGCCGTGGCGCTGCAGTATCTCGGTGATGGTCGAGGGCGCTGGCGGCGACAGCCCTCGCCGGGAAGCGATCCCTAACGCCCGACCCGGCTGACCTGGTTTTGCCCAGGCACGCCACGATGTTCTGCTTGGTGCTACTTTTGGGGTACTTCACTTGCGCGTTTAAGGCTGGCCTTGTGCAGACAATATCTTGCCAAAGAACGGGCGCTATCTACCAAAGAACGGGCGCTCTCCGAATCACCTGTCCCAATGCGTCGGCAGATATCCCAACGATTGGCGGTACGCTGGGACAGCCATTCCCAAGTCCCATTTCACAAAAGCGAATGGCTAGGCCCCGCATAGACCCCTGTGCGGGGCCGCCCACATCCAGCGCCGTCGCGCTAGTTCCGAGGGACATACCAGGCAAGGCTGGAGTGATCGCGAGCACAGCTCGCGTCAGTCATCATCGCGGTCACTGCCGCAACAGCATCGCCAGGGTCGCAGGCAATTCGCCGCGTGCCAATCTGACCTGAATGCCCAACAACAAGGTAACACTTGAAAAATTTGAGATTTCGCCGGACAGCGCCATCGAAATGGCCTGGCTAAATGGCGCGCGCCGCTGCAGCAGTCGCTCTTCCGGCTCAGGATGTGCGAGGCCGGAATGCAAACCCCAGGCGACAAAACACTGCGTGCGTCCGTCCATCGTGCCAGGCGCCAGGCTGGCGTCGAACAGCTGAAGCCAATGGTCGGCGCGATACCCCGTCTCTTCGCTCAATTCCATACTGGCCGCTTCCACCGGCGTCTGGTCCAGCTTGCAACCCCCGCCTGGAAGTTCCCAGGTGAATCGGTCAAGGACGTAGCGATATTGGCCGACCAGCGTTATGCAGCCTTCGTCATCGATCGGGGCGATACTGACGCCGGACGATGTCATTCTGACACTGTTGTACACGCGAGGAAGACGGGTTCCATGCGCGACGGTATCGCTTCGAACCGAAAAAAAGGAGCATGCAAAGCTCTCTTCTTTCCGGTGAACAGTCCAGGGATTGGCTCGATCGCCGGTCATGTCTCCTGGAGCTTCGGCACCCTGTTGTTGCATTCTGGTTTGCTCCTCCACAAGGGCGCCGCCTTTCCAAGTCTCCGACCTCGATGGCCGGGGCCTATGCGCGGACATGAGTGCACTCCTGTGCGCGAGTCAACTTACGTCCTGGTCGAATTGCTTGTACGCCACGCCAATCCCTGAGCCGCCCGGCGTGCATCTTTGCCAACGGCTGCCTGGACCGCAGTTTTTGCGGAATGCACTGCGACGAGCCCAACGCAGCCAACCTTTGTGGTTAGCGTGACAGGCTTCCCGCGCGGCGTTGAGAAATATGTTTTGAGCTGCCGCACCCTGCGGGAATACGCCTCGCCGTCCGTGCTCATCCATCCCAAGAGCTCTTGTTCGTTGAGATGGCACGAGGCACTTTCGTGGAAGCGTTTCGAGAAAAGCACCTCGTTTGCGCACCGGAACCGGCCAAGGAGCGCAAGCTCCGCCAACATCGCGCGATCTCCTCCGGAAAAATTCGGAATGAGACGTGTCCTTTGCAGCGCGTCACGTCGCATGACGCCGAACATGTGTGTACCCCAGCGAGCGCCTGACAGAACCTGCCAGAACCGCAAGATGGCGACTGGGCTGTCGGCTACCATGGGGCTGTCCGCCGTCTGGGTGATGCCCGTTCGCGGGTCGATGTAGCGTCCCGTCGCTGGCTCGCCAGGGAAAGACTCGCCGTGATCGTCCACAAACGCGGTCTTGGAATGGGACAGGATGACGTCCGGATGTTCATCCAGGATACGGACGCAACTCTCCAAATAGCGTGGATGATACAAATCGTCGTGGGCTATCCATTTGAACAAAGGTGATCGGGAGAGCCCGAAGACTCTGTTGTAATTGGGAAGCGCGCCGAGGTTTTTCTCATTGCGGTGATAGCGGATGCGTGGGTCGCGCTCGGCAAAGGTCCGGCATATCTCGGCGGTATGGTCCGTCGACGCGTTGTCACAAACGATGATCTCGAAATCCTGAAAGGTCTGCGCCAGGAAGCAGCCGAACGCTTCGGCGAGGTACCGCTCGCCGTTGTAGACTGGCAAGCCGATCGAAAGCCGCGGGAAATGTTGGGTAGAGAGAGCCATGCGCTTGGTTCCGTACTGTGAGCAGCGGACCGCCAACCGCGTGAGTTAGTCCGCGGTCTCCGGTCCGACGTCCAAACGATGGACAAGGTTGCGCGTAGCGCCAATGGGGCATCAGAGGCAGCAGCTGAGCCAACGAGCTTCCGGGACGGCTCATTTGTGACGTCCCCGCACCCGCCCTGCTGACCGCTGGCGGTAACCCTTTTGAGTTAGGAACCGCCAACCTTATTGACCTTCGCCCGGCACCACAATTCTTTATACCTGACAATCAGAACAGTCAGAGAATGCGAGGGAATCGCCGATATCGGAGTCGTTCCGCGGCGGCGCTCTTCCTCGCAATCAGTCAACTTGAATGAGAGGGCGTGGTACATGATTCGAGCGGGCAAGATCATTCACGAAGATGCCGAAGTGATGAGGGCGACCATTCCCGGCGTGTTTAGCCGGTTGGCGGGCAGCAACATCCTCGTCACTGGCGCCTCCGGATTCTTGGGCAGCTACATCGTGGACATCCTCTCGGTGCTCAATCGCGCGTCGCCGAGTTTGAATGCCAACATTGTCGCTTCCGACAACTTTATCGCCACGGACGCCGATCGCCTTGCACATCTGAAGAACAACCCCTTCATCGAGTTCCGGACCGCTAACGTGGTGGATAAGACAGACTGGGGACGGAAGTTCGACTGGATCATTCACTGCGCAAGCATGGCATCGCCCGTTTACTACCGGCCGCGGCCGCTCGAGACGATCGACGCGAATGTCAACGGCACGTGGCGGATGCTGGACCTTGCTGAAGCGCACGGCGCTAAGGGCATGCTCTTCTTCTCGTCAAGTGAGATCTACGGCGACCCGGATCCTCAATTCATCCCGACGCCGGAGCACTATCGTGGGCATGTGTCCTGTACAGGACCGCGCGCCTGTTACGACGAATCAAAGCGCCTCGGCGAGACGCTTTGCATCAGCTTCTGGGCGCAGCGCAAAGTTCCATCCAAGATTGTACGTCCGTTCAACGTCTATGGGCCGGGGCAGCGTCTCAACGATGGACGCATGGTACCCGATATGATGTCCGCAGCGCTTGGCGGCGGCCCGATCGTTCTTCTGAGTGACGGAAGTCCCACCCGTTCGTTCTGTTACGTGCGCGATTTCATCGCGGGAAGCCTCGGTGTGCTCGTGCTCGGTGAGCCGGCGGAGCCCTACAACGTAGGCAATTCAGAGGAGCGCTCCATGCTCGACGTGGCGCGCCTGATGGCCGAGATCGCCGGCCGCCCGGGACAGCCGCTCGAAGTGCAGTTTCGCAAGAGCGACGACGCCCAGTACCTGATCGACAACCCAAGCCGCCGCTGTCCAGACCTGACGAAGGTTAGGTCACATGTCGGTTTCGAGCCGACCGTCGATCTGCGTACCGGCCTGGCTCGGACTTTCGAGTTCTACCGCGAGCATTCCCGCGAAATGGTGGCGGCATGAGACCGCGCGGAAGCAAGCCATGAAAATCACCATCGTCGGAACGGGCTACGTTGGCCTCGTAACAGGTGTCGGTCTGGCCGCCGTCGGCCATACCGTGACGTGCGTAGACCGCGACAAGCGCAAGATCGAGGTGATCGAGCGCAGCAGCGCTCCCTTTTACGAACCCGGACTGGATGAGCTGCTTGTGGAGCAGCGTGCCGCGGGGCGTCTCCTGGCGTCGACCAACCTCGAGGACAGCCTGCGCGGCTCCGATGTGTCGATCATTGCCGTCGGCACGCCCTCCAATGAAACGGGCATCGATCTCAGCTATATTCGCCAGGCCGCACAGGACATCGGCAGCCAGCTGCCGACGATCGGCACCTACCACGTCGTCGTGGTCAAGAGCACGGTCGTGCCGACCACGACGGATACGGTAGTCCGCGGCGAGCTCGAGGCTGCATCGGGCATGGTCAGTGGTCGTGATTTCGGCCTGGCCATGAATCCAGAGTTTCTGAGCGAAGGGCGTGCGGTCGAGGATTTTACCAAGCCTGATCGCATCGTCATCGGTGCGAGCACCGCGCGCGCCGGCGCGATTCTGGCCGACGTCTATGCAAAATTCAATTGCCCGATCCTGCAAACGACACCGCGCAACGCCGAGATGGTCAAGTATGCCGCGAATGCGTTGCAGGCGACGCTGATCTCCTTTTCCAACGAGATCGCTGGCATCTGCGAGACCGTTTCCGGTCTGGACGAGGGAACCGTCATGCGTGGCGTCCATCTCGACAAGTGTTGGGGTGCGCCCAACGGCGATGGCAAGTCGCGCTTTGCCGGCGCCGTGACGTATCTCAGAGCCGGCATCGGCTTTGGTGGGAGCTGCTTTCCCAAGGATCTGAGAGCGCTTCGCGCATTTGCACTCAACCAAGGCGCCGAGGTGCCTATCCTGAGCTCGGTGCTCAAGATCAACGAGGAGCGAGCCGGCCGCGTAGTGGACCTGCTTGCCAGTCATTTCGGCGTGTTGCGCGACAAACGCATTGCCGTGCTCGGCCTTGCTTTCAAGCCTGAAACCGACGATGTGCGCGAATCGCCCGGCGTACGCATCTCGAAGCTTCTGTTGCGTCGCAGCGCCGAAGTCGTAGTGCACGATCCTCTGGTGCGGATTGATGCTGTACGAGACCAACTGGGGACTGGCGTCACCCAGGCCCCCGACGTCGCCACTGCTGCAAGCGGTGCCGACGCGATCGTGATTGCCACGGGCTGGGACGCGTACCGGCAGCTCGATTGGGCCGATATCACCTCACGCATGCGCTCGCCCGTCATTTTCGATGGACGACAGGTCATGTCCGCAAACCACCTTGATGATGGAACGACAGTGCTGGCACCAGGACAACGCCCTGAAAGGGTCAGCGCGACGATTGCAAATCGGCGGACCATCGACGCGGCCATGGCGCTTCAAGGGAGTGGGACATGATCTTCAGCGAAACCAAGCTCAAAGGCGCGTACATAATTGATGCCGAACGTCGCGGGGATGAGCGCGGCTTCTTCGCGCGCGTCTTCTGCCAGAAGGAGTTCGAGGCGCTGGGACTGGAGGCCAACGTCGCACAGACGAACGTGGGTGTGAGCGTCAAGCGAGGGACGCTCAGGGGCATGCATTTCCAGTATCCGCCGGCCATTGAGGCGAAGCTCGTGCGGTGCATGCATGGCGCAATGCTCGCCGTGATCGTCGATTTGCGGCCTGAGAGCCCGACCTTCCTCGAACACGTGGCCGTCGAGCTCACCAGCGATGGTCAGGGAGCGCTTTATGTTCCCGGCCGCTTCGCTCATGGCTACCAGACATTGCAGGACGGGACCGCCATTCTTTACCAGGCAAGCACCTTCTACGCGCCGAGCGCCGAAAGCGGGCTTCGATACAATGACCCGCGATTGGCCATTGCATGGCCGCTGCCCGTCGCTGCGGTTTCCGCCAAGGACAGCAATTTCGCGCTGCTAGAGAACATCGAAGGCGAATTGACTGCCCGAATGTCCCTAGCCCGGCCGAAAGCTGTCGGAGCCCTCTCGTAGGGATGCAGTTCACTACTAACGCAATTTAAAGGAGCGAGCCATGTGGATCGTCGATACCGCACTCAAGGAGCGGGCGGACAAGAATAATCCCATCCGTGTCGGCATCATCGGCGCCGGTTTTATGTGTCAGGGCCTCACCAATCAGATTACGCACAGCACGCCGGGCATGCGCGTAGCGGCGATATCGAACCGTCGGGTGAAAAGAGCCGTCGACGTATTTCACTATTCGGGCTTCGAAGACGTTGCCGTTGCCGATTCCCAGCTGCGGCTCGATGCTGCAATCGAGCAGTCGAAGCCCGTAGCGACCGAGGATGCGATGCTCATCGCGCGCAGCGACCACATCGACGTACTCGTGGATGTCACCGGGTCCGTGGAATTCGGCGCTCGCGTGGCTCTTGAGGCCTTCAAGCACGGCAAGGATGTCGTCCTGATGAATGCCGAGCTCGACGCGACGATCGGGCCCATTCTCCAGACTTACGCCGACAGGCACGGCGTCATTTTTACGGCCTGCGAGGGCGACGAGCCGGGCATCCAGATGAACCTATACCGTTGGGTCAAAGGGCTGGGTCTCACGCCCCGCTTGCTCGGCAACGTCAAGGGTCTTCAGGATCGCTACCGCAATCCGACGACACAGAAAGGGTTCGCCGAGAAATGGGGGCAGAATCCCACGATGGTGACGAGCTTTGCCGACGGGTCGAAGGTAAGCTTCGAACAAGCTGTTGTCGCCAACGCCACCGGCTTCAAGGTGCTGTCACGGGGCATGTCTCGCGGCCTGGACTATCATGGCGACGTGCTGAAGATTGGCGAGATCTACGATCTCGAGGAACTGCGCAGGCTCGGCGGCGCGATTGACTATGTGGTGGGGACGCCGCTGACCAAGGTTTACTGCCTGGCCGAACATCCCGACCCCAAGCAGGCGCACTATCTCAACCTGTACAAGATGGGCCCTGGCCCGCTTTATTCCTTCTTTATCCCATATCATCTCTGCAACCTGGAGGTTCCCACCGCCATCGCCCGCACGTGCCTGTTCCGCGACCCTGTATCGCGGTCCCTGGCTGGTCCGGTGGTGGAGGTATGTGCCGTCGCCAAGCGCGATCTCAAGGCAGGAGAGGTGCTCGACGACTACGGCATGTACATGACCTACGGTGAGGCCGCCAATGTCGAAGAGATGTCCGGGGGACGATACCTGCCGCAAGGCCTCGTGGAAGGCTGCAAGCTGCTGCGGGACATCGCGAAGGATTCCGTCATCACTTACGACGACGTCGTTTTACCGGCCGGGCGCCTGGCCGATCGACTGAGAGCCGAGCAGTACCGCAAGTTCCGCGGAGAGACGTGGCTGCAGGATCTGCTGGATAGCCCGGTGGCGCGAGGAGCAATGGCGCCGGGGCAGCGCGAGACAGTGCTCACATAGACAGCCGAGAGATGGTCGCTGAGAGAGACATGGTCATGACGTTGGGGGCAGGCGATTGGGTCGAGGTGCGGAGCAAGGAAGAGATCCTTGCGACGCTGGACGGGAATGGGCGTCTTGAAGGCCTGCCCTTCATGCCGCAGATGCTGCAGTACTGCGGCCAGCGCTTCCAGGTGCTCAAACACGCAGGAAAAACCTGCTGTGAGATGAGCGGACCTGCGGGTGTGGTCTACGTACCCCGCCGCCTTAGCGGCACGGTTCATCTCGAGCACCGCTGTGATGGTCGGATGTACGGAGGCTGCCAGGCAGGATGCCTGATGTTTTGGAAGGACGCGTGGCTCAAGCGCCTCGGCTCGATCGACTCGCAGGAGCGTGCCCGCGCCGGCGGTTGCACCGAGGATCGATTGACCGCGGCAACGACATATCGCGGTCCCGACGGCGATCTCCGCTACTCGTGCCAAGCCACCCAGGTGCTGGAAGCCACCAGCCCGCTCAAGGTATGGGACCCCGCGCCGTACATTGAAGCCTATCGCTCTGGCAACCATTCCGGGCGCGCGGTGCTGCGGGGCATTCTTTATCTGCTCTACTACTACCCGACGCTGGCGCGTTCACGGCGCTGGGGTGCCGCGTCGCGCTGGTTGTACGATCGGGTCCAATCCATCCGTGGAGGCCTGCCGTTCCCCGACAAACCGGGCAAGATTGCAGCTGGCCAGCCCCATCCCAGGCTCGATCTGGAGCTGAAGCCGGGCGAGCTGGTGCGGGTAAAATCTTACGAGCAGATACTCGAGACGGTGGACGCGTCGTCTTACAACCGTGGCCTCGGATTCAACGCAGAGCTTGTCCCCTATTGCGGCAAGGTGTTCAGGGTACGGACGCGCATCGAGCGCTTCATCGATGAAAAGACTGGGAAGATGCGCAAGATGAAGACGCCGGCGATCATACTCGACGGTGTTTATTGCCAGTCCCTCTACAGCGGCAAACGGATACTTTGTCCCCGCGCGATCTTCCTGTGGTGGCGGGAAATCTGGCTCGAGAGGGTTTCCGAGAGCGGCATCGCCCAGTCTGGTCAGGAGCTTGAAGGCGTCTGCCCCGCCCTGCGGTCGGCGTCGGCTTTGCAAACCGCAGATACTGCGCGCCTCGGTCTGCCGTCTCGCCCTTCGATCACTCCATCATGAGCTTTCTTGCGTGGAAGGCTTCAGCGAAGCCTTCCGGCGCGCGACATTCCATGCCGCGCAGACGCGCGAGCCCCATGAAAACCTCGTTGTCAAACCAGTCCTTTGCGCGCTGCGAGCCGAAGTGCTGCTGCAGAAGCCTGGTCTTGCGCTCCATCACGGTCCTGCTGGCTGGCAGGTAGACATTCGGTTGCCCCGCATCGCCATCCCACTTGGCGATCTCGTATTCGAGGATCGTATGGTCGCGAAAGGTATTCCAGGTCAGCCGGGAAACTTCGCGGTGATCCTGATGCGCGTCGTGCCGCCAATGGGACAGAATCACGTCGGGCGAAGTGCGCGTGCGCAACGCCTCGAACCAATCCTTGATGTCGGCTCCCTGATGAGGAAAGTACCCGTTCCGGAACTCTGCCAGGTCGATGACGGCGCGGCTCGCATTGCCTAGGAACGCGCTGGCGGACGAGCGCGCCTCGTCGGCGCGCGGGCCGAGGGCGCTCAACACCGCCCAATGAACATCCAGCTGCACGCCTCGATCGATCCAGCCCAGGATGGTGGCGCCAGCGCCGATCTCGATGTCGTCCGAATGAGCGCCGATGCATAGTACGGAGAGGCGTTCGCCGGGTTTTGCGAGCCCCAGGGCCTTCACTGGATCTTCCTCTGCGCGCCGCTGACCGAGAACCGTGGCGCTCCATTGAGATGCCACGGCATCACGCCTTTCTCGACGAGATCCTCGAGGACCTGCTTGTCCTTCAGCGTATCCATCGGGCGCCAGAAACCTTCGTGCCGGAAGGCCATGAGCTGGTCGGCCTCGATCACTGTACTTTTCCACTGGGTGGCATTTCGACCAGGTGGAGGCTGAACGACGGCCGGACGGCGACGTCGCAGAGGCCGTCGCAGTAATTGGCATAGAACATCGCTTCGCCTGCGACATGCTCGCGGACGGCCCACGGGCGCTCGCCGATATTCCGCCAGATGCCAGTATCGATCATGGCCATGGCGATCCGCCAGTTCTCCTGTGGATCGCCGAGAAGCTCCACCTTGCCGCCAAAGCCCGTGACGCGGTCGACGTATGCCTGCGGCCTGAAGTTCAGGAAGAAATCCTTGACGATATTGGCCTTGCAGCCCAGGCACAGCCCGAAGTCCTTGTGGCCGAACTCGCTGTAGTAGTGCATCAGATGGCACGAGTTCGGCTTGTCGCCGATCGGGATCATCGGCTTGGGAATGGTTTCGGACACATCCCTGATGCGGGTTCCGAGGCCTCCGCAAAAGAGGACCGTTTTCATCTCAGCACCGTAGGCTCGTTGTGCAGGCGCAGCATGAAGCTCAGCGTGTGAGCCACGGCACGCGAAGTCAACGAAGCGCCGACGGTACCGCCTCGGAGTATCGGGCGGTGCAAACCACTTACTGCGGCGGCACCCGCTCCGGCGCCCGCTCCTTGGGGGTAACACCTTTGAGACGCACATGCTGTCCAAAGAGCCGTCCATCGGCACAATCTTATCGAGTAGTGGATCGCTATGAGCCTTGTGAAGGTCGATCCGGACAGGCGATCCGATTTTTCGTTGGAGTACTCTCATTTTCGAGCGCACTGCGAACGACTTCTCGCCGATACGGTACGGTGCATTGGCCGACAGTGGAGGCTCAGTGCAGCGTTTGTCGCAATAGCGCTTGCGCTTGCCAGCCTGGTGATACCCCAGCTGACGCGCAGCTATTCGGCGATGGCGTTCGTCTATCCCAATCTGTTCTCAAGCGAGGGAGAAAAGACCGGTACGGCTAGGGCAATGGACGCGGTCCGGCCGGAGGTGGTCAGGCGCGCTGTCGCTCTCGAATATGCCCGAGACAAATTCTTGCAGCGCAAGCGCGACGCGGTTGCAGCCGCCGAGAGCGCTCTGACCTTCCGGCGCGACCGCAAGAGGCCCAAGCGCAAGAAGGCTGGCGGACGCCAAGCTCGTTCACGCAGCTCGGCCAAGCGGTCTACAACTTCCAAAAAGACCGTAAGTCTCAAGTCGTGG
>DATHHQ010000409.1:0-4116 GCA_035490095.1 Bradyrhizobium sp.
GAGCGGCAGGAAATGCGCGAGCGCGGGCTGCTCGAGCAGGGAATAGCGGCCGGCCAGCAGCATGGTGTCGAACGATCCCGCCTGCGCGAAACGCACGCACATCTCGGCCTCGTTCACGCCGATCCCGATGCCTGCGACCACACCCTCGCTGCGAAGCCGGTCGAGTGCCACATAGGCGCCGGCCATCGCTTCGGCAAACCGTTCCTCAATTGCATCGGCGCCGTGGGTCCAGACATCGACATCGTGGATCAGCAGCAGGTCCAGCCGGTCGGTGCCAAGGCGTAACATCGACTGCTCCACCGAACGCATGGTGCCGTCATAGGAATAGTCGACCACTGCCCGGTGTGGCTGGCCACCGGAAAAGCCGGAGCCATTGCCCCGCCCGTGAAACGGATCCATCCAGCGGCCGACCTTGGTGCAGAGCACAATCTGGTCGCGCGGCAGCCGCCTGATCGCTGTGCCGCAGCGATGCTCGGACAGGCCGTGCCCATAAAGCGGAGAGGTGTCGATCAGATTGATGCCCAGCGCCAACGCACGCTCCACCGCGGCGATGGCCCTGCCGTCATCCAGCTGCCGATAGAGATCACCGAGCGGCGCGGTGCCGAAGCCAAGCGCCGAAACCTGAATCGCGGTCCGCCCCAGCAGACGTCGCGGTAGTGCCGACTGCGAAACCATGGTGGACGTTCTTCCCCGTCGTGCTCCAGTCGCCCTGGGCCGCTATTGCGATTTACGGGCAGCGTATTTCTTTAAGGCCACCTGTCAACGCGCGCGTGAGCGTGCGGTGGTCTATCATATTGGCTTCATTGGTTTTTGTAACAAGGTTCCATGTAAGCTGTTTTTTGGTCGGCGGAGGCCCGCCGCACGCTCAACCAAAAATATCGAAAACAACCCCATGCAAAGTAGCCAAGCGGTTACGGCATTGGATGGTTTTGGCGATCCCGCGAAAGCATTTGACACGTCGGGCAAATCAGCGGCACCAGTTCATCATCGCGCATTTGTTGCACACGCTTGTACCGCATTTGATCTCGCGATGCACATGGCGCGCGCGCAGGCAACGGCGACAGACGCAAGACTGAAGTCGGAAAGCTGGCAGCAGAGCTACGCGGCCTTACGTTTTTCGATGACTTGCCGGAAGTTCGTTGCCAACTCGCCGTAGTAATGGGCAAGCACCTCATACAAGTGCCGCTGGGGCCCGACCGGCGCCTGCAGAGCCCACTCTTCACACTGGGCGGCCTTGGTTTTGTACTTCTCTGCTTTCGTTTCAAGATCAGTCATGACGGTGCTACTCCACGCAAAACAGGTACAACCTTCGATAGTAGCTTGGCATGCGTCGAAAAGAAGGCCACGCCAACCGAAATTCTTGCAGCGTATGCCTATCCCCCGAGCCAGCTCTGCAACACTCGGCCTGCCCCAACGCGCGAACGTGAATTGACTGGGAACAAAGCGACCTGTCTGCTGGCGATCTGAAAATCCGGCCAGGCCGGAACGGAAGATGCAATGCGAGCGCGAACGGTGTGCCGCGCCGCGCATATCCCGAAGGAGGCTCTGATGCGCATTCCGGCTTTGGTAATTTTGACGATCGCGATGGTTTCGACGGCGGCGCCTGCTCGGGCCCAGACGTACGATCCGTCTTATCCGGTTTGCCTGCATGTGTACGGCCGGGGGGGCAGCTATTACGAATGCCGCTACACGTCCCTGCCTCAGTGCAACGCGTCGGCATCGGGCCGCTCCGCCCAGTGCGTCGTCAATCCATATTTTGCCAGCGCGCAAGTACCCGCTGATTATCGGCGGCATCGCCGCGTCTACTAAAGCTTATGGCAGTCTAGCGCGGTAGCGAGCGGATGTATCTCGTTGCGGTTGCGCGCCTCGGAGCTGCGGTTCCGGCGCCTCATTTTTTGTGCAGGAACGACATCGGTCCGAAATCAGCCGAAACGATTCTCATATCTGGCCAGCGCGAGTTCAGCCGTATCGATCTCGGGTTTGCGACCCGACAGGAAATCCGCGAGCACACGCCCCGAACCGCACGCCATGGTCCAGCCGAGCGTGCCGTGCCCGGTGTTGAGATAGAGGTTGGAATAACGGGTTGCACCAATCACCGGCGGACCGTCGGGAGTCATTGGCCGCAAGCCGCTCCAGAAGGTGGCGTCCGCCAGCCTGCCGCCGCGCGGGAACAGATCGGTCAAGGAATGATCGAGCGTTGCCTGCCGCGCCGGATGAAGCTTGCTCGAATAGCCTGAAACCTCGGCGGTGCCGCCGACGCGGATGCGATCGCCGAGCCGCGTGAGCGCCACCTTGTAGCTTTCATCCATCACCGTCGATACCGGCGCCGCACCGGGGTCGGCGATCGGCACGGTGATGGAGTAGCCCTTGACCGGATAGACCGGGATCGAAATGCCGAGCGGGCGAAGCAGCCGCGGCGACCAGCTCCCGAGCGCGACCACATAGGCGTCGGCCCGAAACACGCCCGCGCTGGTTGCAACACCGATGATCCCTGGGGCGCCCGCTATCAGATGCTCGACCGTTGTCCCAAGGCGGAACTGAACGCCGAACTTGGCGGCGCGGGCCGCGAGCGCCTGCGTAAACATGTGGCAATCGCCGGTCTCGTCCTGCGGTAACCGAAGTCCGCCGGCGAATTTGTGCTTCACCGCGGCGAGCGCCGGCTCTGCACCGACACAGCCGTCGCGATCGAGAACCTCATACGGCACGCCATACTGCTTCAGCACGGCGATGTCGCCGGCAGTCCCATCGACCTGGGCCTGCGTGCGGAACAACTGAAGGGTACCGCGGCTGCGCTCGTCATAGCGAATCGCAGTTTCCGCACGCAGCGCGCGCAGGCAATCGCGGCTATATTCAGCGAGCGGGATCATGCGGCTCTTGTTGACCGCATACCGCGCTGAGGTGCAGTTGCGCAGCATCT
The DNA here is from genome assembly GCA_035490095.1 of Bradyrhizobium sp. GTDB lineage: Bacteria > Pseudomonadota > Alphaproteobacteria > Rhizobiales > Xanthobacteraceae > Bradyrhizobium. The sequence continues at coordinate 2,918 of DATHHQ010000409.1, forward strand.
TGATGAGCCACGCCCACATCGCGGGATCCAGTTTCGGCCGGATCACCAGCGGACCATGCTTCATCAGTAGCCACTTGATCGCCTTGATCGGTACGCCAGGGCCGGCCCAGGGCGAAGCATAGCCGGGCGACACCTCGCCGGCATTGGCGAAGCTGGTCTCCAGCCCGGGCTCCGGTTGGCGGTCGACCACCGTAACCTCGTGTCCGGCACCGGCGAGATAATAAGCGGTCGTCACGCCGATGACACCGCCGCCCAGAATCAGCACCTTCACGATCGTCTGCGCTCCCGCCGCGGTCGCTGTTCCGTCAACACGAAAATCTGCGCGGCGGCCAAAAGCTTAGCAAGGTTCAGGCCACGCGCTTCAGCGCGTCACCGAGGATCGACACCATTTCATCAATATGGGCGCGCTCGACAATCAGCGGCGGCGACATTGCGAGGGCGTCGCCGGAGTTTCGAAGCACAAGACCGTGGTTGAAGCAGTCGACCATGACGTCGTAGCCGCGTGCACCGGCGGCATCCGGCCGCGACGACAGTTCGATACCTGCGACGAGGCCGATAGCGCGGATATCGATCACGTTCGGCAGGCCGCGCAGCGAATGCATCGCGTCCTGCCAATAATCGGTCAGCGCCGCCCCGCGGGTGAGCAGCCCCTCTTTCTGGTAGATCTCCAGCGTCGCGATCCCGGCCGCGCAGGCCACCGGGTGCGCGGAATAGGTATAGCCGTGGAACAGCTCGATCTGGCCGGTCGGACCGGTCATCAGCGCATCGTGGATTTTGCGGCTCGCAAACACCGCGCCCAACGGAACCGTGCCGTTGGTGATTCCCTTGGCGGAAGTGATGAGATCAGGCGTGACGCCGAAGTAATTGGTGGCAAATGGCGTACCAAGGCGGCCGAAACCGGTAATCACTTCATCGAAGATCAGAAGGATTCCGTGCTTGTCGCACAGCGCGCGCAGGCGCTGGAGATAACCCTGCGGCGGGATCAGCACGCCGGTCGAGCCAGCGACCGGCTCGATGATAACAGCCGCGATCGTTTCAGCCCCGTGCAGCGCGACCAGGCGCTCGACGTCGTCGGCGAGTTCCGCGCCGTGCGCCGGCTGCCCCCTGGAGAACGCGTTGCGGGCGAGATCATGGGTATGGCTGATATGATCGACGCCCGGAAGATGCGTTGCGAACGCCCTGCGGTTGTTCACCATGCC
>DATHHQ010000410.1:0-6025 GCA_035490095.1 Bradyrhizobium sp.
TCGCCGGTGACAAAGCGCTTGGCCTCGATCCTGCCTTCGAGATATTTCGCGGCGAGGTCGGGTCGCGCCGGGGTCAGCCGCGGATCATCCATAGCGTTCGCTCAGCAGTTTGTAGATCGCGCGCGCGGCCTGGCATTCGCCTCCCTCGGGCCGCGCCGGCTTCGCCGAGGGCGTCCAGCCGTAGATATCGACATGCAGCCAGGTCTTTGCATCCTCGACGAAGCGTTGCAGGAACAGGGCGCAGGTGATGGAGCCGGCGAAGGTGCCCGACGGCGCGTTGTTGATGTCAGCGACTTTCGAATCGAGCCAGGCATCGTAGGGTGGCCACAGCGGCAATCGCCACAACGGATCGTTCTCCTCCTTGGCGCAGCGTGCGACATCCAGCGCCAGTGTCTCATCGTTGGTGTAAAAGGGCGGTAAATCGGGACCCAGCGCCACCCGCGCCGCGCCGGTCAGGGTGCCCATATCGATCAGCAGATCGGGTTTCTCCTCGTCGGCGAGTGCCAGCGCGTCGGCCAGCACCAGCCGGCCTTCGGCGTCGGTATTGCCGATTTCCACGCCAAGGCCCTTGCGCGAGGTGAAGATATCGAGCGGACGGAAGGCGTTGCCGGCGACCGCGTTCTCGACCGCTGGAATCAAGACTCTTAAGCGTACCTTGAGCCTGGCATCCATCACCATCAGCGCCAGCGCCAGCACATTGGCGGCCCCGCCCATGTCCTTCTTCATGATCAGCATGCCGCTGGATGGTTTCAGATCCAGCCCGCCGGTATCGAAACAGACCCCCTTGCCAACCAGGGTCACCTTGGGGTGAGCGGGATCGCCCCAGCTCAAATCGATCAGCCGCGGCGCGCGCGACGACGCCATCCCCACCGCATGAATCAGCGGAAAGTTCTGTCGGGTCAGATCGTCGCCGACGATGCAGTCGAACTTGGCACCGAAGCGCTGTGCAAGCTCTTGCGCGGCCGACGCCAGTTCCTCCGGCCCCATGTCGTTCGCCGGCGTGTTGATGAGATCGCGGGCAAGTCCTGCCGCTTCCGCTATTCGCGTAATGGCCGCAACGTCAATGCCGTCGGGCGGCACCAACTTGACACCAGGGGCATCCGCCTTGCGATAGCGCTGGAAGCGATAACTGCCGAGCGCGAACGCAAGCGCGGCAAGACGGGTGTCGTGCGGCGCATTGGCGAAGCGATAGACGCCCGCCGGCAACAGGCCCGGCAACGAGCCGGGCCGGAACAGGTCGCGGTATTTGCTGGTCTCGTCCTCCAGGCCGAATACGACCTGCGCGATTTGGCCATCCGAGGCGGGCAGCGTCAGACACGCCCCGGGCTTGGCCGCAAAGCCATTGGCCAGCGCGAACTGCCGGGCCTGCGCCGGAAGATCCGCGCAGATCGCGTCCCATGTCGCCTTGGTCGCAAATGTGATGGGAACGGCTGATGGGCCTGGCGCGGTCTCGAACACGGAGTGCATGCTTCTTGAGGCCTTCCATTGAAACGGGACAGCGACAGAGGCGCCGGAGTGGCTATTGGCCATACGCTGGGCTCTTTTTGCTTCTACAATGGCTTACCACGTCAGACCAGTCTGAACGCGGCGAAACCCGCGGCGGCGTTTGGCGGGCTTTGAGCGCCGCTTAGAACCTGGCGAAGATGACGTCGAGGTGATTTGACCGAAAGCGTGACTCAAACTTACCTTTTTTGATAACGAGTTTTGCCTGTGTGAACAGGATGGCGAGGGAGGGAACCATGGCCAACAACCGAACGAGTTACCGCAATATCCTGACGCGCGGTTTGGCGGTGATGGCGTTGCTCTGCATCTATGGCCTCAGCATCATCGGCGCGTCAGCTCTGTTGTTGGGCGCCTCCACTACGTCCGCGCTTGCTCGTGGCGGCGGTGGAGGTCGGGGTGGCGGAGGCTTCCGTGGTGGTGGTGGTTTCCGCGGCGGCGGCTTCCGTGGTGGCGGCTTTCGCGGCGCAGGATTGGGGTTTGGCCTGGGTTTGGGTCTGGGCGGCCTTTACGGACCGTATGGCTACGGTGGCTATCCCTACGGCGGCTACTATCCCTATTATGGCGACGCGGGCGCTTGCTATGCGGTTCGGCGACGCGTCTGGACAGCCTACGGTTGGCGAATACGCCGCGTTTCGGTCTGCGAGTGATTGCGGTTGTGCGGCACTGCGTCTGAACCGGTCACGGCCCGAACTGCGGATGTATCTATCGATCCAGGACCAAGCGGCCTCAGTGTCATCAGCTGAGGCCGTTGCGTATTAGGTGGGCCGCGATCCGCTATCGACCGCAATTCCATACATTGCCGATTGGGGTCTGGGTCCAGCAGGGGCCGAACCCGCCGCCGTTCCAGCGGCCCCGATAAAAGCCGGGGCCGCCATACCAATAGACTCGCCGGCGATTCCGAGCCTCCTCCCATTCGATCCGTTCGGGTGTGCGGTAGCCGGGCAAGAAACCATAGCCGTGCCAGTGACGCGCCACGTGCGCCTTGCCCTGTACCGGTGCCGCAAATGATGTTGCCGTGGCTGCCAGCAGGAAAGCCGCGATCGCGATCCGGCCGGAGAGATTTTGTAACATTGAGGGCGTCCTGTTCCGCCTGTTCGACTATCACACATCCCGGAAGTTAAGGAGCGATTTGCTTCGGACGCGGCATCGTGATTTCACGCCTGATTTCGCAAGCATCACAACTGATCGGATGCTGGGCCAACACCTCGCCCATCAGCTACAGTCTTCCAAAGTTAGAATGTCATTTTCTCGAAAGTGGGGAACGCGATGGACGTCTTGTGGGAAATTGTTGCTACCGTCGGTCACGTGATTGAGCAGGTGCTGGCCTACGTGGAAACCCACCACTGGATTTTCGGGTTTCTGGTCGTGGGATATATCTTCTACCTTCACGACAGAAGCCTTCACGCACGCTTCGACGCACTCGACAAACGGATCGATGAAATCAGGAAGCGTCTCGCCATCGAGTATTGATGGGGCGGGCTGAACTCGGCAGCTGCAACTTCATTCGGAAGCTTTGGTAGCGAACGACACGCATCCGGATTCAAAATTCTGGCGCAACCGGATGGCGGCCCTCGCGTGCGGCCGCTCGCCTTGCGCGCAGGCGGCAATTTTAACCCAGTATTAGGGTTAACAGCCTATTGCTGAAGGCATTCGGCCCCAACCATCCGCTTGATATCGTGAGTTAAAGCTCCATGCGCCAGCAGTCCAGTGTCGCCCGGCTTCTTGCATCCGCCGCCATGGCGGCGATTTTGGCCGTTGGCCTTGGCGGCTGCCAGACCATGTCCGACATCACCGGATCGATATCGTCAAAGTCCGACGCCAGCCCCGACCCCGACCCGCGGCGCTCGGCAGAGACCTACGGCGAACGCTATCGCGCCAATCCCAAGGACGCCGACTCGGCCCTCAAGTATGGCCAGGCGCTGCGCGCCACAGGGCAGCGCACCCAGGCCGTCGCCGTGCTCGAACAGGCCACCATCGCCCATCCCGGCAACAAGCCACTGCTCGCCGCTTATGGCCGGGCGCTTGCCGACAATGGCAATTTCCAACAGGCGTTCGATGTTCTCACCCGCGCCCATTCGCCCGATAATCCCGATTGGCGAATCCTTTCGGTGCAAGGAACCGCGCTCGATCAACTGGGCCGGCACGATGAAGCGCGCGGCTATTACGCCAGCGCCCTGAAGATCGCGCCCGAGGAGCCCTCGGTCCTGTCCAATCTTGGTCTTTCCTATGTTCTTTCCAGGGATCTGCCGAAGGCGGAGGAAATACTTCGCCGGGCCTTCGCCAACACCCGAGCCGACGCGCGGGTACGGCAGAATCTGGGTCTGGTGGTTGGCCTGCAGGGCCGCTTTGCCGAAGCTGAAACCATCGTGAAAGCCGATCTGCCGGCCGACGAGGCGGCGGCCAATGTCGCCTACCTGAAGCAGATGCTGAGCCGCAAGGACAATCCGAAGGTAGGCGCCGGCACGGTGCCGGTGGCCGCCCTCTCAGCCGTCCCGGCTGGTCGCTAACGTCCAGGATATCGTCGGGCTGAACGTTGGGCGCACTTCCGCCCGGCGCAGCAAAGCCGTCATCACGCGCCGCCAGGTCGGCGCCCCGCGTCAGCCGCGCCCGCGAGCTGGACAACTTGTTCGCCGCCTGGAAACGCGCGTCCGATCTGCAGGACCACGGCATGATGACCATCACCAGGCGGGCCATCGACGCGGGAGCCGCGGGCCGAGTGCATTGAAAGGGTTAGAAACCGTGTTCGCTACGGCGGGACAGCGATATAAGGAATGCTGGCCACGACAGCGACAAGCTGGATCGCATTGCTCAGCATGCCGCCCCAATGCAGCCGTCGCAGCCGACGCACGGCATCGGCATCGCCAGCATCTCTGTCACTAAGCCGGGCATCCATCTGCCGCAAAAACCAGCGGCGCGACGCGGCCGCGAAAGCCGCGATCAAGCCAATGCCAATGGCTAAAACCAGGCGACCATCCACGGCAACGACTATCGTCCCGATTACACCGGCAATGGCTAACGTCAGGAAATAGCCACTGAACATGGCGCGCAACAGCTGGGCGACAGGTGGGATGTCCAGCCTCACCAGCAGAAAGGCGGGCGCCGCCAGCAGGAAATAAATCATCGGAAGCAGCAGGATGATCGTGGCGAACAGGGCGAGGTTATCTGGCATCATTCGAACACCTTTTCTTTCCCCTACCGGGCAAGGTTTTTCTGCCGGCATTCATACCAATATCCGGCTCGACCTATCACCGACACAATTGGGCTTTGGTCGGATGCGATGTCGGACTGCTCACACGAGGTTTGTTCAAGACAACATGACCGCTTCGGGTCATTCGCGCCGATTTTGTCGCCGTCGGTGATGTCCGATCAGTGGGGCATCTTCGGACATGCTTGAGAGATCGAATCCCTCATTCAAGCGGGAAAACTGTTCCCATTCTTTACGGTCTCCGGCACGCCAGCCTTCCTTGCGACCAACCGTCGCTTTCGGCGCAACTCGGCCGTCTGCCGCGCCGGTCAGGATCATTGCATTGCCGCGACCTTGATGTAGGTCGGCCCCAGGATGACGACGAACAACACCGGCAGGAAGAACAGGATCATCGGCACGGTCAGTTTCGGCGGCAGCGCGGCCGCCTTCTTCTCGGCCTCGTTCATGCGCATGTCGCGATTTTCCTGCGCCATGACGCGCAAGCTCTGGCCGAGCGGCGTGCCGTAACGTTCCGACTGCTGCAAGGCCAGACAGACCGACTTCACGCCCTCGAGGCCGGTGCGCTTCGCCAGATTTTCGTAGGCCACCTTGCGGTCCTGGAGATAGGAGAGCTCGGCCGTGGTCAGCGTGAATTCCTCGGAGAGCGCAACCGACTGCGACACGATCTCCGTGCTGACCTTGCGGAAGGCCACTTCGATCGACATGCCGGATTCGATGCAGATCAGCAGCAGGTCAAGCGCATCGGGAAATGCGCGCTTGATCGAGAGCTGGCGCTTTGAGATGGCGTTTTTCAGGAACATCATCGGCGCCTGCAGCCCGAGATAGGCCGCGCCGATGCACATGCCGATCTTCACCGGCATCGACTTCTGCATGTGCGAGATCACGAAAACATACAGTATCGACCCAACGAAAAACACCACAGGCGTGACCAGCCGGAAGAACAGGAATGTGACGTAGGGCGCTTGCCCGCGATAGCCGGCCATGGTGAGCTTCTGGCGCGCGGCCTCCTGCGCCAGCCACTTTCCGAGGTTGAAGTCTTCCACCACCTTGGAGACGAGTTGCTTCGGCGACTGCCGCAGCGATACCTTTTCGGATTTGGAAAGACGATCGCGCTCCCGTTGCCGGATCCGCTCGCGTTCGCTCGCGACCGCCTTCATGCGTTTCGCCAGTCCTTCACCTGCAAACAGCGGCATGATCAGCGTATACGCGGTCGCGCTGGCGGCGATAGCCGCCAGCAGCATGGTCATGAAGCGCGCATCGTGAAGCTTGTCGACCAGAAAACTAATCATGCTGCACCATCAGAAGTCGAAGTTGATC
>DATHHQ010000411.1:0-3267 GCA_035490095.1 Bradyrhizobium sp.
ATCGCCGGCCTGGTGGCCGAACAGACGTGTCTCGCAACCGCAATCGATGCCTCGCATCGAGGCCACCACGTTACGTTTCTGAGCGATGCGTCGGTGAGCCGCGGCCGGCACGACGCCGATGCAAGGGCGGTCCACGTCGTAACGACGAAAGCCATCGAATTGTTTGCCGACACCGTCACCACGCGCGACTGGCTGGTGGCGACTTCGCCGAGAACCCCCAAGGGGCATCGACATGGATGAAGTCCGTGCCCGTTGTCTGAGTAATGTCATTTCGGTGTTGCTGGAGCAACGCAAGATAGTCGTTTCCAGGGGAGCTCCGTTTGCCGGTCACCTGATCGATCTGACGATCATGCAGCTTCGCCTCACGATTCACGACATTTCCGAGGAAGAACTTTCCGAATTTTCCAAATTCCTCAGCGCCGGTTTCGCAAAGCGCGGTGAACACCAGGATTGATCGGGGAGGCGTGCCGATGCCCGGCCAAAGATGGACGATCCTTGCGGTGCTGTTCGCGGTACGGGCGGCGACCGGATTTCAGTTTCAATCGGTCGGATCCGCCTCAAGCATGCTGATGCAGGATCTGGCAATGGATTATTCTGAGATCGGCATGCTGTTGGGCGCTTATCTGTTGCCCGGCGTGATTGTCGCGTTTCCGACGGGGGTGCTGGGCCAGCGTTTTCGGGCCAAGACGCTCGGCCTTGCCGGCCTGTTGCTGATGGCGGTTTCCGGAGTGATGCTGGGCGCTTCCGAGGGCTTCACGGGGGCGCTTGTTGCGCGGCTCATCGGCGGCGTCGGCGCAACGATGGTGGCGCTGGTTGCCACCAAGATGACGACCGACTGGTTCGACAGCCGCGAAATCGTCCTTGCGATGTCGATCCTGCAAGTAAGCTGGCCGTTCGGTGCGATGCTGGCGCTGCCGATCCAGGCCCATATCGCGCAGCTGTGGGGATGGCCCGCCGTGATGATATCCGGCGCGCTTTGCGCCGGCGCCGCACTTGGCGCGTTCGTCTTTGTTTCGGAGCCATCCGAGCAGAAGCAACGGACGGTGGTTGGCCGCTCCATGCTCCCCGGCGGCGTGCTGGTTCCGGTCCTCGTCGCCGGCACGGTGTTTGGCGCGATGAACCTCGCCTGTGTTCTGTTCTTCAGCTACGCGCCGCTGCTGATGGTGGCGCAGGGATCGTCGTCTACCGCCGCCGCATCGCTGACCAGCCTCGCCATCTGGTTCACGATCCTGGCCATTCCATCGGGCGGATACCTCGTTCACCGCTCGGGCAGGCCAATCGCAGCCATCGTCGTCTGCTCGCTGATCGCTGCCGCCGCACTTGCGCTGTTTGTCGCCGCGGTCCATCCGATAATCTCCTGCATGGTATTCGGAGTTTTTGTCGGCCCATTGTCCGGAGCGATCCTTTCGCTTCCGTCGAAGGTGCTCGCCCCGCGCGATCGCACGGTCGGATTTGGCGTGTTCTATACGTGCTTTTATGCCCTGATGGCTGTTGGGCCTTTGGCTGCGGGCTACCTGCAGGACGCCTGGGGATCGCCGTCCGCCGCACTGATCGCGGGCGCCGCGTTGCTTGTCGCGGGCCCGCCGTTGTCTCTTGCATTCGAATTTTTATCGAAGCCGTATCGTCGCGCCGAACTCAACCATGATGCGGAGCTGCACGCCGCCGTGCGGGCCGGGGCGCGCCCGGTCCCACTCACCCCGTCAGCGCCTGCACGGTCGCATCGAGCGCCCTGACGGCGTCGTTGGGATCGAGCTCGATCTGTAGCCCGCGCTGTCCGCCGTTCAGAAACACGCTGGTCTCGGCCAGGGCTGCCTGGTCGATCGCCACCGGCACGCGCTTTTTCGGTGCGAACGGACTAATGCCGCCGACATGATAGCCGGTCAGCCGTTCGGCATCGGCCGGCCGCATCATGCTTGCGGCCTTGCCGGCAAACGCCGCCGCAAGCTTCTTCATGCTGACTTCGCGATCCGATGGCACCACAACGCACACCGGCTTGCCGTCGACCTCCGCCATCAAGGTCTTGAGCAAGCGCCGCGGCTCAATGCCAAGCGCCTCGGCGGCCTGCAGGCCGATGCGGTCGGCGTTGGGATCATAGTCGTAAGCGTGCAGCGTGAATTTGACGCCCTGTTTGGCGAGCGCCAGCGTCGCGCGGGTGGTCCTGGACATCGTGCTATCGCTCCGTCGTGGCGTTTCGCCGGAGTTTGACGATAGCAATTTCGAAGGCCAGCCGTCACGCTTGCCCGCCCAGCACAAGGAAGCGCCGAGTGCCGCAGTGAGCGCAATAATGGGCATCCGGTGTACTCCTGATGGAGCTACAGATAGAGTAGCGACATCCGCAGCACCTGAGGATGCCCCGCATGAGCCAAACCCCAAAACCGGGAAGACCTGTCCGAGGCTCACGATCGGGTGTCCCCGTCATGGCGCTCCTGGACTTGCTGGGGCGACGCTGGACATTGGGCGTTCTGTGGAACCTCAGCAAAGGCGGACCCTGCACCTTCCGGGAGTTGCAGGAACGTTGCGAAGCGATCTCGCCGACGGTTCTCAATTCGCGTCTGAAAGAACTGCGTGAAGCAGGCCTGGTCGAGCATTCGCACGAGGGTTATCACGCCACGCCGACCGGACATGAACTTTATGCCCTGCTCGTTCCGCTCGGGGTTTGGGCGAAAAGGTGGGCCGCGAAGTTACCGGCGTAGATCAATCTCGGCCAGTCCACGCCTCGGTCCACGCCCTGGCGCGTCTCGACGATGACCGGCGAGGCCGCAAACCGAGGTGCCGAATTCGCGGTTATCGACTGTCGCTGACGCATTGGTCCACAATTGTCTTATCCGCGGCGGACAATTGTCCGTACTCCAGCTCGTCCTTTTTCTGATTGACGATTGAGGCGTAGCTGCGAAAGTAAATGTTCACAGGCAGCTTCCGCGAAAGACACTGACAAAGCGCTCTGTTCGCGATGGCTATAACGCATTGCAAGTGTTTGCGATGCTTTATCGCATCGACGGCAGCCAGTGCTTGCTCAAACTGGCTTACGCTTTCCAATTGCTGAAATGACTGCTGAGACAGCGCGCCAGACGACATGACGACAGCAGAGATCACAATACCAACAAACCACCCAAACATCTTTCCCCCGGGCTATCGCCGAAAGTTGGTGACGGCGGGAATCGGAAAGGCGGCATATCGTGGGGGTGCTTGACGCCTCCACTTCTCCACCGAAGGAGCGATATGCCGTGTCCAACGATAACGTCATTCATCTGATTCAGCCAGGAATCT
>DATHHQ010000412.1:0-8079 GCA_035490095.1 Bradyrhizobium sp.
CGCTGTTGGCGGTCTTGAAGCCGTTGAACAGCGTCTGCGTCACCGTCACGCCAATGGTCCAGGGCTTCAGGGTCGCGGATTGAACGGTGTTGTCGGGCAGCAGGTTGCGCACCGCCTGCAGTCCGCCGCTGAGACTGGCGATGATCTGTGGCCTGTAGCCGGCCAGCGCCTGCGGCACGTTCTCGTCGGTGGCGCGCTGCCGCGCCCGTTCGGCATTGAGCTGCGGATTGGACTGATAGGCCTTGGCCAGGGCCTCGGGGAGGGCTTCGGCCTGCGCGCCGGTAGCTGCAAAACCGACGCAAGTCACGACGCCAAGACAAATGCCCGATCGAAGCACGCGCCTTGCCATATGGCCAAACCTAGCGGCACTCCCAACCATCTGATCCCGCAGTAATTCCGGCGTCCGCCCCGGCCGACGACTCTGACAGAATTACTTGTTTAGAGGCGGCTGCCGCCGCAGGCAAACCGTCACGCGCGGAAATGGCGCGCTTTCCAGCGTTTAGTGACGGGTGTTGCGCGAATGACCTATTCGGTTGGCGATCAACAACCTGTGACGACATCCGGGGTCCGGTCACGAGGTGCGGAGGCAGGATGGGGGTACACCCAGCCATGCGGTTCAGGAGAGTTCCTCGGCGATGGCCTTTTGAACGGCCAGCCGTTCGGACATCCGGCGCCGGTGATCGATGACCTTCGGAAACCGGGAGGGATCTACCCCGTCCTGCTCCAGCCACTGCGCCATGGTGAACAGGTAGGGATCGCAGATGGTATAGGTTTCGCCCATCACCCAGGGCCCTCCCAGCACTTTTTCTTCAATTAGCCGGTAACATGACGCCACCGACTCCGGGACTTTGCGCTGCATGGCCGCTATCGCGGCCGGATCATCGGCCCAGCGATTTCCACGCATGCGGTGAGCATGGGCCACGTGCAACGTCGAGCACAGATAGCTGTTGAAGGCCTGCACCTCCGCGAAGCGAAAGGGATCGTCCAGCGGCGCCAGCCGCGCCTGCGGAAAGCTCTGGGCGATGAAGGCGAGGATCGCGGGCGTCTCGGTCAGAACGCCCTTGTCGGTTACCAGTGCCGGAACGCGTCCCTTTGGATTGATGGCGAGATACTCCGGCTTGCGCTGTTCATCGCTGGCGAAGCTGATCCGCGCGGTTGAGTAATCTGCAGCGGCCTCCTCGAGCGCAATATGCGATGCCAGCGAGCAGGTATCGGAAGCGTAAAACAGTTTGATCATGGCGATACTTTTCCCTCGACGGGTGTCTGCCGAATTCATAGCTCGTCCGGCGATGATGTCACAGCGGTGCGGATACAGCTTCGGATAGGTCGCGACGCTGCCGTCTCAATCGGCGACGCCGTCGATGATGATGAAATCAGCATCCGCATACTTCTGGCGAATAGCCCTCGCGCCCTGATATTCCGGGCTCTGATAGCAGGCAAGGGCCGTCGCGCGGTCCTTGAATTCGACCACGACATTTCGTTCGCGGGCGTCTCCTTCCATTGTTTCGAACTTTCCGCCGCGCACGATGAAGTTCGCTCCAAATTTCTGGAACGCAGGGCCGGCCGCGGCAAGGTATTCGGGATATCTCTGCTCGTTCCGGACCGAGACGCGCACAATCCAATAGGCCTTTGACAAGGTCGTTCTCCTCAGTGTTTCCAGACAGGGGAAGGTTAACCTCACCCGTGGCACAGGCTTTACGCGAGGCGGATCATCTAATAAAATGAATAATTATGATGAGATTGATCTTATGGGAAGATTGATGGATTTGTCGGATCTGAGGATCTTCAGCGCGGTCGTGCGCGAAGGTGGGGTCACGCGCGCGGCAGAACGGCTGCATCGCGTTCAGTCCAATGTCACGACGCGTATCCGGCAGCTTGAGGAGGATCTAAGCGTCGCGCTCTTCATTCGTGAGGGCAAACGGCTTCACCTTGCGCCGGCTGGCCAGGTATTGCTCGATTACGCGGACCGCCTTCTTGCCCTTGCCGATGAAGCGCGCGGAGCCGTGCAGGACACCAGGCCGCGCGGGACGTTCCGGCTTGGCGCGATGGAGAGCACCGCGGCCGTCAGGCTGCCAGGGCTGCTCAGCGAATACCACCGGCGGCATCCCGGAGTGGTTCTGGAACTGCGCACCGGCAACCCTCAGGTTTTGGGTAGCGCCATCCTCGCGGGCGATCTCGACGCGGCACTCGTTGCCGAGCCAATCGCCGATGCCCCGTTTGAGAAGACGTTCGCCTTTGACGAAGAACTGGTGATCGTTGCGGCCGCCAATCATCCGCCGATCGGCAAGAGCGGCGGTCTGCCCCGAACCATCATCGTTTTCGAGCACGGCTGTCCGCATCGAAAGCGGCTTGAAGAATGGTATGCAAGCCGTCGCGAGATGCCGGAGCGCACCATCGAGTTGGCGTCCTATCACGCCATGCTGGGATGCGTCGTTGCGGGCATGGGGATAGCCCTTATCCCGAAGAGCGTTCTGACGACGTTTCCGGAGAGAAAGCGTCTAAGCGTTCATCTGCTGGCTCGAGCAGAAAACTGTGCGCAGACCGTTCTGATCTGGCGCAAGGGAGCAGGCTCGGCGAACGTCAGGGCATTGGAGGAGATATTGCGAGGCCGCAGCCCACATCTGCAGCAAAAATCCAAATAACGGATCGGGAAGTATAATACTTTCAACCCCTAGCGTTCGATTCCTCAGGGACTGCCGGACATTCCGGTTCGCGTCGCGCCAGACGGAATATTCATGCCGAAAAAATTCACTGACCCCGAGGCGATTGCTGAGGATATCATCCGCGATGTCGGGACCAATCTGGTGGTGGGACTGCCGCTCGGCCTCGGCAAGGCCAATCACATCGCCAACGCGCTCTACGCGCGCGCCGCCGCCGACCGCGCGATCAGCCTGACCTTGTTTTCCGCGCTGACCCTGGAAAAACCGAAGCCGTCTAGTCTGCTTGAGCGGCGCTTCATGGCGCCGGTGATCGAGCGACTGTTCGGAGGCTATCCCGATCTCGCTTATGCCGATGCGCTGCATGCGGGTGCGTTGCCGCCCAATATCCAGGTGATCGAGTTTTTCTTTCTGGCGGGAAGGTGGCTGAACGTGCCGTTCGCGCAGCAGCACTATATTTCCGCGAATTATACCCATGCGTCGTCATATCTGCTGGCGCGCGGGCTGAACGTCGTCACGCAACTGGTGGCAAAACGGGTTGTCGATGGCGTCGCGCGCTACAGCCTGAGCTGCAACACCGACACCACGCTGGACATATTGCGCGCCCGCGCGCAAGGCGCCGCGTCGTTCAAACTGGTCGGCCAGGTCAATTCCGAACTGCCGTTCATGCCAGGTGCAGGCGATCTTTCGGCCGACGAATTCAGCGCGGTGCTCGACAGCCCCGAAACCGATTTTCCGTTGTTCGCGCCGCCATCCGAGCCGATCACCGACACCAAATACGCCATCGGTCTTCACGCCGCGAACCTCGTCCACGACGGCGGCACGCTGCAGATCGGGATCGGACAGGTCAGCGACGCGCTGGCGCAGGGGCTGATCGTGCGCCACCGTGACAACGGGCGGTTTCATGAGATCATGAAACGGTTGGCGCCGGACGCGCCGGTTGCCGCCGACACGACCGGCCCGTTCGAAAAGGGTCTCTATGGCGTCAGCGAAATGCTGTTCGAGGCGTTTATTGCCCTGATTGACGCCGGCATTCTCAAGCGCGAGATCGACGGCGTGTTGCTGCACGGCGCGTTCTTTCTCGGGCCGCAATCGTTCTATCGCGCGCTGCGCGAGATGACGCCGGCGCAACTGGCGCGCATCCAGATGATGCCGGTATCCTTCACCAACCAACTCTATGGCGATGAGGACTCAAAGCGTCGCGCCCGCGTCGATGCCCGCTTCGTCAACAATGCGATGATGGCGACCTTGATGGGAGCGGCGATTTCCGATGGCGTTGAAAACGGACAGGTCGTGAGCGGCGTCGGCGGCCAATATAATTTCGTCGCGCAGGCGTTCGCGCTGCGGGGCGCGCGTTCGATTCTCGCAGTCGAAGCGACCCGGCAGGCCGGCGCCAAAACGCAATCGAACATCCGCTGGGCTTACGGCCACCAGACCATTCCACGACATCTGCGCGATATCTTCGTCACCGAATACGGTGTCGCCGATGTCAGGGGAAAATCCGACGCCGATGTGATCGCGGCAATGCTCGGGATTGCCGACTCCCGCTTCCAGGCCGAGCTCGCGCGGCAGGCCAAGGACGCCGGCAAGCTGCCGAAGAGCTTTGAAATTCCCGCTGTTCATCGCGACAATCACCCCGAGCGGATTGCAGATGCGTTGAGGCCTGCGCGCGAGGCCGGCCTGCTGCCACGGTTTCCGTTCGGCAGCGATTTTACCGATGTCGAGCAGCGGCTGATCCCGGCGTTGCAATTGCTGCAGGATGCGCAGCGGACACCGATGCGGCTGCCTGGATTGTTATGGCGAGGTTTTACGCGTGCACCGGATGCCGCCGATCATGAATGCTTGGCGCGGCTCGGCCTCGATACGCCTAAGACATTAGCCGAACGGGCCTACCGCGCGCTGGTCAGCGCGGCGCTGGCGAGGAGCAGGGAGGTTTGAGACAGCAAATGCCGTCATTGCGAGAAGCGAAGCGACGAAGCAATCCATCCTTTCTTTTGGCGGCGAGATGGATTGCTTCGCGGAGCCTGTCATCGGGCGCGGATTCGCGCGACCCGTTGGCTCGCAATGACGGAAGACCATCAGCCTGAGGAGCCCTACCTGTTCTTGTTCACTGGCTTGCGCTTCTCGATAAACGCCGCCATGCCTTCGGAGCGATCCTCCAGCGCGAAGGTGGAGTGAAACAGGTCGCGTTCGACGTTAAGTCCTTCGCCGAGCGGCGTCTCGAACGCGCGGTTGATGGCGCTCTTCGCCATCTCCGCTGCGGGACGCGACATCGAGGCGATTTTCTCGGCGGCCGCCAGCGCTTCGTCCATCAATTTGTCCGCGGGCACGATCCGGCTGACGAGGCCCGAGCGCTCCGCCTCAGCGGCATCCATCATTCGCCCGGTGAGACACAGGTCCATCGCCTTGGATTTGCCGACCGCGCGCGTCAGCCGCTGCGTTCCGCCGATACCGGGGATGGTGCCGAGCGTGATCTCCGGCTGGCCGAATTTGGCGGTGTCCGCGGCAATAATGATGTCGCACATCATCGCCAGTTCGCAGCCGCCGCCGAGCGCATAGCCGCTGACGGCGGCGATGGTCGGCTTGCGGCATTTGGCGACCCGGTCGGCGCCAATCGCGATGAAATCGCTGGCGAACATGTCGATGAAGACTTTCGGCTGCATTTCCTTGATGTCGGCGCCAGCGGCGAAAGCCTTTTCGCCGCCAGCCAAAAGGATGCATCCGATTCCGTCGTCGGCTTCGAGATCATCCACCGCGGCGGCGATTTCGCGAAACACGCCGAAGGACAGCGCATTGAGCATCTTCGGTCGATTGAGCGTGATGATGCCAACCGCGCCTTTGCTTTCGACAATGATGTGTCCGAACGTGCTCATGGTCCACCCCGCGCTTGATTGCGCGGGCAATGTGCCCGCTAGCGGGATAGGCATCAAGTGGGGCCATTCGGACAGACCGTCATCCCCGCGTGAGCGCAATTGCGCCCACGCAGGGATGACGCCTCTACCGTCTACCCCATAAACATGCGTGCGGCCGAGGCCAGCGTCAGAAGTCCGCCGCAAGCCATAAAGATCTTCCCGATCAGGGAGGTCCGGTCCGAGGAGGAACTTTCGTCGCGGCTTTCCACCGCCGGGGCATCCGCTGCGGCGGTCGCCATCGTCGGCGCGGGTGGATCGCTTGCCGGCAGGGTGCGATCAATGTCGTTGAGCGCATCGGGGGGGACGACCGGGGCCTCAACGGCAGGCTGCTGCGCGTCAACCGGTTTATCTGCCGCGGCCTGCAGAATATCGCTGGCCCGCGCGGACATGGCCCTGGCGTTGCCGTCCGGCGTGTCGGCAGACGCCAACTGTGCATTGGCGTTGGCCACTGACGGCGAGATCGTCGTTGAAACACCGCCATCGGCGGCCGCGACTTCGGTTGCGTCAGCCTTCCTGGCGGGTGAGGATTTCAACGCCACCTTGCCGGAGTTGCGATTCGCGTGCCTTTTCCAATGGCGGGAGCCGTGTTTGGCGTATTTCTTGACCGCCACGAATTCCTCGGCACCACGGCCCGATTCCGTGCCTGCCGATTTCGAATCTGCGACCGCCTTGTCGTCTGCACCCGCCGCCACGGGTGATGGACCTGCGAAACATACAAAAAGCCCTGTGGCCAGTATCAATACTGGGCGCGCGCTGGTTTTAATGGTCATTTACAATCTCTCCACTGACCAGCCCCGAAAAAGCGAATGAGACCTCGGGGCATGTCCACAGCGGGGCAAAAAAATGGAATTTTCGCGCGAGCGCGGGCGAAAGCAGGGCGGCCACATTTCTGAAGCCACATTTCGCGACAATTCGGTCGAAATCTTCCGAACTTATCGGCGAGTGCCAGCCCGACCGATCGATGTTATGAGCCTGCGCGTGTCCTGACCTTGAGCTGCAGATCACGATCTCGTGATCGAAGCTGCGTAACAAATTGAAAGATTGACCGAATTGCAGTGTGGGAGCGCGCGTGCGCGAACGTGACGAAGAATGGACCGATCTGATGCGGTCGGCCATTTCGGGCGACAGTGCAGCGTATCACCGTCTGCTCAAGGCCGTCACGCCGGTGTTGAGGGCCGCGGCGCGCCGCGGTCTGGCGCGGGCAGGGCAACCCGTCGATCAATCCGAGGACATCGTGCAGGACATTTTGTTGGCGGTGCATCTGAAGCGGCATACTTGGGACGTCAATGCGCCGTTCGCGCCGTGGCTGTTTGCGATCGCTCGCAACAAGCTGATCGATTCGCTGCGCCGCCGCGGCCGGCGGGTTTTCGTCAACATCGACGATTTCGCCGAGACGATCCCGGGGGAACCTGCCGCGGAGACCGCGTCTGCGAACGAGGTTGCGGCCCAGCTTCAGTCGCTGCCGGCGCGTCAGCGCGACGTATTGCAGGCGATCGCGGTCGACAGCGCATCAATCAAGGATACGGCCGCGAAATTTGCGATGAGCGAGGGCGCGGTCCGGGTGGCGCTGCATCGCGGGCTTGCCAGTCTCACCGCCAAATTGCGGGAGCAGTGAGAATGGAAACCGATCAGCTGATTCGAAGCCTCGCCGCCGATAACGCGCACCGCGCGCATCCGGTCGGGCTCGTGCTGGCGCTGGCACTGCTGGCCGCGGCGCCGGTTTCGGTGGCGATGTTCTTTGTCGGGTTGGGCGTCAGACCGGATGTCATGACCGCGATGCGCAATCCATTTTTCGACCTGAAATTTCTGGTCACGCTGGCGCTGGCGATCTCGGCCATCGCCGTCAGTCTGCATTTGTCGCGGCCGGAAGCCTCGCTGCGCGGCTGGGCGTGGCTGCTGCTGATCCCGGCAGGACTCCTCGTCGCCGGGGTCGCCGGCGAGATGATGATGCCGCAGCGGCTGCCCATGATGACGCGTGCGGTCGGCGGCAATTCGCGGGTTTGTCTGACAGCTATTCCGCTGATGTCGTTGCCGCTGTTGGCGGCGGCGCTGATCGGGTTGCGTCATGGCGCGCCAACACGGCCCGCGATCGCCGGCGCGATCGCCGGCCTGTTGTCGGCGGGGTTGGCCGCGACGCTGTACGCATCGCACTGCACCGACGATTCACCGCTGTTCGTGGCGACCTGGTACACGATGGCCACCGCTCTGGTCACCGCCGTCGGCGCGTTGGCGGGATCGAGATTGCTGCGGTTTTAGCCTCACGCCGCCCCGGCGTTCGCCGGAACGGCATCGAGCCCGTTCACGCCGCCGACACCGCGGCGGTCTGCTGCATGCGGTGGAAGCGCAGCACCTGCTGCGCGGTCGAGGACCGCAGCCGTTCGTAGGTGGCCTTACATGCCGCAAGATCGGACCGGTCCGTGCCCGAGAGATCGTCGCGCAGGTTGATGATGGCCTGGACGGTCGGCCACGACATCCCCGAGACCTTTGCCAGGATCATGACGCCCTCGGCG
>DATHHQ010000413.1:0-2097 GCA_035490095.1 Bradyrhizobium sp.
TGCAACGCAATGGCATTCGATGGCGGACCAAGCCGCCAGGATGTCGGATGACGCTTCGCACGATGACCGTACGTAGAGCGACAGGCGGCAGGTTCCTTTTATTTCGAAGATTGACCACTATTGACCAGCGCCTCCGGAGCCCGAAGCGCAGTGTTGATTCGTCACCGCCATCCCTGGGTACCTACCGGTGACCGAGCATTTTACGCTCATGCCCGATCCGAGGTGGAGAACCATGGTCGATTTTCCAGCCGCAATCCCGCTGCTTGCCATTCAGCGACTTCGCTGCCCAAAATGCCAAACGCGCATGACACTTGCGCGCATCTTGCCAGGACCCACCGGATTTGAACTTCGAACGTTCGATTGCTCCCGCTGCGATCATGTCGAAAAAATCGCGATCGCGTCAGACCCAACGAAATCCGGAGATGTGGGCTGGCTCGTTGGCGAATTGCAGCCGCCAACCTAGGTCCGCCACGCCAACGCACTCCTGTGGCCGCCGCAGGTGCTCCCGGCGGATTTGGGCAACCGCTCCGCAATGCCGATTACTGGTTCTTCAAAAGCGATTTTATCTTCTCGTCCAGTTCCTCGAACGACATAGCGCCTTTGAGTCTCTCGCCATTGATGAAGAAGGTTGGCGTCGCATCGACCTTCAGGACCTCGTAGGCGAATTTCTGATCGGCGGAGAGCTTGTCGAGCAACGTCTGATCCTTTGCGCAGCTTTCGACAGCCTGCTCGCTCAACCCGGCCTGTTTGCCGATCAGCTTCAGGGTATCTTTCGTATCCGCCATCAGCCGGTCTTGCTGCTTGAACAGCGTATCGATCGCGCCGAAGAATTTCCCGGCATCGTCATTGGCGATACAGCGCGCCAGCATCGAGGCCGCCGCCGCCTTGATGTCGATTGGAAACTCCCGAAACAAGAAACGCACCTTGCCGGTGTCGATGTATTTCGACCTCAGCATCGGAAAGACATTTTCCCCGAACGCCGCGCAATGTGGGCAGGTCATCGAGGCGTATTCGGTAATCGTCACCGCAGCTTTTGCCGGTCCGAGCGCCATGTCGGGCAGCGACACCGGCTTGGCCACGAGGGCTGCCGTCGCACTTTGCGCCATGGCTTCGCCGACCGGATGCACGGGCGGGAAGGCGACGAGGGCGGCAAGCCCGGCGAGAGACAATGCGCGGACGATAGCACGACGAATAACGGTCAACTGATAGCTCCGAAATCGGCGGTGGTGCGTGCAAATATAAGCCGTTCGCTAGCTTGAAACGACAATTCTGGCAATGGCGCCGCGCCGCGCGCGGCTAGCCGGACGATGCGATGGGTGAGCCGAGACTATTTAGGTTGATCGGTCTTGGGTTGATCGGCGGTCTTCGGCCGCGCCGCTTCCTGGGCGCGCGCGGCCATCCAGGCATCGTATTGGGGCGAGCCGGGCCGCGGCGGTACACCGGCAGGCTCGCCGCCCATCCAGTGCGGCAGGTCCGCCAAATGCTCGCCCGCGGTTTGCCCGGCGCAAGACGACAGGAAAACGCAGGCAAGGCACAGGAATGCCCATTTGAGTGCCGGGGAGGGATGATTCATCTCGGGGGGATCGCACCGGAATGTGGCGATCAAGGCGCATAATCATGGCTGCTTTGCACCCTCGATCTCGGCTTCTCCACAATTCAGGTCACTGGCCGCCCGCGTCCTCCTCGGTGCCACGGCGCTCGCCCAAAATTCCCTGCCGAAGCGCCACAAGGACGAGTTCGATGTCGGAGGTGACGCCGAGCTTGGCTTTGATGAGATAGCGCGTATTCGCCACCGTCTTCGGGCTGAGGTGAAGAATCTCGGCGATGTCCTCGGTCGACCTTTCCGAAAGCAGCATGCGCAAAATCTCGAACTCTCGCGGCGTCAGCACGTCCGTCGCCGCCGGCGTGATGGCGATGCGGCTCAACGCGAGCTCATGATCGATGTCGGCACTGAATGCGATCCTGCCTTGCAGCACATCGAATGCGGCGCGCACGAGTGCTTCGGGCGGACTGCTTTTCGTGACATAGCCCTTGGCCCCGGCACGGATCGCCTGCACGGCATACGCGGCGTTCTGATGCATGGTGAAGACCAGGATG
>DATHHQ010000414.1:0-5431 GCA_035490095.1 Bradyrhizobium sp.
TGGACTGGGGAATGTGGTGCATCTCCTCGATGATATGAGGATTCATCTTCACCGACTCGCGGAAGAATTCTTCCACGCCGTGGCCTGCGAACAGCTCCTTGAACGGGAAGCCGGCCAGGATCGATCCGGCGGCAAGAATACCGATCGGGATCAGCATCCAGAGCGGGCTTTCATGCGCGGCTTCATAGTGCTCCTGATCGTGCGGCTCGCCATGGAAGGTCTTGAAGATCAGGCGCCACGAATAGAACGAGGTCAGTCCCGCCGCGATCACAGTCAGCACGAAGCCGTACATCGCCAACAGATTATGCGAGGCGTAGGCGGATTCGATGATCGCGTCCTTGGAGAAATAGCCGGCGGTGAGCGGAAAGCCGGTCAGCGACAGCGTGCCTATCACCATCACGATATAGGTGAAGGGAATCTTGTCCTTCAGCCCACCCATGTTGCGGATGTCCTGCTCGTGATGCATCGCATAGATCACCGATCCCGAGCCCAGGAACAGCAGCGCCTTGAAGAAGGCGTGGGTGAACAGATGGAACATGCCGACGGAGTAGGCCCCCGCCCCCATCGCCACGAACATGTAGCCGAGCTGGGAACAGGTCGAATACGCCACGATGCGCTTGATGTCGTTCTGCACGAGGCCGACGGTGGCCGCGAAGAACGCCGTCGTTGCGCCAAAGAACATCACCACGGCTTGCGCATTCGGCGCCAGCTCGAACAGCGGCGACAGCCGCGCCACCATGAAGACACCAGCGGTGACCATGGTCGCGGCGTGGATCAGCGCCGAGACCGGTGTCGGGCCTTCCATGGCGTCCGGCAGCCAGGTGTGCAGCAGGAATTGGGCCGACTTGCCCATCGCCCCCATGAACAGCAGCAGGCAGGTCAGCGTCAGCGCGTCGGCATGCCACCCAAAGAAATCAATGGTCTTGCCGGTCAGACCCGGCGCGCCCGCGAAGATGGTTTCAAGGTCGGTCGAGCCGATCAGCATGAAGATCGCAAAGATACCGAGCGCAAAGCCGAAATCGCCGACCCGATTGACCACGAAGGCCTTGATCGCGGCCGCGTTAGCCGACGGCTTCTGGTACCAGAACCCGATCAGCAGGTAGCTTGCAAGGCCGACGCCCTCCCAGCCGAAAAACAGCTGCACCAGATTATCCGCGGTCACCAGCATCAGCATGGCGAAGGTGAACAGCGACAGATAGCTGAAGAACCGCGGCCGGTTCGGATCCTCGTCCATGTAGCCGATCGAATAGAGATGCACGAGCGACGAGATGGTATTGACCACCACCAGCATGACAGCGGTCAGCGTGTCGACCCGCAGCGACCACGCCACCTGCAGATCGCCTGAATTGATCCAGGGAAACAGCGCGATCCGCGCGTCGTGATGCATAAAGCCGACATCGACCAGTGCGATCCAGGATAATGCGGCCGAAACCAGCAACAGTCCGGTCGTGATTAGCTCGGCCGCGCGCGAACCCGCCGCCGGCGGCTCGACCGCGTGATCGTCGTGGCCGTGATCGCCGGCGGCATGCTCGTCATGGGCATCCGACGCATGGGCATCGGCGCCGTGCGCGTCGTCATGATGCTCGACGGTGTCACCGCCGGGGTTACGCGCATGCGCGCCGAAGATAGAGATCAGTCCCGCGAGAATCGCGCCGATCAGCGGCAGAAAGACGATTGCCTGGATCATCCGCGGGTTAACCCTTCATCAGATTGACGTCTTCAACCGCGATCGAGCCGCGGTTGCGGAAATACACCACCAGCACCGCAAGGCCGATCGCCGCCTCCGCCGCGGCCACCGTGAGCACCAGCAGCGCAAACACCTGGCCGACGATGTCGCCAAGGAAGGTCGAGAACGCAACCAGGTTGATGTTGACGGCGAGCAGGATCAATTCGATCGACATCAGGATGACGATGATATTCTTGCGGTTGAGAAAGATGCCGAGAATGCCGAGCGTGAACAGAATCGCGCCGACCGACAGATAATGTCCGAGACCGATCGTCATTGTACCCACTCCGGCGCATCCGCGTCCTGCAGGCCCTGGCCAGAGGCCACCTTGCGCACGCTCATGGCAAGTTCCGGCGTGCGAGCGTTCTGCACGTTGATGTCCTGTCGCTTGACGCTGACCTTGTGGCGCAGCGTCAGCACGATGGCGCCGATCATCGCGACCAGCAGCACCATGCCCGCAAGCTGGAAGTAATGGATGTATTTTGTATAGAGCACGAGGCCGAGCGCCTCTGTGTTGCTGACATTGGCCGGGATCGCCGCCGTAATCGACTTGGCGACATTGGGGTTGATGACCCAGCCGCCGCCGACCAGCAGCAGTTCGGCCAGAAACACCGCGCCGATCACAAGACCGATCGGCAAGTAGTCGCTGAAACCTTCCCGCAATTCGGTGAAATCGACGTCGAGCATCATGATCACGAACAGGAACAGCACCGCGACCGCGCCGACATAGACCACGACCAGGATCATCGCCAAAAATTCGGCGCCCATCAGCACGAACAGGCCGGACGCGTTGACGAACGCCAGGATCAGAAACAGCACGGAGTGCACGGGATTGCGCGACACAATCACCATCACCGCCGAGGCCACGCAAATGCCGGCGAACAGATAGAAGAACAGCGCGGGAAGGATCATGCGAACACCCCTCCTGTCATTCTCCGATGCACAATTGCGCACCGGAGATGGTCCGAAGGACCAGACCTCAGATGTGCAATGCACATCGGGGAATCTCGAGATTCCGGGTTCGCGCTGCGCGCGCCCCGGAATGACGTGGAGATGTGGCGCGCGATCATGCCCCCACCCTCACCGGTAGGGCGAATCGAGTTCGATTGATTTCGCAATCTCGCGCTCCCAGCGGTCGCCATTGGCGAGAAGTTTCGCCTTGTCATAATAAAGTTCCTCACGCGTCTCGGTCGCGAATTCGAAATTCGGTCCCTCGACGATGGCATCGACCGGACAGGCCTCCTGGCACAGACCGCAATAGATGCACTTCACCATATCGATGTCGTAGCGCACGGTGCGGCGGGTGCCGTCGTTGCGGCGCGGACCGGCCTCGATGGTGATCGCCTGCGCCGGACAAATCGCCTCGCACAGCTTGCAGGCGATGCAGCGTTCCTCGCCATTGGGATAGCGGCGCAACGCGTGCTCGCCGCGGAAGCGCGGCGAGATCGGCCCCTTCTCGAACGGATAATTCAGCGTCGGCTTCGGCTTGAAGAAATAGCGCATGGCGAGAAAGAACGCCGACACGAATTCGGAGAGCAGAAGCGAGCGGGCTGTGGCATTGATGTTGACACTCATAGCGACCTCATTTCGGCGCGATGTCAGCGAAATGCAGCACGCCGGCGACGATCACCACCATCGCCAGCGACAACGGCAGGAATACCTTCCAGCCGAGCCGCATCAGTTGGTCGTAGCGGTAGCGCGGCACGATCGCCTTCGCCATCGCAAACAGAAAGAACATGAAAAATACCTTGAGGGTGAACCAGATTACCCCCGGTATCCAGGTGAACGGCACCACCGCGATCGGCGGCAACCAGCCACCCATGAACAGGATCGCGGCCATCGCGCACATCGTGGTGATCGCGACATATTCGCCGAGCATGAACAAAAGATACGGCGTCGAGCCGTATTCGACCATGAAGCCCGCGACCAGCTCGGACTCGGCTTCCACCAGATCGAACGGCGGGCGATTGGTTTCCGCCAGCGCCGAAACATAGAACACCACGAACATCGGGAAAAGCGGCAGCCAGTACCAGTTCAGGAACGTCAGCCAGGGCAACCCGATCAGGCTTGCGAGGCCATGCGTGCGCTGCGCCTCCACCACCGCCGACAGGTTCAGCGATCCCGCGCAAAGCAAAACAGTGATGATCACAAAGCCGATCGAGACTTCATATGACACCATCTGCGCCGCCGAGCGAAGGGCGGCGAGGAACGGATATTTCGAGTTCGACGACCACCCGGCCATGATGATGCCGTAGATCGACAGCGACGAGATCGCAAAGATATAGAGCACGCCGACATTGATGTCGGAGATCACCCAGCCGAGATCCATCGGGATCACAGCCCAGGCCGCGAGCGCCAAGACGCAACTCACCAGCGGCGCCAGCAGGAACACGCCCTTGTTGGCGCCGGAGGGAATGATCGGCTCCTTCAGCACGAACTTCAAGAGATCGGCGAAGGATTGCAACAGGCCCCACGGGCCGACCACGTTGGGTCCGCGCCGGATCTGCACGGCTGCCCAGATCTTGCGGTCGGCCAACAGGATGTAGGCGATCGCGATCAAGAGCACCACGAGCAGCAGAACGCTCTGCGCGATCATGATGATCAGCGGCCACAATGTACTGGTCCAGAATTCGGCCATCAGGTCACGCTCACTCCGCTGCCGTCAGCATTTGCCCGGAGGCCAGGCGGGAACATTCCGCCATCACCGCTGACGCGCGCGCGATCGGGTTGGTCAGGTAAAAATCCTCGGCGGACGTCTTGAACGGCGGCTTTTCCAGGCTGCCGCCTTTACTTGCAAGCGTCTTGATATCAGCCGCCTTGCCGGCTTCGATCTGATCGACACGCATCAGATGCGGCGCGGCCTTGAAGAGAGCCTGCCGCAGCGCGCCGAGATTGTCGTAAGGCAGCTTCTTGGCCAGAACGTCCGACAGCGCGCGGATGATCGCCCAATCCTCCCGCGCCTCCCCCGGCGGGAACGACGCGCGGTTGGCCATCTGCACCCGGCCTTCGGTGTTGACGTAGATGCCGGATTTTTCGGTATAGGCCGCCCCCGGCAGGATGACGTCGGCGCGGTGGGCGCCGCGGTCGCCATGGGTGCCGATGTAAACCACGAAGGTACCGTCAGGCACCTTGATCTCGTCGGCGCCGAGCAGGAACAACACGTCGAGGGTCCCGAAGGTCGTCATCTGCGCCGCGCTCAAGCCGCCCGCGCCACCGGCAAAGCCGATATCGAGCGCGCCGACCCGCGAAGCCGTATCCTGCAAAACGCCGAAACCGTTCCAGCCGTCCTTGACCGCGCCGAAGTCCAGCGCGAGCTTTGCCGCCAGAGCCAGCACCGCAGGCCCGTCGTGTCGTGCGGCTGCACCGGCTCCGACCAGCACAATCGGGTTTTTCGCGTTCTTAAGCACGTCCGCGAAGGAATGCTTGCCGGCGGCGAGAGTACTGAGCGAATCCGCCCCCGCACCAAGATGGTCGTACTCATAGGTAAGGTCGGCCTTGGCGCCGATCACACCAATCTTGAGCCGACCGCTGCGCCAGCGTTTGCGGATGCGCGCGTTGAGAACAGCGGCCTCCTTGCGCGGGTTCGAGCCCACGATCAGCAAAGCGTCGGCCTGTTCGATCCCGGCAATGGTTGGATTGAAAATGTAGGAGGCACGACCAGCCTTCGGATTGAAGCCGTCGCCGCCCTGGATGGCGAGATTGACG
>DATHHQ010000415.1:0-2526 GCA_035490095.1 Bradyrhizobium sp.
GATGAGGGTCGGTATCAGGACGAGGTCGAATATCTTGTGGTCGGAAAGCGCGATCCCGAGCAACAGGAAAGTGACCACGGCGCAAATCGTCAGAACGATGTAGCGTGGCGAGAACGGGAGCAACAGCGTTTCCATGGGACCCCCTCCCGGCAGAAGCTGCCGTATTCTTGTTTGCCTGGCGCAGCCTAATCCAACTATCAGATCAACGCTCCACACGATATCCCGCCACGAGGTCATCGATATGACAACGCACCGCGCCCCGCGAAGCTAGCGAATCCCCGGGCAGCGAATCAATCCGTCCGATGACCGGGTATCCAGCCTGTGGTACGCTGTTTTGCAGTGCAGCGTAACTTGGCCTGAGCTCGAATGGCTCAGTGACTGTGCGGGCGCATCTCATCGGGAATCCCGCGCTGCTCCAGGCCATTTTGCGCGAGCCACGCATCGGTGCTCAGGACCGCGCGCTCGATATGATCCGATGTTCGCGAGAAATCATAGGGCGAGCCCACCAGCGGACATAAGGGCGGCACCACGAAGTATTCGATGCCGGGGTCGAGGCCTTCCAGCTCGCTGACCAATTGCCGCGCGATCAGCAACGTCAGCGCATGCAGCGCATTGGCGACCGCGCCGATCGGAGGCGCATGCGTGGCGCAGGCATACCCGGTCGGCAGAATGATCAGGCGGTTCGCCCCCTTTGCCACCGCGACCCGGATCGGCGTGTTGGAGGAGATCGCGCCGTCGGCCAGATAAAAATCCTTGTAGCGGATCGGCCGGGAATCGCGGTCGAGGCGATGATCGCCTCGGCAGCCGAACCTTCCGACAACACCACGCTGTCGCCCGAGACGAGGTCGGTCGTGACAATGTGAACCGGAAGTTTTGCATCCTGCAGGTTGCGATAGGGCAAATGATCGTCGATCAGCTTCTGGACCCCGTCATGCGGAATCAGGAAATCCCGGCGCCAGATAAACCCCAGCAAGGTCCGCCATGTGATCGGGAAAACGTCATGCCGATGCAATCCGCGCCAGATGGTTTCGAGCTGCAGAACGCCCTCCAGCGTTGGATCCCCCGCATAATAAGCGCCGTTCAAGGCGCCGACGCTGGAACCCACGACCATATCCGCTGATATCCCGTGCGCGGCGAGCGAGTGCATCATGCCCACCTGAATGGCGCCAAAGCTGCCGCCGCCTGCGAATACAAAGGCCGTTTTCGTGGGGCCGACATGGTTCGCTACGGACAAGGCCTTGGTCGCTCCCGCACTCGACGCGTTGGCGAAAGACCACGCGACGTTCGGCGGGATTTATAGCAGCCGGCGCGCACGCCGCGCCACCGGCAAAAGTCGGTTCGATCGGCAGGGATGATCCGCGCCCGGATGTTGCGTAGCGCCGGAGGATAACAGGCGTGTCTCGAGTGGGATCAGGATAGCCGCGCAGGCGCTCTTGCGATGAGACCACGTCCGGAAATCACGACACAGCGAGGAAAATCCCCCAGATGATCAATGACCAGAGCAGGAGACTGATGGCGATGGCGCCAATCCAGGGCACCGGGGAAGAATGCCGGAGCTGCCGAACCAGATGCATTGATCGGGGCATGGCGTACCCCTCCGATTTCGTGGCGGGGAGCACAACACGCTCTGTCGCCGTACCAGCCCAACCAGTTGGGCGGTGATGGGATCGAATCAACCAGCTTACGCAGCGGCTGTCTGCACAATGGGATGCACATCGCCAAAACAGGCAGCTTGTGGCGGCATCGAATTACCAACCAGGCCCCGCGCGACGGTATTCCTGACCTACTGCCGTGCAGTGTGACCGCCTCGCGGACCGGACGATGCTTCGCATCGCCGGCCGGACGATGCTTCGCATCGCCGGGAGAACGCCGCGCCCGAGACGCAGGGGCTCAGCGCTCGACGAACGCCTTCTCGATCACGAAATGGCCGGGCTCGCTGTGGCTGCCCTCGAGAAAACCGCGCCCCTCAAAAGTCTGGCGTAGCTCCTCAAGCATGCCCGGGCTGCCGCACATCATGACCCGGTCGGTGTCGATGTTCAGCGGCGGCAGGCCGATGTCGTTGAACAATTGCTCCGACGTGATCAGATCGGTGATGCGGCCGCGGTTGCGGAACGGCTCGCGCGTCACGGTCGGATAATACAGCAGCTTCTCGGTCAGCAGCGGCCCGAGAAATTCGTCATCCCGCAGCTTCGCCACCAGCTCTTCGCCATAGGCAAGTTCGGAGACTTGCCGGCAGCCGTGAACGAGAACGATGGTTTCAAACCGGTCGTACACCTCGGGATCCTTGATCAGGCTCGCGAACGGCGCCAGACCCGTACCGGTCGACAGCAACAGCAGGCGCTGTCCCGGGATCAGATTGTCGGCAATCAGCGTGCCGGTCGCCTTGCGCCCGACCAGGATGGTATCGCCCTCCCTGATCTGCTGAAGCCTGGATGTCAGCGGCCCATCGGCGACCTTGATGCTGAAGAATTCGAGGGATTCCTCGTGATTGGCGCTCGCCATGCTGTAGGCGCGCAGCAGCGGACG
>DATHHQ010000416.1:0-18221 GCA_035490095.1 Bradyrhizobium sp.
TCTCCAAGATGAACCGATACCCACCGATCCAGCTCCGACGCAAATTCGCGGTGGGTGGGCCCGAAAAACGGCCATGCAAGATGCGCGTACTTCATGGCCCAGGACAATCAGGGATACGGCCGGGGCGGTCAATATCGCCAAACAAGGACTGAACGGCTAAAAATATGCCGTCAACCCGGCGCCGGAGCCGACGCTGTTCTGCAGCGACGACATCGCGCGGTAGTTCTGCATGATCTTGTTGGCGAATTCGTCGGTAAAGCCGAGCACCTTCTTTTCCTCGGCGCTCATGGTGGAATATTGCTGCAGCAGCGCCTGGGTGCTTGCCTTCAGGCCACCGCCTGAACCTGGATCGAAGGCATTCAGTACGCCGCTGCGGGTGCGCTGATTGAGCTCCGCCTTGGCGGCGCCTGCCTCTTCGCCCGAGAACGATGCGTCGGCATTCAGCGCCACGATCGCCAGCGACCTGTTGTCGAACTCGGTGAAATCCACCTGTTGCCCGGTTTTCCTGCCGCTGTTGAAAACCAGTTCCTTGCCGTTATCCCTGGCGCTGCTCGCTTGCGCATCGAGCATCGCGCGCGCGCTGGCGGACAGCGCGTCCGCGCCTGAACCGGCGGCAGCAGGCGTCTGCGCCGACGTTCGATGGAGGACCGATCTCACCGGATCGTCGTCATTGTCCGTGACCGGCGCCTTGCCGAAATTGGCCCTGGCGGCGGCGATCCCTTCCAGCACCGCCTGCTTCTGGTTTTGCCAGGCCGGAGTCGACTTCTCATCGGCGCCGGCAGCATCGAGATAGTCCGATGCGGCGGTGTAGAGGCTCGCATAATCTCCGGTATGGCGGGCAATCACGACATGGGGGGCCATGGCGTCATCGAATCTCGCCTGCAGCGCCTTTGCAGCGGCCGTCGCTTCGTCCGTCGTGAACTGGCTCTGCGCATTCGTTGCGACAGCGGACAGAGTCGCGCGCGTCTGGCTCGAAAGATCGACGGCGACCTGCCCGTCAAGCATCGCGGATGAGATGCCGAGCGACGCGTATTGCTGGTCAAACCACGCGCGCGCATTGGTGGTCAGGGTCGCCATCGATGGGGGATCGTCCGCGGCCTGGGCCGCGAGATAAGCCTTGGCCTCGTCGGCATGGGCCGCCAGATAAGCCTTGGCTTCGTCGGACAGGGTGACGTTGGTCGAGGAGGACGAGGATGTGTTGGTGCTGTCCGTTGGCGGCGCGGACTTCGGCGCGGCGCTGGCGGCTCCGTAGGCGTTACCGGCATAGCCGGCTGCCGCGGCGGCGCTTGGTCCAACAGAAATGGACATGAGAGACTCAAATCCTCCAGCGCGGCGAATGGTAAGTGAGTGTTGAACAAACATGGTTAATCAAACGTTAACCAGGCCCGCCAACCTTCGAACCCTCGCAAACCGAGACCGAGCTGCAGCCTGGCAGCGTCACGATGCCGGCGCTTCATCCAGCAGCCCGTAGACCCGCTCGGCCTTTGAAAAGCCTGATATCGGAAACTCGCCAAGCTCGGTCCAGCCGCCCGCGCATATGCCGGCGAATCCCGCCGAAGCCACGATCGTGCGGTTAAGGCGGCCGGCGATTTTCTCCAGCCGCGCCGCGAGATTGACGGCGGGACCGATGCAAGTGAAGTCGAGCCGGTTGCCGCCGCCGATATTGCCGTACAGGATTCGCCCCACATGCAGCGCGACCCCGAAGCGGAAGCGTTCGACGGCATCGCCAATCGGGAAATGCATCGCTTCCACGCTGGCGCGGGATTCGCGCGCGGCTTCCAGCACGCGCGAACAGACCTGCCTGACATCGCCGACATACTCATCGATCGGAAACACCGCGAGCAGCCCGTCGCCCATGAACTTCAGCACTTCCCCGCCATGGGTTCGGATCGCGGACACCTGGCAGTCAAAATAGCAATTGAGAATCTGGACCACGGTCTCGGCCGGCAGCCGGTCCGACAGCGCGGTGAAGCCGCGCAGATCCGACAGCCAGATCGCGGCATCCATGGTGTCGGTGTGGCCGCGGCGAATTTGTCCGCCGAGAATCCGCTCACCGGCGCGGTTGCCGACATAGGTGTCGAGCAGGAGCGAGGCGGTGCGGCGCAGGCTGACGATTTCGATCACCCGCGCCAGCGGCGGGATCAGCGACCGCAGCGCGCTCAGTTGCTCATCGCTAAAGCCGCCCGGCTGTTTGGTGGTCCAGCTCGATGCGTGGATCGAGCCGTCGATGAACAGCAACGGCAACGCGATGTAGTCGGTGACGCCTTCGGCATGCAAGTCTGCGAAAATCGGAAAGCGTCCGCCCTGCAGTTCGTCGAGGCGGCCCCTGACCTCTTTTCCTTCGGCGAAGACGATCGCCAGCGGACTGTTTATGAATCCCGGCGAATCCACCACGCCGAAATCGACCGTGCCTATTTCGACCTCTTCGCCGGGCCGCCAGATGAAGTTGCGGCCGAAAATATCGGGATGCAGCGTCTGGACGAAGACGCCGACCCGCCATAGCGGCAAGCCCGCCTGCACCATGCGCTCGCAGGTTTCCGCCATCATCCGGGGCGAGTTGGCCGCAGACCTCGCACCATCGATCAGCCAGTCGGTGAGTTTCTGCAGATCTGAAATGTTCATCGGAACATTTGCGGCGCAAGTTCGTGAGACGTCAAGGCGCGGCGATTGGTCGAATGGACCAACAAGTCGTCACCCCCCGCGCATGTGGGGCACCCGATGGGCTGCGGCACCAGCGTATCTAGATCGCCTTCACCCAATACACGGAATCCCGCTCCCACGGCTGCTCCGGTTCGCACTGGATGAACCCTGCTTTTGTGAAATTGGCCGTTGAGTGTTTGTTGTTCACGCGACACTCGCTAACGAGGTGCGTCCAGCCCAGCTGCTTCGCTTTCGCTTCCCTCGCCGCCATGAGCCTGAATTGCAGGCCATGGCCGTGGTGATCTGGATAAACATAACAGCGCTTGAGGTATCCTATGTTTGGGATGGGCTCGAAGGGCACAAGACCGGCGAACGCGACCGGCGTTTCCTCGAGATAAGCCAGCCACCAATATCCCTTGGTAAAATGTCGCGGTTGCAGTGCCGGCCATTCCGGAACAAGCTTGTTGAAGGCGTTGATCGTGTCGGAGAACGTGACGGCATCGACTTCCTGGATTTGATAGGACATCAGCAGAACGCCTTGGGATCGAGGTTGACGCTGGAAAAATGAATGAGACACCGCGGCCTCCTCCGATAATTCTCCCAACAGATGGCGGACGGAGCTGCGAGTCTGGGGAAACCAGCAGCCCCTGTCGAGCCATTAAATCGTGGCCGCGTGCGTGGATATTTCGGCCAACCCTGCTCGACGGCCGACGATATCGCCCCGCCAATGCGCCGCAATGAAACTCGCTCGTTAAGCTTGATGTCGGCGTTTTAGGTTGATTCTGCAACCGCTCAGTCCGTTGGCATTTGCAGTTGCGGCACCTATAGTTTGCCCGATCGAAAGCATTCAAGAACAAGGATCCATGCGCGTTTCAATCATCACCGGAGGCGGGATCGGGATCGGAGCCGCGGTCGCGCGCCGGTTGGCGGCCCGGGACGCGTGCCTGATGTTGCATGGACAAGGCGCCGACGCGGCAGGGTTCGAGCGATTGAAAGCAGTGGCCGCGGACTGTGAGCGCGCCGGCGCCAAGGTCGCGTGGTCCACCGGCGACCTCGCCGATGCCGGAACGGCATCCGAGCTTGTTCGCGCGGCGCGCGACGCGTTCGGAAGCGTCGACGCGATCGTCCACGCCGCCGGGTTTGCGGATCGGCGCGGCTTCACGCAGTTGCCGCGTGCGGGGCTCGAGCGGTCATTCGCGGTCATGGCCACCGCGTTCCACGAACTGGTGAGCGCTGCGTTGCCGGATCTGACGCGTGGGCCGCAAGGCCGCGTCGTCGCCATCAGCAGTTTCGTTGCCCATCGGTTCACGCGTGAGGCGACATTTCCGGCGTCCGCGGCGGCCAAGGCCGCGCTCGAGGCGCTGGTGCGCTGTCTTGCGATCGAACTCGCAAGCTCGGGCGCGACGGCTAATGTCGTCATGCCCGGCTATACCCGCAAGGATGCCGGGCGAATGGGGGCGTTGGACCAAGCGAGCTGGCAATTGGCCGCCAAGGCCAATCCGCTCGCAAAATTAGCCGAACCCGACCAAGTGGCCGCGGTGGTCGCCTTTCTGTTGTCGCCGGAGGCTGGACACATGACGGGGGCCGTGCTGCCGGTCGATGGCGGCCTGACTCTGATGTAGTGTTTTGTGGTGGGGGCGAGGTCGGATCGCGTGACAGGTCAAACAGCTGAAGTCATCGTGCTGGGCGCG
This sequence comes from Bradyrhizobium sp., assembly GCA_035490095.1. Lineage (GTDB taxonomy): Bacteria > Pseudomonadota > Alphaproteobacteria > Rhizobiales > Xanthobacteraceae > Bradyrhizobium. Next base: position 4,332 of record DATHHQ010000416.1, read on the forward strand.
GGCATCGTCGGCGTATCGGCGGCCTATGCCGCGCGGCAGCGGGGACTGTCGGTCATCCTGATCGATCGGCGCGAGCCGGGCAGCGAAACCTCCTATGGCAACGCCGGTATTCTCAGCAGCGGCTCGATATCGCCGCTCAACAATCCGTCGCTCTGGAACGCGCTGCCGCAATACCTGACCAACCGGCACCCGGCGCTGCGCTGGGATCCTGCCTGGTCGGTTCGGAACGTGGGATGGATCGCCCGCTTCCTGGCCAATGCGACAACGTCTCGTGTCAAACCGAGGGCGACGGCGCTGCACGGGCTGATCGGCGCCTCCCTGAAACTGCACAGGGAATGGATCGTGAAAGCCAATGCGGGCCAGCGCATCCGCGAGACCGGCTGGCTGAAAGCATGGCGCAGCGACGCGGCGGCCGCGGCAAAGGCGGAGCAGGCCTTGCTGGCCGAATTCGGCATCGGCAGCCAGCTTCTCGATCGCCAGGCCATTTCCGCGCTCGAGCCGAACATCCTGCCTGCCTACAAGATCGGACTGCTGCACACCGAGACGGCGTCGGTCGATTCGCCGGGCGCCGTGGTCAAGTCCTATGCGCAGATGTTTGTGGGCTCCGGTGGCCAGATCCGTCAGTCGGAGATCAAATCCATCGCGCCGGAAGGCGACGGCTGGCGCGTGGTGCTCCCGGATGGCGCGATCAGGGCGCGCCACATCGTGGTCGCGCTGGGTCCGTGGTCCGCCGACCTGCTGCGACCGCTCGGCTATCGCGTTCCGCTGGCCTTTGAACGCGGCTATCATCAAGAGTTCAAGCCGAATGCCGCGCGTTCCCTGCTGCGCCCCATCCACGACGCGGAAGGCGCGTTCCTCATGACCCCGATGGAGCTGGGGATTCGCGTCACCAGTGGCGTCGAACTGACCTCGCGCGACGCGCCCTCCTCGTTCGCCCAGCTCGATGCGGTGGTGCCGGCCGCGCGAAGCGTTGTCGAATTTGGCGAGGCGGTCGGCGAACCCTGGCGCGGGGCGCGGCCGACGCTGCCCGACAGCCTGCCGATGATCGGACCTGCGCCACGGCATTCCGGTCTCTGGCTCTCTTTTGGTCACCAGCACATCGGCTTCACGACCGGCCCTGCAACGGGAGTTGCGATCGCAGCGATGATCGCTGGAGCGCAGCCCCCCTTCAACGCAACGCCGTTTTCGCCCGGCCGTTACCTCTAAACGGCAAACCTGAGGGTCGCAGTAAGCGGGAGCAGACATGCCCTACGTGTGGGACTTCGCGATCCTCGGCAAATACAGCCACCTGTTCTGGCTTGGGCTCGGCTGGACCATCGCCTACACGATCGGCACCGTCCTGCTCGGAACAGTGCTCGGTTTGGTCGTCGGCATCCTTCGCCTGAGGCGCTGGCCCGTGATCGATTGGCTTCTGCTTGCCTATATCGAACTGTTCCGCTGCACGCCGCTGCTGGTTCAGATCATCTGGTTTTATTACGCCTTGCCGGTCGTCATCGGGGTCAACATACCGGCACACGTCGCCGCCGTCAGCGTGCTCTCGCTCTACGGCGGAGCGTTCTACGCCGAGATCGTCCGTGGCAGCATCGAGAGCGTGCACCCCGCACAATGGGACGCGGCGCGGTCCCTGGGACTGCGGCCGTGGCGCGTGCTGAGATTGGTGATCCTGCCGCAGGCGCTCAAGCCGATGTTGGCGCCCTACGTCAACCAGACGGTGACACAGCTGAAGAACACGTCGCTGGTGTCCGTCATTGCCGTTCCGGACCTCGTCTACAACGCGACGCTGATCAACGCCGAGACCTATCGGCCGCTGGAGGTGTATACGATCGTGGCCCTGATCTACTTTGCGATCCTGTTCCCGGCCACGCTTGTCGCGCGGAGGTTCGAGCGTGGCCTGACCTACGACAAGGCTTGACCAGAGCGTGGACTGATTGGCACGAAGCCAATTTCGGATTGATGCCGTACCATCAACCCGCAGGGGTAACGGAGCCGCCAATGCTCGGAAAATTACTTCCGATCCTGGCAGTGTAGCTGACATGGCCGGACTTACTGTCGCGATTGACCGATTCGGAGGTCGGCGCTCACCAAACAGTGTAACGTCACGATGCAACCGTGGGTATAATTGGTTTCATCGCACCGCGACTCAAGCGAGTTCAAGCCAGCGTTGTTGCAATAATGTTCGTGTGCGCTGCAAAACTGATCCGTAGTACTACCTTAAGCGATATTGTTCCTTCACTTTCATCTGGCGGTCATATATTCCCAGCGTCTTCCAACAACGTGGTTTGACGGCAAGGCGGATTGTCATGAGCGGGAATCATTCAAAGCTGCCCTACAATTTGATCACGGCTGCCTATCAGGGCGACGTCAAGACGGCGATAGCCCAGCTTGCGGAGGGAGCCGATGTAAATGCGCGCGACTGCGACGGCGACACGGCACTTGTGCTTGCCGCCGAACGAGGCCACATCGAGCTGGTCAAGGTGCTTCTCAAGAACGGAGCTGATGTCAACGCCAAGAACCTCAACGGCGTGACCGCGCTGATGCGCGCGGCGGAGAACAACCGAGCGGCAACGGTCAAAATTCTGCTTGCCCATCACGCTAACTGCGACGCAGGGGACATCGTCAACTGTAGGCCTCTGATGCGGGCCGCGTATCGCGGTCACGTCGATGTTGTGAAGGAGCTGCTTGCCTACGGAGCCGACGCTAATGCTCGCAATGCATTTGGCAACACGGCCGCGACTCTCGCAGCGCGCAATGGTCACAGCAAGGTCGAAAGCATGCTGCGGGAAGCCGATGACATCAGTTTTGTTGACTCGGTCCGACGCAAATTCCGCGCGGCGCGCCGCTAGAGCGGAATGACTTTTCTTCGAATCGTCATCCCGTTCTATCTGTTTGTTTGAGCATGATCTTTTTCGGAAAACCGGTACCCACCCATCGGGTCGGAGCCCGAGGGCATGCTTTTCCGGATCATGCTCTAGACCCTCACCGAGGAGCATCGCATAAGCGATGCGTCTTTAGGAACGAGGGCCCAATCGTGGCCTCATGATCCGCTCGGCGAAGCCAACGGATCGCGCGAATGCGCGCCAGAAGACAGGCTCCGCCCGGAGACCTATCGGCCGCTGGAGGTGTATACGATCGTGGCCCTGATCTACTTTGCGATCCTGTTCCGGGCCACGCTTGTCGCGCGGAGGTTCGAGCGTGGCCTGACCTACGACAAGTCTTGACCGGTTCGCCGACATCAGGCGGCAGGTGGGCTCATCCGCTTTTCCATGAATATACTGGTCGCGATAGCTTCTGGCCGCATCGGGGCGTAGTCGCCGAATGCCGCGCGAGGCTTGAAGCCGGCCCGGGCATAAAACCGCAGTGCCGCCGCCTGCCGTTCTCCCGTTTCCAGGCGCAAGACGACAAGTCCGGCGACGCGAGCCTCCGTTTCGATCCGCGTCAACAAGGCCCGCGCCACACCACGCCCACGTACCGTCTCGCGCACATACATGCGCTTCACTTCGGCGAAATCATCAAACAGGGCGACCCCACCGCAGCCGATGGCGGCGCCGTTCAGCCGCGCCACGAAGAAGCGAATGTGCGGCTGGAAGAGCCCCTCCAACGCCAGCCCGTGCCGCTGCTCGGGAAGGTATTCGGCCGCAAGCACCTGGTCGAGTTCGCCGATTAGCTCGCGCACGTCGTCGATTGCCGTCGCTACCAGTTCAATGTCGACTTCTGCGCCCCTGCTCACCTCGTCACCCCATTCGGCCGCTCGAGGCTCGAGCGCGGCCTGACCTTGACCGGTTCGCAAGCCGCGTCAGATATTGAGTTCGACCGGCACGTCTTCCGGCTTTACGCCGCTCAGCGACAGCCCCTTGAGGAACCATTCGCGCATCTGCCCGATGCCGCGGTTGTAGTCGACCCACACCGACAGGAAATCGCGCCAGCGCTTGTCGGGCTCGCGCCGGACCGCCATGCTGCTCGGTATGGCAACTGCAGGGGTTTGCAGGATCTTGTAAGTGCCGAGGTTCGGGTTCTTGGCAATGGCGGTCAGACCAAGCACCAACGCATTGACCACGCAATCGACCCGGCCCGACGACATCTCGAGCATGACCTCATCGCGTGACTTGAGTGACTTGATGGTCGCATTGGGCGCGAAACGGCGCGCAACGGCCTCGTTGGCGGAGCCGACGTCGACCGCAATGTTGACGTCAGATTTGTTGATGTCGGCCCAGGTCTTGGCTTCCATCCCCTTCTTGAGCATGGCCCCAAAGGGATGATGAAATACCGTGCCGCAAAAATCCACGACAAGCGCCCGCTGTGGGGTCGGATTGAGGGCAAAGCCGAGGTCGATCTTGTTCGATTGCAGGTCGAGGATCGAATTGCCGTAAGTCGACTCGGTATATTCAAGTTTGACGTCGAGAAGCTTGGCGATGTCGTTGGCCATCTCGATCGAGAAGCCGGACCAGTTGCCGGTAGCAAGATCCTTGTTGAAGTAAGGCAGCTCTCCCGGCAGCACGGCGATGCGGAGCACTTTGTTGGCGCGGATGCGATCGAGCGTGTTGTCCGGAGTTGCTTGTGCCGATGCCGGGCTTGCGACGGACGCAGCGAGTGCTGCGCCGCTACCGATGGCAAGGGCGTAGCGCAGCGCTTCTCGGCGATCTTCGGAAATCTTGTCGTCGTCGGACTGGATCACGGGGGCCTCCTGCACCAATTCGGCAGAGCCTAGCGCGCGCGTTGCGACGCAGCAATAGCATGAGGGTTATCCCCGCCACCGATGAGGTGATCGAGCAGGCCGTACTCCACTCCCCTTGGTGCGCGCTACGGACAAGCCCGACATTGCACCAAGTCCGAAACGTGCCGGGATCTGGAAAGTCGCCGGCTCTTTCAGGAGCATGGAAAGTGGTGTAGTCTTCGATGGGCGAGCTGCCACGGGACGTGCCGAAATCCTGTAAATCAAAGGCAGCGCCAGGGCCTTCGGCGGGCAACCATTACGCATTTCATTCGATATTGATTTTGCGGGCGCGATTTGGATCGCCTTGGACCGGTGCGTATTTCCGCAACGCAACGCCTTTTGCAGGCAACGCCGCAACAGTCAAATCTGGAGGCAAGGAATAGACGAAGACGCACCCGATCAATGGAGCAAGCTTACTGATCGTCGCTCGCAAGCCAGAGAGGAGACTTAGGATGAACATGCAATCGGGGCGAATTTTGTTTGCCGCTGGCCTGATCACCGCGGCGCTCACAAGCGGCGCCATCGGCCAGCAAGACGAGAAACTCGGTAAGGTGGCCTTCCCTACCTCCTGTGATCCCAATGTGCAGGCCGAGTTCGACCGCGGCGTCGCCATGCTGCATTCATACTGGTTCCTGATCGCCCGCCGGAAGTTCGAGGGGATTCTACAGCAGGATCCCAGCTGCGCGATGGCATACTGGGGTGTGGCGATGGACTACCTCGGCAACACCCTGGCAACCACGCCGACGCGGGCCGACTCGCAGGCGGCTTGGGAGGCGCTGGAAAAAGCGCGGGCGGCCGGGGCGAAGACGCAGCGTGAGCGCGACTGGATCGAGGCGCTGAGTGCCTATTTCCGCGACCATGACAAGGTCCCCGTGGGTGCCCGACTGGCAGCCTACAATGCCGCGATGGAGCGCATGGCGCAAAGCTATCCCGACGATTACGAGGTGCAGGCCTATTATGCGCTGACGCTGCAAGCCTCGGCGCAGAAAAGCGACCTGACCTATGCCAACCAGATCAAATCCGCGGCGCTTCTGGAGAAGCTCTTCGATCAGAATCCGCAGCATCCGGGCGTGACGCACTACCTCATTCACGCCTACGACTTTGCGCCGCTTGCCGAAAAAGGAATTGCCTCGGCGCGGCGCTATGCTGGCATTGCGCCGGCCGTGCCGCACGCGCGGCACATGCCGTCCCACATCTACTCCATGGTCGGACTTTGGGAGGAATCCATCGCCTCGAACGCATCGGCGCTTGAGATCCAGCCCGACTACTATCACGCGTCGGATTTTACCGTCTATGCACATCTGCAACTTGCACAGGACGCCAAAGCCGATGCGATGATCCGCAAGTCCCTTGCGACCGCCGACCGCGGCGATCGTCCGATCAGCTTCGCCAATTTTACCGCAAAAGCCGCCATGCCGGCGCGTTATGTCCTGGAACGGGCGGACTGGGCCGGCGCGGCCGCGCTGCCGATGAACCCAACCCAATATCCGATGGCGGATTCTTTGATCCGCTTCACGCGCGGTCTCGGCATGGCGCGCACTGGCAATCTCGCAGGCGCTAAAGAAGAGATCGAAGCGATGAAGGCATTGCGCACGACTCTGCAGCGCGCCGACCAGTCCTACTGGGCCGACCGCACCGATGAGCAAATGCTTGCCATTTCGGCATGGGTCGCACTGAAGGAGGGCGCGCGCGATCAGGCTCTGCAGTTCATGCGGACGGCTGCCGACAACGAGGACGGTAGCCTCAAGCACGTGGCGATGGAGAATCGCCTCTATCCGTTCCGCGAACTGCTGGGGGAGTTGCTGCTTGAGATGGGACAGCCGGCAGCTGCCCTGAACGAGTTCGAAACTGCGCTCAAGCAGACCCCCAACCGCTTCCGCGTGTTGTGGGGGGCCGCCCGCGCTGCCGAAAGCACAAGCGATCGCCTGAAGGCATCCGAGTATTTCGGCAAGCTGGTGGACCTGGCCAAGAATGCTGATACCGAGCGGCAGGAAATCCGTGAGGCCAAGGCATACTCGCACCGAGATGATACGGTAGGTGGTGCAAGAAAATGACTCCGCGGCTGTCTGGCCCACGCCCGGCAGCCGTCAAATCCGAAAAGACAACGATGATCCGCGCGATCGCATTGGCTGCAACGCTCGGTGCGCTGGTCGCCGGCGTGGCCGCCTACACGGCGAGCCCGCCGGGATGGCGGGGCGCGATTACACCGCTGCTCGGTGGGCTCGACCGTCGGGCTGAGACGGCAATCACGCCTGAAGACTGGCCGATCTGCAGCACCATGGCATCAGTCGCACTGGATGCCGACTGGGCGCAGCTCGACCCCGATTTCAGCGCAGGCAAGAAAGCGCTTGGCGCGGAGGACTGGAACGGCGCAATCGCAGCGCTCCAACTCGCGGCTCTGCGCGACCCGCTTAATGCCGATATCCAGAACTACATCGGCTATGCCTATCGGCGGCAGCGTCAGCTCGGGGCGGCCATTGGCCATTATCAGCAGGCGCTGATGCTAAATCCCCGGCACCGCAGCGCGCATGAGCATCTCGGCGAGGCCTACCTGGTGCTTGGCGAGTCCGCCAAGGCCGAGCAACTGCTGGTGGCGTTGGGAAACCTCTGCCTCATTCCGTGCGAGGAATACGACGATCTCAAGCGGGCTATTGCGGCGTACAAAAGGCTGGCCACGCGCTGAAAGCAGGGCGGGCGTCGCAAGAGAACTTTTTGTCTGCAAGACTCCCGCTCTGCGTCAGCTTTTCACATGGTTTGAGCGGCACGCCCATCCACCGACGGACTCGCGGCGCCTAGCCCCCAACCTGCCCGCGATGGCGCAGGAAATGATCGGCGAGCACACAGGCCATCATGGCTTCGCCGACCGGCACCGCGCGGATGCCGACGCAAGGATCGTGACGGCCTTTGGTCATGATGTCGGTGTCGGCGCCGCTGCGATCCACGGTGCGGCGCGGCGACAAAATCGATGAGGTGGGCTTCACCGCAAAGCGCGCCACCACCGGCTGCCCGGTGGAGATGCCGCCCAAAATGCCGCCGGCATGATTGGACAGGAAGCTGACGCCCTGATTGCCCATCCGCATCTCGTCGGCGTTTTCCTCACCCGACAATTCGGCCGCACCGAAGCCTGCGCCGATCTCGACGCCCTTCACCGCGTTGATGCCCATCAGCGCCGCGGCCAGCTCCGCATCGAGCTTGGCATAGATCGGCGCGCCCAGTCCCGCCGGCACGCCTTCCGCGCTCACCTCGATCACGGCGCCGATCGAGGATCCCTTTTTTCTGATATCGTCGAGGTAGCCTTCGAAGAACGCGGCCTTGTCCTTGTCCGGGCAGAAGAACGGATTGCGCGCGATCTCGTCCCAGTCCCATTTGTCGCGATCGATCTGGTGCGGGCCCATCTGCACCAGCGCACCGCGCACGGTCACGCCGGGCAGGATCTTGCGGGCGATGGCGCCGGCGGCGACGCGGGTCGCGGTCTCGCGCGCCGAAGAACGCCCACCGCCGCGATAATCGCGCAGGCCGTACTTCGCCTCATAGGTGAAATCGGCATGGCCGGGACGAAACTTGTCCTTGATCTCGGAATAGTCCTTCGAGCGCTGATCGGTGTTCTCGATCAGCAGCGCGATCGGCGTGCCGGTCGTCACCTGCCCGCCGGTCTCCGGATGCGCCATCACGCCGGAAAGGATCTTCACCGCGTCGGCTTCCTGGCGCTGGGTGGTGAAGCGCGACTGTCCGGGCCGGCGGCGATCGAGATCGCGCTGGATGTCTTCGACCGTCAGCGGCAGCAGCGGCGGGCAACCATCGACCACGCAGCCGATCGCGACCCCATGGCTCTCGCCGAAGGTGGTGACCCGGAACATGTGGCCGAAGGTGTTGAAGGACATTTTTGACAATCCGCAGGGCGGTTGAAATTCAACGGCCCTGCGGATTGTCGTAACGCGCGGCACCCAGCGGGTCAAATCAGACTTGCATATTAGGCGCGGTCATCATCCGCCAACGGGTCGGCGCAAAGCGCCGCCCGATGACAGGCTCCGGCGGATGATCCAGTACTCGCCGTTCTCTCGTATCGCACCCGCACGGAATACTGGATGCCCGCCTGCGCGGGCATGACGGCAGATGGGTCGGGCTCGGTGCACCCTTAACCATATTTCCTCAGCCCGCCGTCGCTGAATACGTAGACAACGCCCTGCCCGATCGGCGTCTCGGTGGCCTCGAGCGGCGCGGCGATGCCGAGCGCGACCATCAGCGACCGCATGGTGCCGCCATGGGCGACAGCGACCGTGTCGGCAAGAAGGGAATCGAACCACTCCCGCATCCGCAACGTGACGCTCGCATAGCTTTCGCCCGAGGGCGCCGCGACGCCCCATTTGTTCTCGTTGCGGGACGCAAACGTTGCCGCGTCGTGCAGCTGCATCTCGGGCAGCGTCAAACCCTCCCACTGGCCGTAGCCGATCTCGCGCAGCCGGTCGTCAATGGCATAATCGTCCGGCGGCAGATTCATCGTGCCGCGCGTCAGCTCCATCGTCAGCCGCGCGCGGCCGAGTGGGCTTGCGACGAAAGCCAAAGACAATGGATCCCGTCCGTCACGCGCAAGCAGATCGGCGAGAATACCGCCTGACGTGACAGCCTGCGTGCGTCCCAGGTCGTTCAGCGGAATGTCCCGCGACCCCTGGAAACGTCCTTCCGCATTCCATGCGGTCTCGCCATGGCGAATGTAGTAGATAACAGGTGCAGACATCTAACCGAGCTATTCCTTGCTCAACGAATTGCTCCGCGAGATATCCGGCGCGTCCGGGTGCTTCATGCCGACAATGTGATAGCCGGAATCGACATGATGCACCTCGCCGGTGACGCCGCGCGACATGTCCGACAGCAGGTACAGCGCGCTGTCGCCGACTTCCTCTGTTGTCACGGTGCGGCGCATCGGCGCGTTGTATTCGTTCCACTTCAGAATGTAGCGGAAATCGCCGATGCCGGACGCCGCCAGCGTCTTGATCGGCCCCGCCGAAATCGCGTTGACGCGAATGTTCTTCGCGCCGAGATCGGCGGCGAGATAGCGCACACTCGCCTCCAGCGCCGCTTTGGCGACGCCCATCACGTTGTAATGCGGCATCCATTTCTCGGCGCCGTAATAGGTCAGTGTCAGGATCGAACCGCCGTCGATCAAAAGCTTTTCGGCGCGCTGTGCGATCGCGGTCAGCGAGTAGCAGCTGATCAGCATGGTCTTTGAAAAATTATCGGCTGACGTTTCGAGATAGCGGCCAGCGAGCTGGTCCTTGTCCGAGAACGCGATGGCGTGGACCACAAAGTCGATCTTGCCCCATTTTTCCCTGAGCACGTCGAAGACCGCGTCGATGGTCGCGGCATCGGTGACGTCGCAATGGCCGAGCAGGATGCCGCCGAGTTCCTTGGCCAGCGGCTCGACCCGCTTCCTCAACGCGTCGCCCTGCCAGGTCAGTGCGATTTCCGCGCCCGCCGCGTGGCAGGCCTTGGCGATGCCCCAGGCAATCGAGCGGTTGTTGGCGACGCCGAGAATCACTCCGCGCTTGCCCTGCATCAGACCTGAATTTTGCGACATCCGGTTTCCAATCGACCTTGATCAGGTCTGGGGGTACACCAGCACTCCCGGCCGGTACAGCCCAAATGCAGCCTCCGTTTACGCTGTTTGTCTCGCGACCCTAACCCCCGGAATAGTGGCCTCATTTCGGTGTTATGTTGCTATGAGGCGTTCGCGTGACCGATACGGGACGCCAGCCGGACAACTTGAGATCGAGATTAAATGACTGCGTTTCGTCAGAGTATCGAAGCCATGATACCTGCGCTTCGCCGGTATGCGCGCGCGCTCGCGCGCGATGCCGATGTCGCCGACGATCTGGTGCAGGACACGCTGGTGCGAGCACTGCGTTCCGAGCGGCTGTTTCTCGGTGGCGACGTCAGAAGCTGGCTCTACACCATCCTGACCAACCTCAACAAGAACAGGCGGCGGTCGCTGGCGCGGCGGCCGCAATTCATGCCGCTGCTCGACAACAATCCCGATGCCAGCGGGACCGAAGCGGAAGGCCGCGATATCGCCCGGGCGCTGGCGACCCTGGTGGAGGAGCAGCGCGCGGTGCTGCTGCTGGTGATGCTGGAAGGATTGAGCTATCGCGAGGTCGCCGAGATTCAGGGCGTGCCGATCGGCACCGTGATGTCCCGCCTCGCCCGCGCGCGCGCCCATGTGAAGGCCTCGCTTGAGGGCGAGCGCGTCGCGCTGCGGCGTGTGAAATGATGGCAGGTGTTATGCATGTGGATGCGATGCGTAAGCAACGTAACCTTTATCCGTGCGCAGCGGCTTCGCCGTTATCGTACGGAACTGCGAAGCCGACGGTGCGGTTGCACCACCGGCTTCGGCGCGCCTCAACAGAGGCAAGACAGCAGCGCGAATCAGCGGTGCAATGGCGCCGCCAAGAGCGCGCTCTTTCTGGGATGACGGCCAAGCCGTGCGCCGCGCAAAGATACTGATGAAATGACACAGAGATAACGACCATGACCGACCCGAAGATCCCCGTCACCGAAGACGAGTTGCACGCCTACATCGACAACGAACTGCCGACAGAGCGTCGCGGCGATGTCGAGGCATGGCTCGCGGTACATCCCGATGATGCGGCGCGGGTGCGATCATGGCGCGAGATGGCGGAAGCGCTGCATGCGCGTTACGACTCCGTCGCCGACGAGGCGGTGCCGAGGCGGCTCGAAATCGAGCGGCTGGTGCGGCAACCGCGCAGGTGGATCTACGGTACGATTGCCGCGACGCTGGCGGCGTTCATCGCGGGCGGCGGCGTCGGCTGGATCGCGCACGGCGCCGCGGCCTCGCCGTCGGTGTTCCAGATTCTGACGTTGGATGCGCTGGACGCGCACCGGCTTTATGTCGTCGAGGTTCGCCATCCGGTCGAGGTGCCGGGAAGCGAACGCACGCATCTGCAGCAATGGCTGACCAAGCGCTGCGGCTGGGACGTCCGTGCACCGGAGCTGGACGCGACAGGGTTGAAGCTCGTTGGAGGACGATTGTTGCCGGGCCCGACCGGCCCCGCATCCTTTCTGATGTATGAAAGCGCATCAGGCGAGCGCTTCACGCTTTACACCTCGAAAGCGAAAACCGAGACGGCGCAGATGCGCTACACCGCCGCCGAGAACAGCGGTGCCATGTACTGGTCTGAAGGCGGCGTTGGCTACGTGCTGTCGGGCCCGACCGACAAGGACCGGCTAAACCAGGTTGCCCGGCTGGTTTACGACCAGACCGAAAAGACCCGCAGTTGAACTAAGTCATCGCCGCTGTCCCAATTTCGACATCGAAAATCTGGAATTGGAACATGCCTGCGTCTCAATATCGCACCAAGGATCACACGAAATTGAGACGCGTTCGATCCGCCGATCGACGCCGCGGCCTCGGCCGGGGTTTGCCGCGCTGGTCCCCTGGTCGAGGCTGCACTTTTTCTATTTCTGATCCCCCGACCGAGGCTGCACTATTTCGAGTGGCGCGCGATGCGATCACGCCAGATCGCTGCGCGGATTGTACGGGTGTCCGTCGCGCCACTTTTGCATCAAGGCCTCAAGTTCAGCATCGTTGCCATCCGGCAGCATGATCCGGGTGATGACGAACAGATCCCCCGTCGTTCCCGGCGCTTTCGGCAGCCCCTTGCCCTTCAGACGAAAGGTCCGGCCGCTCGAGGTATTCTTCGGTATCGACAATTCGACCGCGCTACCCAGGGTCGGCACGCGAACCTTGCCGCCGAGCACCGCTTCGTACAGCGTGATCGGCAGATCGACACGCAGGTCGCTGCCGTCGACCTTGAAGAACGGATGCGGCGCGATGCTGACCGTGATCAGGAGATCGCCGGGGCGGTGGCCGGGCGCGGTCTCACCCTGCCCCTTCAGCCGGATCTGCTGGCCAGCGGTGACACCAGCGGGAATCTTGACATCGAGTTCCTTGCCGGTCGGCAACCGGACCCGCTTGGCCACGCCATTGACCGACTCTTCCAGTGACACCGTCATGGCGACGTTGAGATCGAGATCGAACGCGACTCCGCCGGAGTCGAATTCAAACGTGCCGCCTGCGCTGGGTCGCGCGCCGCGCGCCGCGGCGCCGCCGAACATGCTGTTGAGGATGTCTTCGAAACCGCCGCTGCCAAAGCCCCCGGGGCCGGCGCCGCCGCTGCGGAATGTGTGGGATTCAAAGCCGCCGCCGGATGAGGTCCGCCCGCGCGGATCGCCGCCGGGAAAGCCCTGAAAGCGCGGCTTGCCTTCGGCATCGATCTCGCCGCGATCGAACTGCTTGCGCTTGTCCTCGTCGCCGATGATCTCGTTGGCCGAGTTCAACTCGGAAAAGCGCGCCGCGGATTTCGGATCGTTCTTGTTGGCATCGGGGTGATGCTTCTTGGCAAGCTTGCGATAGGCGCTTTTGATCGCCGCAGCACTGGCGCCCCGCGGCACCCCCAAGACCTCATAGGGGTCACGCATCCGTCACGTCTCCTTCGGGAAATCTGATCTTAGACTCCGGACCATCAGCCCGTCTCGATTTTCATCTGGGGTCTTCGTGGCATTTTTGCAACGGGCTATCGAGCCTTCAGCCCCGTCTCCACGGTTTCAGCGAATGAATTTCCCATCGGCCCTGGCTGGACTGGCAGGCGGCGCCCTGCAGCCAGTTTTCCGACCGGCCGTTGACATAGCTTGCCAGAAAATCCCGGCAGGTACGTCCTTCCGCGGAATAGGCCTCGGCCAGCGGCGTCACCGAGCCCCGCGCTCCGGTCTCCGGATTTTCCCACGGCTGGCTGGAATCCTTGTCGCCCTTGGTCAGCACGTCGGAGGCGGCATTGCGGGCAAAGGCGAGATCGCCCTCGGTCGGTGCCGGCCCGCCAGCCGCGAGGCCAATCGCACCCGTGGAGTCACGCTCGCCCATCTTGGCGAAGGCGGCTTCGGTGCGCGACAGGCTGCAGCCGCCCGAGCCTATGCCGACTAGAATCAATGTCATCACGGCGCCCGCCGGCCTGATCGCCGATAGGCCAACGCGTCGCCATGTCTTATATAGGCTTGGCCTGGATAGGCTTGGCCTGAACAGGTTTGGCCTTGGCTGGACCGCGGGCGGACGCAACTCGAGACTCCCGAAATGACGGATACGACCTCCATCAAACACCCGACACCGTTAA
>DATHHQ010000417.1:0-10849 GCA_035490095.1 Bradyrhizobium sp.
CAACTCAATCGACGCGACCAGGATGAACGACGAGATCTTGGGCCGGGTCGTCGAAGAACTGCGCCAGCTCGGCTGGGAAGAGTCCACGGACATCATCATTACCCAGGATCACAATCACAGCACGGTGTCCGGTGACGTTGCCTATTATCCATTGCGGGCAATCGTTGATCGCGACATCGGGTCGAATGATCCGCATGGCTACTCGGTATCAGGCTTCGTGCGGACCGCCGAGCTGCTGACCCGCGATGGCTTGAAGGCTTATGATGGAGCGGGGTGCCGCGACATACCGATCTTGTCCGGCATCATGGCCGACGGCACACACCTTTACCCCGGCAAAGATGACCAGCACGGACAAGTTTGCGGCCGGGCGCAAAAGTACACGTCGCCGAGCTATGTGGTGCCGAAGCCAATTCCCGCGGGGGCCGTCGTGGTCGCCGCGAACGCGGGCAGCGACTATCTGTTCGTGCCGGACGGCAACATCGAAACGGTGAAGGCCGCCGTGGTGAGTCTGCAGAGCCGCCTGCAGTTCGGCGCGATCTTCGTGAGCGACAAGTATGGCGAGGTCGCAGGGACGCTGCCCATGGGCCTCATCAAGACCGAGAACAGCGGAAACGGCCGAGCGCCCGACATCATCGTCAGCTTCAGCTACGATGAAAGCGTTGCCGTGGCGGGGAGGTCTGGCGTCAGCTACGCCAGTTCGATCAACCGCAGGGGCGATCACGGCAGCTTCTCACCGACCGATACGCATATCTCACTGATGGCTAGTGGCCCGGACTTTCAGTCCGGCCTTTACGATACGCTGCCTACGTCGAACGTGGACATCGCGCCCACGGTCGCGCGTATCCTCCAGTTCAGCATGCCGGCTGTTCAGGGACGCGTGCTCGAGGAAACGCTGCAGGGCGGCCCACCAGTCGGCGAGTACGCGGTGCTGAACAAGACACACCGGTCTTCGACCAGGACCGGATTGACCGTGAAGCTGCCGACCGACCTGGATGGCCGGAGTGTCGATCCCACCCTAACCGGCTATTCCGTCGAGCTGAAGACGAAGATCCTTACTCGCGGTGCGGCGAGCTACACTTACTTCGATCAGGCCAAAGCGGTCCGCGAATGAATTTTCCCTAAGCTCCGTGAGGTGGTGCTTCGGTCAGCGTGCTTTCCTGGCGAGTGCAGCCGCTGAAATTTCTTTCGCGGGCTCACTCTGGATGAGGCCAAGAGGGCAGGCACTGCGCTTGGACTGACACTTCTCCCGGTCGAAATCAGGGCGATTATCGGCAGGGTGCATAGTTCAGGGGACGAGCGTGGTGGGCCAATGAAAAGTTGGCACCGTCTCACTTTGAAATTTAGTCTAGTTGAAAATAGAGGAACCCACCGAAGCCAATTACCGTCAGCCCGATGCCAAGAATTTTGAAGAAGCCGATACCTGGCGACCGCTGATGGTGCGAGACCCCATCCGGTTCCAGTTCGACCTGCATGCAGATGAACAGCACGAGCAGACCATAGAACCCGACGCCGAAGTTGCCGAACAGCGTGAGGAACGCATAGGCGAACACGGCGGCAAACAGCCAGCCGATGACGGCTATGGCATGGACAATGAACCTACCGGACATCAAGCCGCTGCCCTGGCTGACGCCGCCCTCTTTACTACGTCGGCGGGGCGCTTCTGGCCTTTGGGTCCAGTGGGCATGCAGGCACTATGACACGACCAGGAGCCGGCCGGGAACGGCGTGCGACAAGCGAGGCAAGCCGGTCAGATTTCAAACTCCGTAGCCGTGCAGAAAAGGGCTAGCTTGTTGCCCAGCGGATCGCGCAGATAACCCACGAAGAAATTCTTACTGTACTGGGCGCGGAAGCCCGGCGCGCCTTCATCCGTGCCACCGGCCGCAACGCCAGCGCTGTGCAGGGCATGAACTTGGGCACGAGTCGGCACACGAAAGGCGATCATTGAGCCGTTGCCGACCGTGGCCTCCCGCCCATCGTAAGGCTTCGTGACATACACGGCACCGGGACCGTTGAAGCGATCGGGAATGTCGGGGAGCGTATAAATCACCGTGTCCTTCTGCTCGGCCTTCTCATAGCCAAGCGGCTCAAGGACCGCCGTATAGAACCGCTCCGAGCGCGGAATATCGTTCGCGCCGAGAGTTATGTAACTCAGCATCACTATCCTCTGTCTGGTGCGTCTTGAAGTACCGTCGCGATCATCAATCCCGACTCGATGATGTGATCTACCGGCGCGGAACATAAACTACAAGCGCACGTCTTGGGACGGCTTCGTCGCGCGTGCTTCTGACTGATCGCTACAACCGCTTGGCTTTGTCATGGTGGCCGAAAGGCGCTGAGCGACAGCTTCCCGATCATATCCTTGAAGTGCTGGAAGCGCTCTGCGAAGCGCAGTGGGGACAGGTGCCCTCCTCCGAAAATCGCGTTTTCACGTGCGAGCGGTTGCGCGATCCGCAGGCTCAACGCGAACATGCCGCCACTTCCGTTATTGGCACAAATGCGAAATGCCAACCGGGCCGGGAAATGTCTGCTTCTTCGGGTAGACCGGACATACCGCGGACATCACGAAACCGACGCGTTTGACCCAAAGCGGACGTAGCGGACAGTTCGATCTGCGCCAATTAGCGTATGAGGCAAGATCGAATTGCCGACTAACAGGCAGGCGTTCCCGGAGATTTGAGACACGGAGTGTCGGATCAAAGTTGCGAAGACGACTTGCGAGCTTTTGCGTATCGCCCGGTCGGGCCACTGCGGCGCTTCCTCATGACGGCCCTCGGACGAAATGGGCGTGTGCAACGCCAGTCTGCATGTGACCGATTAAAGGGTCGATTGGGCTTAAGCGGATCGTCCGGCTTCCAGCGCCACTCCAGGCTGGCTTAGGCCTAACCAAAGTCAGACCAACGCACTGCAATGTCAGCCCCAAGCCATATTCGATGTGCCCCTTCGTCACATCGGCTAATGGGTAGATGGCGGTAGGCAACCGTCGCGCTTCTGCCGCGCGGTGTTGCCGCGCCCGCTCCAAGTACATAATTTCCCCCTGCATTTCCCGACCCGAACAATTCCAACCCCTACTCGACTAAACTTTTGGTGAGAGCATTCGAGCTAGGTGTGGGTATACTCGAACGAATGGTTGTTATGAATTCTGGCGCTCAACGCCGACTCCGAAATCGCCGCGGATGGCGCCATGATCCTCGGCCGTTGCCTGCCTTGCGCACGCTGCCTTCCATAGAGGGGGTCGAAGCGATCTACCGCCGACCGGCATTCATCGTGGACAAGATCCTGAAGGGCACCAAACCAGCGCAACTTCCCGCCGAGCAGCCTACGAAGTTCGAACTGCTCGTCAATACGAAGGCAGCGAAGTCGCTCTGCGCAACAATTGCGCCGATATTCCTTGCCCGCGCTGACGTGGTCATCGAATGAGGCGGGAATTTCCTGTGCGCGCCGAGTGCTTCCCGCTCCGGGCGCTTGTATCTATTCGCCAGCCGGGCCGTCCTCGCTTCCCATCGAGCAGGCCGGCATCTTTGAACTGGTGATCAATCTTGCGGGGCCAACGCGTTCGGGCTGGGCGTGCCGCCATCGCTGCTCTTATGCGTCGCCAAAGTGATCGAATGAAGCGAGGCCTCTTCCTCAAATATGTCGTGCTTTTCGTCGGCCTGGTGACCGGCGTGCTGGTGATCAATGCCGCACTAGACCTTTACTTCGTCTACCAGGACAACCGCCGCGCCTCGATCGAGGTCCAGCACGAGAAGGCCGAGGCTGCATCGCAGAAGATCGAGTCCTTCGTGCGCAACATCGAGAACCAGATCGGCTGGGTGGCGCAGGCGCAGTGGGCCAACCTGCCGCTTGAGCAGATGCGCTTCGACGACGCCCGCCTGTTGCGTCAAGTGCCGGCCATCACCGAGCTGGTGCAGCTCGACCATCAGGGCCGTGAGCAGCTCAGCGTGTCGCGGCTCTCCATCGACGTGATCGGCGCCGGCACCGATCGCTCGGCCGAGCCCGCCTTCGTCGAGGCGATGGCTAACAAGGTCTATTTCGGGCCGGTCCATTTTCGCGACGAGAGCGAGCCCTACCTCACCATGGCGGTGGCCCACGGCGGGAAGAGCGGCGTCACCATCGCCGAGGTCAACCTCAAGCTGATCTGGGACGTGGTCTCGCAGATCAAGGTCGGCGAGGAGGGCCACGCCTATGTCGTGGACCGTCTCGGACGGCTGGTCGCACACCCTGATATCTCCCTGGTGCTGCGCGGCACCGACATGAGCCGATTGGCGCAGGTGGCGGCGGCGCTCAAGCCGGAGGGCCAGGATGCCGGACCAGTCGATGCCACCAATCGCGCCGGCGTCTCGGTGCTGTCGGCGCACGCCCCGATTCCCGCACTCGGTTGGCTGGTGTTCGTAGAGGTGCCGACCATCGAGGCACAGCAGCCCGTTATCGTTGCCGGACTGCGTGCGCTCGCCCTGCTGGTGCTCGGCCTCCTGATCGCGGGCGGCGCCGGCGCATTGCTGGCGCGGCACATGGTCGTGCCGATTCGCGCCATGCAGGCGGGCGCCGAGCGCATCGGCGACGGCGAATTCGGTCATCGACTTTCGATCAAGACCGGCGACGAGTTGGAAGCGCTGGCCGACCAGTTCAACCGCTCCGCCATGGCGCTGCAGGTATCCTACGAAACGCTCGAACAAAGGGTCGAGGACCGTACACGGGAGCTGACGGAGTCTCTGAACCAGCAAACGGCGACGACGGAAATCCTGCGTGTCATCTCGCAATCGCCCACCGACGTCGGTCCGGTGCTGACGGCTGTGGCGAGGGCCGCTCTCCGATTCTGCGGTGCGCCCGACGCCTTCATCGCCCTGCGGGACGGCACCGACTTGGTCGCCGCCGCGCATGAGGGAACGGCGACAACCAATATCGGCGCCCGCCACCCCCTCAATCGCCATACGGTCATGGGAC
This sequence comes from Bradyrhizobium sp., assembly GCA_035490095.1. Lineage (GTDB taxonomy): Bacteria > Pseudomonadota > Alphaproteobacteria > Rhizobiales > Xanthobacteraceae > Bradyrhizobium. The sequence continues at coordinate 4,942 of DATHHQ010000417.1, forward strand.
GCGCCATCATCGATGGTCGCACCATTCATATACCCGACATCACGGCCGTCGACGTGGCGGAATATGACACCGCGCTCGAGCTCGCCCAGAAGGATGGGTTCAGGGCTGCCATCGCAGCGCCCATGCTGCGTGAGGGCGTCGCGACCGGCAGTCTGCTCCTGCGCAAGCGAGACTCGGGTGCCTTCACGCCGCGTCAGATCGAACTGCTCGAAACCTTCGCCGCTCAGGCCGTCATCGCCATCCAGAACGTGCGCCTGTTCACAGAGCTTAGCGAGTCATTGGAGCAGCAGACGGCCACAGCCGAGGTGCTGCGCGTCATCTCGCAATCTCCGACCGACGTTCGGCCCGTCTTGGAAACGGTCGTCGGCGCCGCCCGTCGGTTTTGCGGCGCCGACGACGCCACCATCGTGCTGCGGGAGGGCGCCGAACTTGTGCTCGCAAACCACGAAGGCTCCCTCGCACAGCTTCAGGGCAATCGCCTTCCCCTGGACAGAAGGTCGACGGGGGGCCGGGCCGTGGTCGACAAGCGCACGATCCATGTACCGGACGTCAAGGATCTCGATCCGGCGGAGTACGCGGTCACGGTGGAGCTCTCCCAGCGGACAAATGTCCACGCCGTCCTTGCCGCGCCGATGCTTCGCGAAGACGCGGCCATCGGCTGCGTGCTGCTGCGCAAGGCCAAGGCCGGCGCGTTTAGCCGGCGCCAGATCGAGCTTTTGGAGACATTCGCGGCCCAGGCGGTGATCGCCATCGAAAACGTGCGGTTGTTTACCGAGATCCAGGAGAAGAGTCGCCAGCTCGAAATCGCCAGCCAGCACAAGTCCCAGTTCCTGGCCAACATGAGTCACGAGCTGCGCACGCCCTTGAACGCCATCATCGGTTACACCGAAATGATGACCGACGGGCTCTACGGCAACGTGCCGGCGAAGGCCCAGGGCGTGCTGGAGAGGGTGCAGAGCAACGGTAGGCACCTGCTCGGTCTGATCAACGACGTGTTGGATCTCTCCAAAATAGAAGCCGGCCAGCTGGTACTGACGATCGAGGAGTACAGCGTGGCCGACATGGTGGCGACCGCCATGGCCGCGACCGAATCGCTGGCCCGCGCCAAGAATCTCAGGCTCGCCTCGTCCGTCGCGCCCTGCCTGCCGACCGGCCACGGCGATGCCCGGCGGCTCGCCCAGGTGCTCCTGAATCTGCTGGGCAACGCCATCAAGTTCACCGACGAGGGCGGGGTGGAGATCCGCGCCGCGCAGATCGGCGAGCGCTTCGACATCTCGATCGTCGACACCGGACCCGGAATCGCAGCCACCGACCAGGCCAAGATCTTCGAAGAGTTCCAGCAGGTTGACAACACCAGCACGCGCAAGAAGGGTGGTAGCGGCCTCGGCCTCTCGATCTCGCGCAAGATCGTCGAGCTGCATGGCGGCCGTATTACCGTCGAATCGGAGGTGGGCGAAGGCTCGACCTTCAGGATCTCGGTCCCCGTCAGTGCCACTCCAATCAAGGTCGCCGCCCAATGAGCAAGAAGATACTCGTCGTCGAAGATACCGAGGACAACCGCCAGATCCTGCGCGACCTCCTGGGAATGGCAGGCTATGACATAATCGAGGCGCAGGATGGTGCCGAGGGTGTTGCCAAAGCGGCCGAGCACAAACCTGACCTGGTCCTGATGGATATCCAGATGCCGGTGATGGACGGCTTCGAGGCGACGCGTCGCATCAAGGCCGATCCGTTGCTGAAGGCGATTCCGGTAATCGCCGTCACTTCCTATGCGCTCTCAGGCGACGAGGACAAGGCGCGCGAAGCCGGCTGCGACGGCTATATCGCCAAGCCCTACAGTCCGCGCGCTTTGCTTGCCAAGGTGAGGGAGACCCTGGGGTGACGATCGATGCGTGATCCAGCCCGCATCCTGGTGGTCGACGACGCGGTCGACAATGTCGAAATCCTACGTAGACGGCTTTCGGCACTGGGCTACGAGGTGATGGCGGCAACGGACGGCGAGGAGGCGCTCGCCAAGGTACACGAGTGCCTGCCGGACCTGATCCTGCTCGACATCATGATGCCCAAGATCGACGGGCTCGAGGTAGTGAAACAGCTGAAGTCCGACAAGAGCCTGCCCTTCATTCCCGTCATCATGGTGACCGCCAAGGCAAGCCCGACGGATGTCGTGGCCGGCCTCGACGCCGGCGGTGACGACTACCTCACCAAGCCGATCGACCACGGCGCGCTGGTGGCGCGGGTGCGTGCCATGCTGCGCATCAAAGCACTGCACGATGAGGTGGAGGCGCTGAACCAGAGCCTGGAGACCAAGGTGCGCGGCCAAGTCGAGGAACTGCAGCGGGTTGGGCGCCTGCGGCGCTATCTTGCTCCACAGGTAGCCGAGGTCATCATTGCAGGCGGCGATGAGCCCCTTTTGAAGAATCGCCGTCGCGAGGTCGTGGCCCTGTTTTGTGATCTGCGCGGCTTTACTCCATTTTCCGAGACAGCCGATCCTGAAGATGTCATGGAGGTCTTGAGCGAGTATCACGCGGCGGTTGGGCCTCTCATCTACAAGTATGAAGGTACGCTCGAGCGCTTCCTGGGTGACGGCATGATGGTGATCTTCAACGACCCATTCCCATGCTTGGACGCGCCCGAGCGTGCAGCGCGCTTGGCGATCGAGATGCGGGACGCGGTGGCGGCTCTGGCACCGGTCTGGAAGCGCAAAGGTCATGTGCTGGGATTCGGCGTCGGCTTGGCGCAGGGCTATGCCACCATGGGCACCATCGGTTTCCTGGACCGCTTCGAGTACACGGCCATTGGCTCCGTCGTCAATCTCGCGGCCCGGCTCTGCGGAGACGCCGAAGACCGCGAGATTCTGACCAGTACCCGCCTGGCCACGGCTATCGGCGACATTGTCGAATTTGATGAGCTCGGAGAGCGAACGTTGCGCGGAATGTCCCGACCGGTGGCCGTCGTCAATCTACGCGCCCTGAGATCCTAGTCCGCGATCAGAAGGGGTGCGACGACCGCCCCAAAGTGACGTGCGTGGAGCGACGACTGGATCGGACATCGTGTCAACTCGCGCGACGGCCAGCCGGCCTGGTCATTCGATGACCCGGTCGGCGCGACCCAGAAGCGAGGACGGGAAGGATATGCCGAGGATGTCGGCGGCCTTCAGATTGATGAACAACTCGACCGTGGTGACTCGCTGTACTGGCAAATCGGAAGGCTTCTCGCCTTTGAGGATACGGCCAGCGTAGATTCCGGCGTGACGGTGCGACTGGTTGAAATCGCCGCCGTAGCTCATCAGGCCGCCCGCGAGCGGGAAGTCGCGCGATTGGGTCATTGCAGGCACGGCATGGCGGACCGCGAGTGCGGCAAGCTGCTGACTGCGGTAAGCGAAATAGGGATCGGAGCTGAAGACAAGTCCGCCCGCCCGCATTTCATGCACAGCGGTGAACATGCTGTCGAACTCTTGTTCGGCGCTGGCTTTCAGGACAACAAGGTGCAAGCCGAGGCTGTCCGCCGCGGCATGGAGATTCTTCAGTTGCGAGTCTGAGGTTGGGCTTGTCGGATTGACGGCAACAGCGAATACCTTGGTGCTTGGGAGCGCCTCACGCATGAATTCCAGGCGCTTGCGCGAGACCTCCACGCTCAGGCTCGACACGCCGGTTAGATTGCCTCCTGGCCGAGACAGGCTGTCCACTACGCCGAGTGCAATGGGATCGCCACCCATCTCGAAGACAATCGGGATCGTCGCAGTCGCCGATTTTGCCGCGAGCGCTACTTCAGCGCCGCCAGCCGCTACAATCGCGGTCACTTGACGGTCGGCTAGATCCCTTGCGAGCGCTGGCAGTCGGCTGTATTGACCCTCCGCCCATCGAAACTCGATCACGACCGTGCTTCCCTCGGTGTAACCGGATTGCGTCAGGCCTTCGCGGAAGGCGCTGAGGCGACTGGCGTAGGCTTGCGGGGATTCGGAGCCAAGGTACCCAATGACCGACATAGCCTGCGCACGGGCCGGAACCATCCACGCCGCCGCGCCACCAATGAGCGCGATGAAATCGCGCCGCCTCACTTGGTCAACGGCTTCGGCAAACCCGCAGGGCACGAAACGCAAGGTGGTCTCTCCTTCCAGCCAGGATCGCCCATTCACTCGACCGCAGCATAGCCGCGTGCGCCACTTAAGGCCCGCCCCAACTAACCTCCGAACAAGCCTCTGCCAAGAGCTGCGGCCACTTGGCCTTTAGTCATGCCCCAAACGAGGTGTTCGCTGATCCCTAAAGGCCGGTTGCCATGGAACGCCGAACAGAACCCGTCGCAGAGAATCCGATAGCTTTCACGGCAGCTCCCTCGTTGGAGCCGCTAATCAAAAGCAGGGGTAGGCGGCCAACGTGGAAATCCACGATGAATCAAGTCGTTCAACCCTTTCAGGCCTGGAGCTCAAGGGCCGGTCAACGACTGCTGCCCTGAGACGAAAAGTCTTGCAGCGGTACTTGATCCACTGCGACGCGACACCAGCCACAGCCCACCACTCCATCGCATTAGCCAGCGTTTCGCGGCAACCGATTCCAGCTTGAGCTTCTGCAGCGCTCGGTGCAGGTTCCAACTGAGGACAGTGAATGGAATAGCTGGCGGAGATGCAACCCAAGAGTCATTCTGGATCTGTGAGGCGCGAATCTTTCGGGACTCAGCTTGGTAAGCTGCGCCTGAGCTCCACCCGCCTAGGTGGCGAGATTCTGTCTCAAGCGTCGCTCGGAAGCGCGACCCTGGATCGTGCCGATCTGCGCCACGCTCGTTTCGAATAAGCAAACGCATACTTCGCGGACCTTAGGTGCGCCGATCTCCGGGACGCATGGTTTCATCGAATGAAGCGCTGACTTCCGGTTCTGGCACTTTTGCGACTTGGCAGAGGACGCGAACGAAGGCCGCTGTTAGCCCGGGAGCGGACATCTTTGTACTGGTCCGGGTAAAGCCCGTTTATGAGTTCACGCGCCCGAGACGGCGATCCGATAAACCCGGCCGCCCTCAGCGTCCTCGACGGGCATGTGCCCTTTAGCGTCAATTCAGAACGCGTCGTTAGCCGACTTTAACAAATCGTGCCCCGGGGCTACCCTATCAAGGGTCTGGGTCCGCAGGTTGGGCATCAACCATGGATGTTAAGGAATGGCTGGAAGGCTTGGGCCTCGCTCAATACGCGGCGGCTTTCGCTGTCACCATACTCTTCGCTGATCTCTGTGGATTCACCGCAATATCGCGAACGCTTGATCCGGAGGAGGTCCGCGAGTTGGTAGACCGCTATACCGCGCTCGTCGATGGCATTGTCGTCGGATATGGGGGTACGGTCGACAAGCACATGGGTGACGCTGTGATGGCGCTTTTCGGTGCGCCCCGTGCGAATGACGACGATCCGATGCGCGCCGCTCGTGCCGCATTGGACATCCATGAGGCACTTGGCCGGCTGAGCGTAAACACCGAGCGGCCGCTTCAGGCCCATGTCGGCATCGCCAGTGGTGAAGTGGTCGCCGGCAATTTGGGTCGCGCCGATGCCAACGACTACACAGTACTCGGCGATTCAGTGAACTTAGCCGCACGCCTTGTGGCCGCTGCCGGCCCGGGACAGACCGTGCTCTCCGATGGCGTTTACCGGGCTCTCTCAGGACGGGGCGTGTGCGATACGCTCGGCGAAATCCAACTGAAAGGTTTTGAAGCGCCCACCCGCGCTTGGCGACTGCGCGGCCTTTTAGGTGAACCCTTGGCTGCAACACGTAGGTCGTTTGTCGGCCGCGAGGCCGAGCTCGAACAGTTCAAGAGTATCCTTAGCGCGTGTCTCAGTCGGCGGTCTGGTCAAGTCGTCTACGTGCGCGGTGAGGCGGGCATCGGCAAAACCAGATTGGTCGAGGAGATGCGCCGTTTCGCTGAGGCC
>DATHHQ010000418.1:0-4021 GCA_035490095.1 Bradyrhizobium sp.
CACCGAACATCCGAAGGCCTAGTGCCGGGAGTGGGCACTGTCCTTGCCCTAGCAGACGGACCAGGCCTTGCCGTGGCGGTATTCGCCGGGTGGGTGGTCGAGGCGGCAGTGAAGTGGGCCGTATAATAGGTGCTGTCGCATTTTGATTAAGACGCACCGAACCTTCTTGAGCGCTATCCGCCTTTGCGAGGCGCGCCGGTCCGAGTCCCTTTAAGTTCTAGATCACTGATGGGTCTACGATAAGTCTCGACACGGCTTAACCAACCCGGTTCCCAGACACGGTTGGCCGGGATATGACGCACCCTTTGCCGCAAGACAAATTGCGCGGCCTCGGTGAATTCCGCGAGCACGGCCGTTGGCTCGCTCGTTGTTCCCTTCATCCTAAGGAGCACCTGCTTGAGCCCCCACCCCTGCCGAACGCCCGTCTGTTGGTCGAGGGCGGTTTCAGCCGGGTCGGTACCGTCTCCCTTGAAGTTGATATAGTCGATCAGCGGATACAGGTCCTTGGACGCTCGTGCGACGCGGGAAAACTGCGCGATGATGTGTTGGCGCTCGCCGTCATCCGGCGTATTGGCGAGGATCTTGTCCAATGTGCCCTGAGTACGCACAACGAGGAATTGCGTTTGCCCTGCCACCGTATCCAGCAAAAATTCTCGCAGCTTTGTCATCTCAGGTGAATTAAACTGTCTTATGAAGTCTGGCCTGCTTATCCACGGACAGGGTGGAATTGGCGTCTTATCCACCCACGAAGGCAAGCGGGCATTATGCGCACGCAGGAACTCAAGCACGCGCGGAAAGTCTTCATCGAACGGCGCTTTCTTACCCTCTGGGAACCAGAGGAAATGACCTATGCCGAGGGAGGCGAATTCCTCGCCGATGTTCCACGAGGTGATCGCATCACGATCTCCACCTGTTTCGTTCAACCAAATCTGGTGACCGACCTTAATTGCTACTTCGTAGGACAGCACAAGTTGCGGCAGCGCGATCGTTTCCAATGCTGATTTCGGCGCCTCGGTCGCCGGTGCGGTCGTTTCCGATGCTGATTTCGGCGCCTCGGTCGCCGGCGCGGTCATTTCCGATCCTGATTTCGGAACCTCGGTCGCCGGCGTGGTCGCTTCCGATCCTGATTTCGGGACCTCGGTTGCCGGCGTGGTCGCTTCCGATCCTGATTTCGGGACCTCGGTCGCCGGGGTGGTCGCCTCAGATCCTGGTTTCGGGACCTCGGTCGCCGGGGTGGTCGTGTCCGATCCTGATTTCGGCGTCTCGGGTGAGGCCGCGACCGCGTTCGGCGCCGGCTTCAGCGCGTCGGGCGGCGGTGCAACGATTTCCGGACAAGGCCCACTAGGGCAACGCTCATCGCCCTTCCCGTCGTTGTTTGCAACGCGCTGGTTGTCACCGGCAGTCGCCACGCCCGACGCTGCAGGTTCCGGCGGAGTCACTTCTCTATTGAGAAGAAAGACGACGCTGAATAGGACCAACAATGAGATACAAATAACAACCAGCCAGCTGTACCACCCCGGTCCTGTCGCGCGCCGCCGCGTTTTCGTCCTGCTGCCACCCGAACGTCGGCCGCGACCATCGTTGGCGACCATTGCGATGTTGCTCCATCCATCAGGAGGCGTTTGCCTAGCCCGCCGGGACGTTGACTTGTTGCGCGACTATATGTGGCCCGTTGGCGTCAATCCTAATATAAAATATGGCTTTTAAAGTGCGACGGTCTTCGATCCCGGTACTTCGTCTTTTCCTGTAGGAGTTGAGTTCCTGGGTCAGTAGGCATTGGCCCCCGACCATGGTCGCTGAAGCGGATATCACGGAATACTGCTGGTCGAATATTTTTCTATCCTGAACTTCGTCCTGAGCCACGTCCGCTCGCGTCTTTCTAACCAGGTTTCCGTTGACGGTCCAATTGACCTGATCGTCATAGATGGACGCGTCGAAGGGCTGTGAGCTGAACGCACCGTGCTGATGGAGCCAATCGAGCACCTGTTGGGTATTGCAAGGCAGGCTCGACGACCGCTTTGGGACCGTAGGGGGTGGTTGGATGGGAGGGAGGATCGGGGCCGGCGGCGTTTCGGAAGGCGCCGCTCGGGCTTCTGTGACGTATTGTGCGGGCGGGACGTCGAGCAGCGGTTTCGCAAGTTGGAGTGGCGTAAAGTAGTCAAAGCCGGGATTGCCACTGCCACCGGCCACGACTCCGACGACCGCCTGTGTATCGCTCAGGATGACGGGCCCTCCGCTCATCCCCGGCGCCAAGCCAACGTTAACTCCGACCGAACCCGACGGTCCTTCCAAGGCCGATACGACGCCTGGCCGCACCGTGATATCGTTTCCATCGGGATACCCGAAGGCGGTCACCCTGTCGCCGTTACTAAAGGCGTGGGTCACAGTGACCTTCAGGTAGCTCCAGTTAGAACGCAGATTCGCTGGGAATCGCAGAAGAGCGATATCGCTCCCTACCAAGGCTGAAACAACTGGGAAAAGCTGAATCGGCGGAGCGTAGCGCGAGTGGGGCGCGCCGTGGAAAACGCGAGTCTTTCCGTTCGGCACCGGGGCCTCAGTAATGTGTCTGGCCGTGACGACCCAACCGGCCGGATGAACAAGAAAGCCGGCCCCTTCCTCCACTTTCACAAAAGCATTGTTGTCCATATAGCCGACGTCGATGAAGACAACGCTTGCCTCAGGAGGATCTGCTGCTGTTACGGCGTGCGCCGTGGTGAGCAACCCAACAGCCATCAGTAGCGCTGTCAAAGAATATCGTGTCACGAAGGCTCTCCTGTCGGCTATGCGTAGACCCAATTTACAAGGCCGGCATTTTTCGGGCGCGATGTGATCGCGCTGCCCCATTTGAATCTTTGGCGGCAAAATTTAATGCGAAGCGCGCCCATGGACCTTCACGTCGCGACCCAGCCGCGACCTATCGGTGTAATCTTAAATTTTTCACGCTCACACTGTAAATGATGAGGTTGGCCCCTACCAGGGAATTCTCGCCTTACGGTTGCCGACAGGGACATGTAAGTCGCCGGTGTGCCCCACGCCTCGCGTACTTAATTCATCTGGCACGCCTCGCGCGGGAGCCGGGGCGCCGGCTCAAAGCAAGTGACTGCTCTTCAAAGAGAAAATTTGGCTGGGGAACTAGGATTCGAACCTAGACAGGCAGAGTCAGAGTCTGCAGTGCTACCGTTACACCATTCCCCACCAATTCGCCTTTGGCGATCAGTAGCTTAGCCGAGCTTGCAAACGCGCGACCCGGACCGCCATTTTGCACCCGGAAGCGACTTTGGTAGCGGCATGTGATCTAGGCCAAGTCGGCCGCGTTTCCAAGTAGTCTTATCTCCGCCGCGGCCTCGTTTTGCCGCGGCTCTTTTTTTGTGCCTGCTTGGCGCGGGCTTCGGCGAGCGCCGGCTTGCGCGCCCCCGCCGGCGCGGTCTGCAGGCCATGGTGGACCGGCTCGCTCGCCGGATGCAGCGGCGCTTGCGCGCTTTGCGGCGAGCCGTGGGACATCGGGCCCCACCAGTTCGACGGCGTGTCGTCGCCCCAGACTTTCGGCTTCTGCGGCCGGTCCTGGTGCCAGGGCCGCGGCTCGAAGAAGCCGAGCTCTTCGTCGTGCATCTGGTCGAGGTCGGTGAAGAACTCGATGACCACGCCGTCCGGGTTCTTGTGATAGATCGCAATGTTGTGGCCGATGATGTGGCGGATCGGTCCCCAGGTCAGCTTGATGTCGTTCTTCGCAAGCATGTCGCAGGCGCGCTTGATGTCGGACCAGTCGCGCACCTCGAAGGCGATGTGATGGATCGCGGTCTTCTCGTTGTGCAAAAAATTCACCGTGTGATGGTCGCGGCTGCAGCGCAGGAAGGCGAAGAAATCCGAGCGCCAATCCGACACCCGGAATCCGAGCACGTCGCAGTAGAATTTCACCATGCCCTTCACATCCGGGCACTGATAGGCGATGTGGCCGAACTTGATCGGCATGACGCCTGTGAAGGTGTTGTCCTCAGGCGCAAACTTGAAATCGGAAAAGATT
>DATHHQ010000419.1:0-2905 GCA_035490095.1 Bradyrhizobium sp.
CCGTAGTTGAACGCGACGACGAGATGAAGCTTGGTGTTGCCCTTGGTCAGTTCTTCCGCTTCGTTCAAGAGCGCGCAGATGTCCGGCTCCAGTCCGTCGCGCTCGCCGATCACCCGTACCCTGACGCCATCGCGATGCAGCGTCGCCAGATCGTTGCGGATGAAGCGCCTGAGCAGGCCGAACAGATCGCCGATTTCGGTCGCGGGACGCGACCAGTTTTCCGAGCTGAAGGAGAAAATCGTCAGGTACAGGATGCCGAGTTCGCTGGCGGCGCGGACCACACGGCGTAACGCGTCGACGCCCCGGCGATGGCCTTCCGCCCGCGGTAAACCGCGAGCCGCGGCCCAGCGCCCGTTCCCGTCCATGATGATCGCCACATGCAAGGGACCGTCGGTTCGATCCGGTCCTTCAGTTGCGGGGGCGGCGGCGTTCGACATCCATCAATCCTTAAACCTATACGGTGAGGATTTCCTTTTCCTTGGCCGCAAGCAACTGATCTATCTCCGAAATCGTCCCGTCGGTCGCCTTCTGCACATCATTGGCTAGCCGTTCCTGGTCGTCCTCGGAAATCTCGTGGTTTTTCTCAAGTTTCTTGACGGTGTCGAGGCCATCGCGGCGGACATGCCGGACTGCGACCTTGGCCGCCTCGGCGTATTTATGCGCCACCTTCACCAGTTCCTTGCGGCGTTCTTCATTGAGCTCAGGAATTCTCAAGCGAAGCACCTGTCCTTCCGTCGCGGGGCTCAAGCCGAGATTGGAGTCGACGATCGCCTTCTCCACCGCCTTGACCATCGACTTGTCCCATACCTGCACGGAGAGCAGGCGCGGCTCCGGCACGCTGATGGTCGCGAGCTGGTTAAGCGGCATATGCGTACCGTAGGCATCGACCTGCACCGGTTCCAGCATCGAGGCCGCGGCGCGGCCGGTTCGCAAACCGCCCAGTTCATGCTTGAGCGACTGGGTGGCGCCTTGCATGCGGCGCTTCAATTCGTTGATGTCGAAACTACCCGTGGGCATGACGCTCTCCCTCCTCAAAACTCATGGTCAGGCCCCTGCACATCGGCGCTTCCCATGTCAGCCGGCGACGATAGTACCGTGGCCCGTGCCGCGCAGGATTGCACCTATCGAACCCGGCTCGGCGATCGAAAACACGATGATAGGCAGCGACGTCTCGCGGGCAAGCGCGAATGCGGTAGCATCCATGACCTTGTAGCCGCCTTCAATCGCCTGTGAATGGGTCAGACGGTCAAAGCGTTTCGCCGAACGGTCTTTCTTGGGATCGGCGCTGTAGACGCCATCGACATTGGTGGCCTTCAGCACGGCCTGCGCGCCGATTTCGGCCGCCCGCAGTACCGCGGTGGTATCGGTGGTGAAGAACGGATTGCCGGTTCCGCCGCCGAGCAGCACGATCCGGCCCTCGGCAAGATATTTGTGCGTCGCACTTCGGGTAAACAGCTCACAGATCTGCGGCATGACGAACGCCGACAGGGTCCGTGCGGGCGCCCCTCGCCGCTCGATCGCGGCCTCGAGTGCCAGGCAATTCATCACGGTGGCGAGCATGCCCATGGTATCGCCGGTCGGGCGGGAAACGCCACGCGAGGATACCTCGACGCCGCGCACCATATTTCCGCCGCCGACGACCACCGCGACCTCGACACCGAGTTGCTTGGCCGCGATCAGGTCACCCGCGATCCGGTCGATGGTCGGCTGATCCATGCCGAACGAATGTGCACCGGCAAAATACTCGCCCGAAAGCTTGATCACCACCCGACGATAGACCGGCTCAGCCATGATGTGATCGCTTTCCCTAGTCCGCCCGGCGGCGTCCTGCCCAACCACGCCGGAAGAACTCTTCCGGCGGTTATTTCTTGCCGCTGGCCGCCGCGACCTCGGCTGCGAAATCGGATTCCTGCTTGTCGATTCCCTCGCCCAGAGCATAGCGCACAAATCCGGTAATCTTCACAGGCGCGCCGATCTTGCCCTCAGCTTCCTTCAAGGCCTGGGCGACCGATTTGGCGTTATCGTGGATGAAGGCCTGCTCGAGCAGGCAGACTTCCTTGTAATAGGTCTTCAAACCGGACTCGACGATCTTCTCGATCACGTTCTCGGCCTTGCCCTGCTGGCGGTATTTGTCGGCCAGCACGTCCTTCTCACGCTTCACGACGACGGGATCGAGCCCGGCCGCATCCAGCGCCTGCGGATTGGCCGCGGCAACATGCATGGCGATTTGGCGGCCGAGGGTTGCGAGCTCGTCGGTCTTGCCGGTGGATTCCAGCGCCACGATCACGCCCATCTTGCCCGCGCCCTCGATCACGGCATTGTGCACGTAGCTCGACACCACGCCCTTGCCGACTTCGAGTGAAGCCGCGCGGCGCAGCGTCATGTTCTCGCCGATGGTCGCGATCGCGTCCGCAATGGTGGTCTCGACCGTCACGCTGCCGACCTTGGCAGCCTTGATCTTTTCCACGTCGGCGCCAACGTCGAGCGCGACTTGCGCGATCATCTTGACCAATCCCTGGAACTGTTCGTTGCGCGCAACGAAGTCAGTCTCGGAGTTGACCTCGACCACGACACCCTTGATGCCCGCCGTGAGTGCGCCGATCAGGCCCTCCGCCGCAACGCGGCCGGCTTTCTTGGCGGCTTTCGACAGGCCCTTCTTGCGCAGCCAGTCGATCGCCGCCTGCATGTCGCCATCGTTCTCGGCGAGCGCCTGCTTACAGTCCATCATGCCGACACCGGTGGTCTCGCGCAGATCCTTGACCATCGCCGCAGTGATCGTTGCCATCGTTGCATGTCCTTTGCCTGTCAGGGCGGTCGGGGCGCGGCTTCGCCGCCTCGCCGCCGTCCGCCACCAGGAATTACCTAAATTGAAAGGTGGTGGCCGGAATGCTTCCGGCCAGCGCGC
>DATHHQ010000420.1:0-31247 GCA_035490095.1 Bradyrhizobium sp.
GCGGCCCGGCCGCCAATGCCGCGAAATATCTCGCGGCTGAAGCCGGCTTTCAGGCCTGCGAGCAGGCGGTGATGACTCATGGCGGCTTCGGCTACGCCAAGGAATATCATGTCGAGCGATACTTGCGCGAATCCCTGATCCCGCGGATCGCCCCGATCAGCCCGCAGCTCATTCTCAGTTTTATTGCCGAGAAGGTTCTGGGCTTGCCGAAGTCGTATTGAGGGTTGATCGAGAATATGAACGAGACCTTTAAGCCGTCATTCCGGGGCGTGAGCCTTGCGGCAAAATTGATGCGAGCATCAATTTTGCGCTGGGCGAGCGAGCCCGGAATCCATAACCACGGCAGGGAGTATGGATTCCGGGCCTGCGCCAAAAGGCGCATCCCGGAATGACGAAGGTAAAGTGTCCTCGAGTTGTTTCAACACGAGTCGTACTGTCATGAGCTTCATCACCGGCGTCGGACTGACGGCATTCGGCAGGCATGAGGGCTCTTCCTCGCTGGACCTCATGAGCAAGGCGGCGGAGCTTGCGATTGCCGATGCCGGCTTGAAACGCAGCGAGATCGACGGCATTCTCTGCGGCTACTCGACGGTCGCGCCGCACATCATGCTGGCCACGGTGTTCGCCGAGCATTTCGGGATTCGCCCGGCCTATACCCACGCGGTGCAGGTCGGTGGCGCCACCGGGCTCGCCATGACCATGCTGGCGCATCATCTGGTGGAGGCCGGCATCGCCAAGCATGTGCTGGTGGTCGGAGGCGAGAACCGGCTGACCGGGCAGAGCCGCGACGCCTCGATCCTGGCGCTGGCGCAGGTCGGCCACCCCGATTACGAGGTGCCGCTGGGGCCGACCATCCCGGCCTATTACGGGCTGGTGGCGTCGCGCTACATGCATGAATACGGCGTGACGCAGCAAGACCTCGCCGAATTCGCGGTGCTGATGCGCCGCCACGCGCTGACCCATCCCGGCGCCCAGTTTCACGACGCCATTACCGTCGCCGACGTGATGGCCTCGAAACCGGTGGCGCTGCCGCTGAAGCTGCTGGATTGCTGTCCGGTGTCCGATGGCGGCGCGGCCTTCGTGGTCAGCCGCGAACACACCGGCGAGGCTGGCGTGCGCGTGCTCGGCTGCGCGCAGGCGCATACCCACCAGCATGTCACGGCGGCGCCTGCCTTGAGCGAACTCGGCGCCGAGATATCAATCGCACGGGCGAAGGCGGAATGCGGCGTCGCAATTTCAGACGTGCGTTACGCCGGCGTCTACGACAGCTTTACCATCACGCTGGCGATGCTGCTGGAAGACCTGGGCCTCGCCGGTCGCGGCGAGGCCGCGGCACAAGTGCGGGCCGGGCACTTCAGCCGCGACGGCGCGATGCCGCTCAACACCCATGGCGGGCTGCTGAGTTACGGCCATTGCGGCGTCGGCGGCGCGATGGCGCATCTGGTGGAAACGCATCTGCAGATGACGGGGCGTGCCGGCCATCGCCAGGTGCGCGACGCCTCGATCGCGCTGCTGCACGGCGACGGCGGCGTCTTGTCATCGCATGTCAGCATGTTTCTGGAGCGGATGCGATGAGCAATGGCAAGCCCGCACTCGCGGACTGGACCACGGGCGCGGAAGCGATCGTCTATCAATCCTGCGCAGCCTGCGGGAACTTGCAATATTTTCGTCGCAGCTTCTGCGTGGCCTGCGGCGCACCGGACCCGGCGGAGCAGCGCGCCAGCGGCGAGGCAACGGTTTACGCCACCTCGCTGGTTTGCCGCGCCGCCACGCCGGAGACCCGCGCGCACGTTCCCTACAATATCGTTCTGGTCGATACCGTTGAGGGCTTTCGCATGATGGCCCATGGCGACAACGATCTTTCCATCGGCGACAAGGTCACCGCGCGGTTTGCGCGGTTCGCCGGTCGTCTCGTTCCATACTTCGCAAGGACCAAATCATGAGCCGTCTTGAGGCCGCACTCGATCCAAAATCCGTCGCCATCATCGGTGCGTCGGAAAACCCCAACAAGGTCGGCGGCCGGCCGGTGCATTACCTCGACAAATTCGGCTTCAGGGGCAGGATTTTCCCGATCAATCCGTCGCGCACCGAGGTGCAGGGTTACAAATGCTACAACAGCCTGGCTGATTTACCGGAAGCCCCTGACATGGTGATCGTCGCGGTCGCCGGCGACAACGCCATCGGCGCGGTGGAGGATTGCGCGGCGCACGGCGTCAAGATCGCGGTGGTGATGGCGTCGGGCTTCGGCGAGGTCGACGCCGTCGTGGGCAAGGCCAAAGAGCGGCGCATGGTCGAGGTGGCGCACAGGGCCGGCATGCGCATCGTCGGCCCGAACTCGCAAGGCCTCGCCAACTTCGGCACCGGCGCGATCGCGAGCTTCTCCACCATGTTCATGGACATGGACAGGGCCGAGGGGCACGTCGCGATGCTCAGCCAGAGCGGCGCGCTGTCCACGGTGCCGGTCGGATTCCTGCGCCAGCGCGGCATCGGCGTCCGTCACACCCATGCCACCGGCAACGATGCGGACATTTCCGTCGGCGAACTCGCGGTTGCCGTCGCCGAGGATCCCGAGGTGAAGCTGCTGCTGCTTTACCTCGAGAGCATCCCTGAGAAGAAATATCTGGAAGAACTCGCCGCCGTGGCGCTCGATCGCGACCTGCCGATCATCGCGCTGAAGTCCGGCCGCTCCGAAGCCGGCCGCCAGGCGGCACAGTCGCATACCGGCGCGCTCGCCAACGAGGACCGCGTGGTCGATGCGTTCTTCGAGCATCACGGCATCTGGCGGGCACCGGACATGCGCGGGCTGGTGGAGGCGACCGAGCTTTATCTGAAAGGCTGGAAACCGAAGGGCAGGCGGCTGGTCGCGATCAGCAATTCCGGCGCGGTCTGCGTCTTGACGGCCGATGCGGCAACCGCCGTCGGCATGCCGATGGCGACGCTGGCGCCGGAAACCGACAAGAAGCTCAAGGGCATCCTGCCGAGTTTTGCGACGACGACAAACCCGATCGATCTGACCGCAGCACTGCTGTCCAACAGCCGTTTGTTCGGCGACATTCTTCCGGTGATTGCAGAAGATCCCGCCGCCGACGCGTTCCTGATCGGCGTCCCCGTCGCCGGTCCGGGCTACGATGTCGAGGCATTTGCCCGCGACTCCGCGGCATTCGGCAAGCAGACCGGAAAGCCGCTGGTGATTGCCGCTACGCAGCGCAGCGTCGCCGATCAATTTGCTTCGGAAGGCTTATCGGTATTCCCGACCGAGACCGAGGCGGTATCCGCGTTGCACCAGTTTCTCGCCCATCGCGAATTGATGGCGCGCACACTCGCGCGCAAGGCGACGCGTGTCATGGCCAGCCCGCCGGTTCTTTCGGCTGCCACGACGATGCTGAACGAGGCCGACAGCCTGGCGCTGCTGGCCGCGCGCGGCATTCCAGTGGTGCCGCACCGGCTGTGCCGGTCGCGCGCGGAAGCGGTGGCGGCGTTCGAGGCCATCGGCGGCCCGGTCGTGGTCAAGGGATGTTCGGCCGATATCGCGCACAAATCCGAACTCGGGCTGGTCAAACTCGGCGTCAAGACCCGCGAGGAGGCCGGCGAAGTCTGGGCCCAAATGGAAGACATCATCCGCAAGCACGGCGCGCGATTCGACGGCGTCATCATTGCGGCGATGGCCGGCGGACGCCGCGAAATCATGATCGGCGCGCATCGCGATCCCGTATTCGGCCCCGTGGTGGCGGTCGGCGACGGCGGCAAATATGTCGAGATCTTCCGCGACACCGCGCTGCTGTTGCCGCCATTCTCGAAGGACGATGCCAGGGAGGCGCTCGGCAGGCTGCGAGTAGCGCCGCTATTCGCCGGCGTGCGCGGCGAGCAGCCGATGGATGTCGAATCACTTTGCGACGCCGCCGTGAAGATCGGCGCGCTGATGCTCGATCCCGTAGCCAGGGTGATGAGCCTCGATCTCAATCCCGTGCTGCTCGATACCGCCGGCAAGGGCTGCGTCGTGGTGGATGCGGTGGTATTTCAGGGCTGAACAGTTGGCTCGCAAACCTGGAGCGGGCGTATGGCGTCTATCCTCGTGGGACGACCCGCCGGCGCGAATCATGTTCGCAAGAACGGCGGGGTGGGGTGTGACTCAAAACTAACTGGCCACCCCACCCCGTCCTACATCACGCGATGCGTGACGTTTATCGACCCTGCCCAACAGGAGCGGGTGAAACGCGGTCTGTTACTGAAACACGCAAGAACTTACTAAAACACGCGAGAACTAACTAAAGCACGCAACAACGCCGACCTTCACCGGGCATAAAAGATGACGCTCGCGATAACGAGCATCGCGGTCACCGCCATCATTTGCGCCATCATCCGCGCAAGCGCATCCGATGCCGACCTTTTGGTGGCTTCCTTCATGCCATTCTCCCTAGACCTGGGCATGAGTCATCGTTGCCTGCGAAGGCTTCGATGGCTCAAATGTTGTTACTCGGAACACCCCTCGACGAGTATTCGCTTTGATGACTCCCCAGTCAGCGAACATCGACAGTGCTAAAATCGTTTAGCAATACGGCGGGAATTTGGCTCAGAGGTAGCCGACTTGTGCGCGGGCGGTGACGTTTTTTAGCGCAGTCACTCAACCTTCAGACGTTGCGCGGGCTCTCAAGACCAACAAGCTGTGCCGGTCGTGGATCGGAAAACACCACGCCAGACCGCACCAAATGCCCAATTTACCCGAGCGCCAGACGTTGATCCGGCCTGTGGCGCGAGGCATGATCGCACCGCCTGGCGCGGTGCTTTTGGCATGCAAGCCCAATCAATCAACAGCAACCCAAGGTGGTCAATGGCCCGCATCGAGTACTCCAACCCTGCCAACGCAAACGAACGCACCCGCGAAATCCTGGGCAAGAATCGCAACGCCAACATCTTCCGGATGATGGCTCACTCACCGAGCTATTTTGAACAATATTGCCGGCTCGGCGGGGCGATCCGCCACAAGGGCGAGCTCGATCCGGTGGTGCGCGAACTGGCCATCACGCGCACCGGGATTCTGTGCGAGGCGCCCTACGAGATTGTCGCGCACAAGCGCATCGGCAGGAATGTCGGCGTCAGCGACGAGCAAAACGCCGCGCTGGAGGACTGGAAATCGGCCACCTGCTTTGACGAGTTGCAGCGCGCGGCGCTGGCATTCACCGATGAAATCGTCGCCCTGCGCCGTCCGACCGAAGCGACGTTCGCCGCCATTGCCGCCAAACTGACGCCGGCGGCGCTGGTCGAGCTGCAGCTCTCGGTCGGCTTCTACATCATGACGTCGAAATTTCTGGAAACTTTTGAGATCGACATGCAGCCGGTGGAGGAAGTGGTTTAAGCGGCGGCTCTACTTCGTCGTCAGCAAATCCACCTTGGTGTTGGCCACGATCAGGCGGTCGGCGAGCAGCTGCGCGAGGTTGCGCATGATCCGCTCGCCGGTCCGCGGATGCTCATCGCGAAAACGCTCAAAGGCGCGCAGCGGCACCTCAAGGGCGGTAGCGGATAGATCGGCCAGCACATCGGCGGAACGGTGCGTTTCCAGCAGCGCCATTTCTCCGAACGCCATTCCCGCGGTCAGCGTCGCAAGCCGGACACTGTCGGGCAGGGTGACATGGACGACCCCACTTTTGAGGAAGAACAGCGACACCGCCGGCTCGCCGGCGGCGACGATCTTCTCCCCTGGCAGGTAGCTTCGGATCGTGCCCAGCGCGGCGAGACCTGCAAGTTCCTCCGGCGTCAGTCCCGCCAGCAGCGGCTGTTCGGATAATTCGGTGATCTCATGGAAATCGATCGCGCCGCCATGGCGATAGACCACCTGGTCTTCCGCCCATTCGATGGCGGCGTCGAGCAGGTAGAAGTCGCGCAAGTTCGAGATACCGCCGGCCCATTCCTTGATCATCTTCCAGTCCGCCGAGGAACGCTTGATGCCGGACAGGATCACCGTGACATGGAGCCGTGCCAGTTCACGGAATTCCTCGGCGAGCAGCCGCGCTCCGGCCCGCGTCATCGCCGCGACCCGGCGCAGGTCGAAAATGACGAATTGCGGGCGCGGCTTGGCCGCGAGCTGACGCGAAACGTAATCGATACCGGAAAATGTCAGCGTGCCCACCAGCTCGATGATGCGAACAGCCTGGTGATGCGCGGCGAGGATTTTTCGCTCATGCGGCCGGCGGCTGCGCCGCGACGGGCTCTTTCCGATGTCGTAGTCGGCGATGATGCTGTTGCGCGCGTCGTCGCTGCGGTTGAGCATGTGCAGATCGTAATGCGATGACAGCGCCTCGCAGACCTTGATGCCGCGCACGCTGTTGCCGTGTCTGTCGAGACGGGGGGAGTAGCTGCCGAGGCCCAGCCGCGCCGGCAGCGCCGCCAGAATGCCGCCACCGACGCCGCTCTTGGCCGGGATACCGACGCGATAGATCCATTCACCGGCGTAGTCGTACATGCCGGAAGAGGTCATCACCGAAAGCGTCCGCGAGATGGCGTAGGGGGTCATGACCTGCTCGCCGGTCACGGGATTGGTGCCGCGATTGGCCAGCGTCGCGGCCATGACGGCGATATCGCGCGCCGTCACCAGAACGGAGCATTGCCGAAAATAGACCTCCAGCACCGCGCCGACGTCATCCTTGATGACGGAGGAGTTGCGCAGGAGATAGCCGATCGCGCGGTTACGGTCGCCGGTCGCGCTTTCGGAGGCATATACGGCCTCGTCGATGCCGAGTTCGCGCCCGGCAAACCGGCCGAGCGCCTGACGGATATATTCGAATGCACCGTCGCCCTTGGCCTCGTGGATCAGGCCGGAGCAGGCGATGGCGCCGGCGTTGACCATCGGATTGAAGGGATGGTTGTTGGTATTCAGCCGGATCGAATTGAAGGGGTCGCCCGATGGTTCGACACCGATCGCGCTTTCGACGCGTGCCGCGCCCAGCGTATCCAGCGCCAGCGCGAAGACGAATGGCTTGGACATCGACTGGATCGTGAAGGGAATCCGGGTATCGCCGACCTCGTAGACGTGGCCGTCGATGGTGGCGAGGCTGATGCCGAAATGATCGGGGTCGGCCTTGCCGAGTTCAGGGATATAGTCGGCGACGGCGCCGCCGGTCTCGTTGGAAAAATCCGCGTGGCAGCGGTCGAGGAACCGCAGCAAGGGCGGTTTCGAGGCGGCCCAGGCCGCGGCGCTGGCGGGGGATGCGGATGGCGATGGTTTCATCGCCTTCCGTTTTGCCGCGCAATCACGGCGAGCGCAACTCGCCCGGCACCAGGGACTGCCGGCGCACCAGCGAGAGCGCGATCAACACCGTCGGGATCAGGATGGCCAGCCCGAGGCTGGTGATCTGCAATTGCGAGAGCGGCATGATGCCGCCACCGGGCGTCGCCACCACGAAGCCGCCAATGACCAGCAATACCCGCAGCGGCCATTCCAGCGCGCCGGCGCCGCGCAGGTCGCCGACGAAGGCCTGATAACCCTGGATGCCGCCACAGATGAACAAGGTGCCGAAAGCAGCCAGCGCCATCAGGCCAAGGCCGGCGAAGTAGGGGCTGTCGCCCTGCAGCACCAGCGCCGGATTCAGCACGAAGAAGAACGGGATGAAGTAGATGATGCTGCCGACCCACATCGATTCCCAGCCGGTCTTCATCGCCGGCGAACCGGCGATCCCGGCCGCGGCGAATGAGGCGATGGCGACAGGCGGCGTGATCGACGACAGCATACCCCAGTAGAAGATGAACATGTGCACCGCCATGCGATTGAGGCCGAGCTTTTCGAGCGCCGGCGCCACCAGAATGGCGAGGAAGATGTAGCAGGCCGTCGTCGTCAGCCCGAGCCCGAGGATGAGACTCGTGAAAGCGCACATCCCGAGCAGCAGGAATGGGTTGTCGCCGGCAATTCGCAGCAGATCGTTGGCAAGGCTCGAGACCACACCGGTCATCGAGAACGCGCCGATCAGGAGACCGCAGCCCGCGAGAATGCCGATCAGTTCGACAAAGGTGCGGCCATTGACTTCCAGGAACTTGTTGATCGTCGTCAGCGTCCAGCGCGTCTCTTTGGAGAACAGCTGGTTCAGAGCCAGAAGCAGCGCGGTTGCATAGAACGGCGCATGGCTCTCGCGCTTGAAATACAGCAGCATGACGATCAGCAAGGCGATGACGAAGACGTAGTACCAGCCATCCTTGATGGTATCCATGATCTTCGGCAATTCGGCCCGCGGGATACCCTTGAGACCGTGCCGGGCGGCATAGGAATCCACCTGCATGAACAGGCCGACATAATACAGCACGGCAGGAATGATCGCGGCGATCGCGACATCGGCGTAACTGACATTCAGGAACTGCGCGATCACGAATGCGGTCGCACCCATCACCGGCGGCGCCAGCACGGCGCCGGTCGACGCGCAGGCCTCGATCGCGCCGGCATAGGAGGCGCGGAAGCCGCTTTTCTTCATGACGGGAATGGTCATGGTGCCGGCCGTCAGGACATTGGAGATGATCGAACCGGACATCATGCCAAGCAGGCCGCTGGCAAAGATGCAGACTTTTGCGGCACCCCCGCGAAAGGTGCCGCACAAGGCGAATGCGATGTTGATGAAGAACTTGCCGGCACCGGTCATCATCAGCGCGGTGCCGAACACCAGAAAGCCGATCACGGTGTCGGCGAAGGCCTGGATCGGTATGCCGAGCAGGCTTTCGCCCGACAGCACGTGATAGGCGGTGGCCTGTTCAAGGGTAAGTTGCGAGCCCCTGAAGGGTCCGAGCCAGCTGGCTTCCGCGAACAGCGGATAGACGGTGAACGGCAGCACGCTCAGCAGCAGGCTCCAGCCGCCGGTCCGGCGCAGCGCCTCCATCAGCACGAACCACATCACGAGGCCGGCTGCGATGACGTTCTTGGGGGCGCCGTCGGATTCCCAGCCTGACAGTGCTGCTTTGCGGATGTTGAGCATCAGCCAGATCGAGGCGCCAAACGTCAACGCGAACAGGATGATGTCGTACCATGGGATGCGGTCGAGCGGAGCGGTCTCGGTGCCGGGAAAGATCAGGAACGTGAACGGCAGCATCAGCGCGATCAGCAGATAGAAATATTCGGTGTTGAGCTGGGTGTAATCGATAAAGAACCGCAATGAGAATTGCTGGTTGATGCAGAGCAGGATCGTGGCCGCTGTCGCCACGACGAGCGCCCAGCGCCATCCCCCGCGCAGCATGCGCACGCGGGTGACTTCAGCTTCCTGCAAATTGCCGATACCGGCGTGCGGATCTTCGAATTCGATTCTCTTGGGTGCGGGCGAAGGATCGGACAAGGAAGCTGACATCATCTATCCCGCATGGTTCGTCGAAGATCTGACCCGCAATTGTTGTGCCACTACTCGAAGCCGTTCGGCATGTTGGCTTTTGCGAGTGCTGCCGCACGCGCCGCCATCCATCCCGACAGGAACGCGGTGTCATCCGATGGCGGGTTGGATTTGCTGTAGTCGGCCCAGGCCGCGGCCAGAACGCCCTGGCGCTTGATGAGGCCGTCATTGTGGGCTTGGTCGGCGTCATTCCAGTTGCCGGCTTCCTTGAGGGCTTTCACGGAGCCCGGGTGAAAGGGGAGCACCCATCTCATGGTCTGGCGCTTGACGCCGAGACCGACCGCTCCCGGTGCGCCATCCTTGAAGGAATCGTAGCCTTCGATCATCGCCTTGGTGACGGCGTAAATCTCGTCATTCGATTTCGAAGCGTAAGTAACGAAATTCGGATAGGGGTAGTTGCCCATTTCGACCGGCTTTTCGGGCGAGATCGCGGCGCCGCAGGTTGCGACCAGCTTGGTGAAGAACGCGCCTACTTTCTGGACACGAGCCCAGCCGGCCTCGTCCTTGTGCGGCAGTGGCGGCCAGATGATGCCGCGCGGCGAATTTTCCAATTCGCGCGCAGGCCCGGTAATCGTCGTGGCGAAGCCGGCGTCGGCATCGTTGTTGACGATGCCCTTCCACATCGCGCCATAGCTTGCGAACTCGACGATCTTGACGTCCTTCTGGGTGAGGCCCGCGAATGCGAGGACGGCGAGAGCATTCTGGTTGAGAGCGGGAGACCCGACCACGAAGCCGACGCGTTTTCCCTGCAGCTGTTTGATTTCCGTGATGCCGGTATCGCGCGCGACGCCCAACGATTGTCCGTTGCAATCGGTGGAGGACAGGATCAATTGCAGCGGCTGCGGTCCCCATTCCCTGGCGCCGAATTCGAACACGCCTTCCTGCGCGAAGAAGGAGCCGGATCCCATCGCCGATACCATGGCCCGGCCCGCGCGCACTGGCGCCAGGCGCGCCACATCGTTGCCGGCCGGCAGGACGCGGACATCGGTGGAGTATTTGTCCTTCATCATCTTGCCGACGGCGACCGAGATGTTGAAGCCGGCGGTGCCGGTGTCATAGGCGGTGAACGCCATGGTCGGCGGCAGTTTGAATCCTTCGGCTTGAGCCGCCGGCAATGTCAGCAAGGTGAGGCTTGCAACTGCAACAGGCGCAAGCGCCGCCAGTCGACCGATCATGTTTCTCTCCGAATCGTTTCGCCGTAGAAAGTATTCTTTTACCGTGCGGATCATGTCATCGCATGACTTTGATGGCAACGCTCGGATGATATGCTGTGGAGTAATCGCTGTGCGGGACGGATTGTCGCGGCGTTGCGTCGGCTCGCAGAGGCATGTCGGCCAATGGGCTGTCGTCAGGTCTCGAGGATGGCGAGCACCTGACCCTCAGCCACGACGTCGTCGAGACTGACGAGAATCGATTTGAGTTTCCCCGCCGCCGGGGCGGCAACCGGGATCTCCATCTTCATCGCTTCGACGAATACGATGTCATCGCCATCGCCGACGCTTCCCCCGATCTCGACAGGAAGCGAGCAGACGCGCCCGGCGACCTCGGTCACAATCTTGATGTCTGGCATTCCGTTCTCCGGGACAGCCTCCGCGCGTATGGCGATCGAAATACGCGCAAATATCGAAATGCGCGCAAATGGAAGGGCGGGCACCCTCGGCTTGTGGCCGCAGATTGCCTGAGGTAGCCTGATCTGCAAGTGGAATTTTATTCCACATGACGGAATTAGGGCGGGGCACCACATGGGACGACGCTCGGAGCGGCTCAGCAAGCAGGGAATGCTCGCCAGCGATCTTGCAGGTGAGGGAGACGTCATTCAGGTGGTGTCGCGCGCTTTCGACGTACTGCGCTGCTTCGAAGGCCATGAGGCGCGGCTCGGCAACCTGGAAATTTCCAATCGCTGCGGCCTGCCGCGATCGACGGTGTCGCGCCTGACCCATACGCTGACCCGGATGGGCCAGCTCGTCTATCTGCCGCGCGACCAGAAATACCGTATCGGCCCAAGCGCGGTGGCGATGAGCACCTCGATGATGAAGGGGCTGCAGTTGCGCAACCTGATCCGGCTGCGGCTGCAGGACGTCGCCGAACAACTGCCGGGAACGGTCGGGTTCGTGATTCCGGATCGTTTCCATCTGGTCTATCTCGAGTTTGCCCGTGCGGCCAACGCACTCGGTCTGCATGAAAGCACCGGCAGTCGCATCGCCATGGCGAGCACGGCCGCGGGCCACGCCTACACGGCGGCGCTCGATGAGGATGTCGGCAACGCCCTGCTGGCGGAGATGGAACGTGAAAGTCCGGCAGGCGCCAAGCTGCTGCGGCCCCGTATCGAGACCAACCGCCGCTTTTTGCGCGAACACGGCTATGTCGTTGCCTGCGGCCTGTGGAGCCCGCATATCAACGGCCTCGCGGTGCCGCTATGGTCGCCGCAATATCAAACCTACGTCGTCGTCACGATCGGTCTTCTGTCCGCGATGTATGATGAGAAGCGGCTGCACAAGGAGGTCGCACCGCGCCTTGTGGAACTGGGCGCCGCGATCGGCAGCATGCTTGAAGGCGCCGATGGAGATATCTTCAGCAACCGGCTGGAGAGGAAACAGCTTCCGGTACCAACGCACAATAATAAGATCATCAAGACGGAGGATAAGAATGAACTGGAAGCCGGAGCTCGACGACCTCGCCCGGCGCGAAGCGTTTGCGCGGGAGATGGGAGGCGTTGACAAGGTCAAGCGGCAGCGCGACCAGGGCCGGCTCACCGTCCGCGAGCGGATCGACAAGCTGGTCGATGAAAACAGCTTCCACGAGGTCGGTGCGGTTTCCGGTACTGCCGAATATGACGAGCGCGGCGAACTTAAAAATCTAACTCCTGCCAATTGCGTGTTCGGCCGCGGCAAGATCGATGGCCGCACGGTTGTGGTCGTCGGCGACGATTTCACCGTGCGTGGCGGCTCCGCCGATGCCTCGATCTCCACCAAGCCCTTGATGGCCGAGGAGATGGCGCACGACTTCCGTTTGCCGATCATCCGCATCATCGAAGGTTCCGGCGGCGGCGGTTCGGTGAAGACCATCGAGACCAAGGGAGCCGCCAATCTGCCAGGCGGCATCGGCGGCACCCGGTCGTACTGGTACACCACGGCGAACATGGCCCGTGTGCCTGTGGTGGGTCTGGGCCTCGGCTCCGTCGCGGGGCTGGGAGCGGCGAGGCTCGCGGCCAGCCATTATTCGATCATGACCAAGAACTCGGCGATGTTTGTCGCAGGTCCGCCGGTCGTGAAGCGGCTTGGTCAGGATCTCACCAAGCAGGAACTTGGCGGCGCCGACATCCAGACCCGCGCCGGCGGTGTCGATCATGCGGTCGATACCGAGGAAGAGGCCTTTGCCTGCGCCAGGCGTTTCCTCTCTTATCTGCCGTTATCGGTCTATGAACTGCCGCCGACGCTTGCCTGCGACGATGATCCGGAGCGCGCGGAGGAATCCCTGATGAAGGCGGTGCCGCGCAACCGCCGTCAGGTCTACAAGATGCGTCCCATCATCGACGCCGTCGTCGACAAGGGCTCGTTCTTCGAGATGGGCGCGAATTTCGGCCGCTCGATCATCGCGGGTCTGGCGCGGCTCGAGGGGCGCGCCGTGCTGCTGCTCGCCAGCGATCCCTTTCACTATGGCGGCTCCTGGACGGCGGATGCGTGCCAGAAGGTGGTGCGCTACGCCGACTTCGCCGAGACCTTTCATCTGCCGGTGGTCTATCTGATGGACTGTCCGGGCTTCATGATTGGGCTCGATGCCGAGAAGGCGGCAACCATCCGCCACGGCGTGCGGGCGATGGCCGCCGTCAACCAGACCACCGTTCCCTGGTGCACCATCATCGTGCGCAACGCCTTCGGCGTCGCCGGCGTCGTGCATCAGCCGGCCGACCGGTACTCGATGCGCTACGCCTGGCCGTCGGCCTATTGGGGGTCGCTGCCGCTGGAAGGCGGCATCGAGGCCGCCTATCGCGCCGACATCGACGCCGCCGACGATCCGAAAGCCAAGTTGGGGGAGATCGAGGACCGTCTCAACAAGCTGCGTTCGCCGTTTCGTTCGGCTGAACGGTTCTGGGTCGAGGAGATCATCGATCCGCGCAAGACGCGTTCGCTGCTGTGCGAATTCGCGCGGCTCGCCGAGCCGATCCGCACCCCCGGGCCCGCGACCAGCATGACCATCAGGCCTTAAGCGACCCACTCAAATTGTCGTACGCGGGCTTGACCCGCGTATCCATCGTTCGCGCCAGCGGACAATCATGATTCATTCGAAGGAAGATGGATTGCCGGATCAAGCCCGGCAATGACGAGAACAGGCGCCACTACACCTCGCTTTCGCGATGCACGTCATGGATCACGATACCCATGCCTTCTTCGGGCATCATGGTCCATTCGCGTCGTTTCAAGGTTCGCTTGGTATCCTCAAAGCCGCTCATCCAGTGCTCGCGCATCGAGGTGCCTGAGAATTCGTGGTCCTTGGCGTCGCCTTCATAGGCTTTCTGCTGGTAGATCAGCTGCAGGATGGCGATTTCCGGCAAATTGCTGATCTCGGCCTTGAGCTTGCGCTCTTCATCCGACAATTGATCGTCCGGGATTTTTGCCAGCGCCTTGTAAAGGCGGACCTTCAGATTGTGCGTCCTGCGATAGACGTCGGTGTTATAGCGCGTGCGCGAGGAATACATGATGTCCTTGTGCCGCGCCATCACGTCCTGAATGTCGCGCGGCAGTGCGCCGCGCGCGCTGAACAGATCGACCTGAAATACCAGCGAATTGAGATCGTCTTCCTGATCGAGCAGATGCTGCAGCGGTGTATTCGAAACAATGCCGCCGTCCCAAAAGTGGTCGGTTCCCACTTTCACCATTGGAAGTGCCGGCGGCAACGCGCCGCTCGCCATGATGTGCTCGGGCATGATTTCGTCATGGGCATTGTCGAAATAGATGAAATTGCCCGAGAGAATGTTCACCGCGCCGACGGCAAAGCGGATTTTCTTGTCGTTGATCCTGTCGAAATCGACCAGTTCCAGCAAGGTTTCGCGCAGCGGTTCGCTGTCGTAATAGCTGGTCGCGGTCTTCGCGCCGGTTGCGCTTAACCACGGATTTGTCGCATGCGGCTTGAAGAAGCCGGGCTGGCCGAGCGTCGTCGTCATGAACGAACTGACCAGATTGCGAGCCTTTCGATAGACGTCGCCGTCCGGCGTGTAATGCCATATCTTGCGGTCGGTGATCCGGTCCCAGAACGTATGCAGCCTTTCCAGGCGCCGGTCGGGCGGGTTTCCGGCGATGATCGCCGAATTGATCGCGCCGATCGATACGCCGCACACCCAGTCGGGTTCGATGTTGGCTTCATGCAAGGCCTGGTACACGCCGGCCTGGTAGGCGCCGAGCGCCCCGCCACCCTGCAGGACCAAGGCGACGCGATCGCAACGATCGGGGCGCCAACCGCGTGCGGGAATGGCTTTTTTCAGATTTGGGGTCTGCGCGTCCATGCTCTAACTCCAGGCACGGCGAGAATTCAGTGAACCGGTGACGCTGTTATGACAAAGCCGTCGAAGGCGCGTGCCCGGCTCGGCGTTTTTCCGCACGCGCCTGCGACATCGACACCTCCGTGAAATTGTCGGTCATCCGGTTGAAGGAATTCCCTCATATCATTGTCAAGAACCGGCGTTAGCAATTCCCCGAAACCGGGAAGTCTTCATGGCGTGCTCGGTTGCCGGTCCGGATTCCAGGCTGAAGAAGGAAATCGCGATGCGCAGGGAAGATCTACTCAAGCTGCCGTCGATGCCCGCCGCGGGGCCCAGCTATCCGGCGGGCCCGTACCGGTTCGTCGACCGGGAGTTTCTCGTCATTACCTACGAGACCGATGCCGCACTCATCCGTGCCGGGCTTCCGGAACCGCTGGAGCCGGTCGAACAGCCAATCGTGCATTACGAGTGGATCAAGATGCCGGATAGTTCGGGCTTCGGAAGCTACACCGAATCCGGCCTGGTGATTCCGGCGCGATTGAACGGCGAGGAAGTCAATTTCGTTTCGCAGATGTATCTCGATGACGATCCGCCGATCGCGGCCGGTCGCGAAATCTGGGGCTTCCCGAAAAAATATGCGCACCCCAAACTTGAGATCGTGAAAGACACGCTGACGGGCACGCTGGAATATGCCGGCCAGCAAGTTGCAATGGGAACGATGGGTTACAAGCACGAAAGCATGGCGGGCAACGGCGACTTAACGCGGGCCACGCTGTCGAAGACACAGATCAATCTCAAGATGATCCCGGGCGTCGACGGCCGTCTCGAGATCTGCCAGCTTGTCGCGATCAATCTGGCCGATATCGTCGTCAAGGGATCGTGGATCGGCCCGGGTCGTCTCCATCTGGTGCCGCATGTCAATGCGCCGGTCGCGGACTTTCCGGTCCGGCGAGTGGTGGGCGCCCATCATTTTCTGGCCGACCTGACGCTGCCATTCGGCCGCGTCGTCCACGACTATAACAAGGAGGCGGAGCAATTTGCCGCCACGGGTCTCGCGGCGGAATAGGTTGGCGAGGCGCGCCGCTGCGGCGATGGCGCTAATTCACGCCGCCACCGGCTTCGGGTGCCGCGAGATTGCCAGCGTAATCAATGACGCGACGATGCACAGCGCGCCCGCGGCGAAGAATGCCGGCAGATAGGTCGCGAGCACTGTCCGCGACAGTCCCGCGCCGAATGCCGCGGCGGCTGCGCCCAGTTGGTGACCCGCATAAATCCAGCCGAACACGAGATTGGCGCGCTCCGGCCCGAAGCGCTGCGCGGTGAGCCGCACGGTCGGCGGCACGGTTGCGATCCAGTCGAGGCCATAAAACATCGCAAACAGCGACAGGCCGTAGAACGAGAAATTGGTGAAGGGCAAGAACAGCAGCGACAGGCCGCGCAGGCCGTAATACCAGAACAGCAGCCAGCGATTGTCGTAGCGATCCGACAGCCAGCCCGATAGGATGGTGCCGAAGAAATCGAAGATGCCCATGGCGGCGAGCAGGCTTGCGGCCTGAACCTGCGGAATGCCGTAATCGAGGCACATCGGAATCAGGTGCACCTGGATCAGGCCGGTGGTGCTGGCGCCGCAGATGAAAAACGTGGCGAATAGAATCCAAAACACCCGCGTTTTCGCGGCATCGCGCAGCGTGCCCAGCGCCGCCGCCATGATCGGCGCGTTGTTGGGAGGCGGCGCCGGCAATGGCTCGGTGCCTTCATCGCCGAACGGCCGCAGCCCGAGATCGCTGGGACGGTCGCGCATCACCAGCAGCACCACTGATGCCGCGATCCCGAGCATCACGCACATCAGCGCCAGCGCGATCCGCCAGCCCATCCGTTCGGTGAGGCTGGCCAGCAGCGGCAGGAACACCAATTGCCCGGTGGCCACGCTCGCGGTGAGGATTCCGACCACCAATCCGCGCCGTGCCGTGAACCAGCGCGCGGCAACGGTTGCGCCGAGCACCAGCGCGGTCATGCCGGTGCCGATGCCGACCACGACGCCCCACAGCAACATCAATTGCCAGACTTTCGTCATCGCAAGCGATATCACCAGCGCCGAGGCCACGATCAGCAATGCCGACAGCGTCACGTTGCGCAGGCCGTAGCGGTTCAACAAGGCTGCCGCGAACGGCGCCATCAGCCCGAACAGGATGAAGCGGATCGACAGCGCCGAGGAAATCTCCGCGGTGGTCCAGCCGAATTCGCTTTGCAGCGGTACGATGAAAACGCCGGGCGCACCGACCGTACCGGCGGTGATCAGGGCGGTAAGAAACGTCACGCCGACCATCACCCAGCCGTAGTGGATGTTGCGGCGGGCGAGGGCGGCTGACAGCCAATTGGAGATCATGAAATTTCAAATTTCCTGCGTGTGAGCGCCAATGAACGATTGGTTCGATAGCGATGGCGTCGCTAGCGAAAGCTAGGCGGGTCAGATGCTGCCCGCTATCCAATTTGCGACAGAGCTATACCGGGCGAGAAGTTTTCTCGCCGCAAACGCCGCCGAAGCACGGGGCGTCGACCTGTATTAGTGAACGATACGCTCGATGGCGATGGCGGTCGCTTCACCGCCGCCGATGCAGAGGGCGGCGACGCCGCGTTTCAGGTTCTGCGCTTCCAGCGCATGCAGCAGCGTCACGATCAGGCGCGCTCCCGTCGCGCCGATCGGGTGTCCAAGCGCGCAGGCGCCGCCATTGATGTTGAGCTTGTCGCTGGGAATGCCGAGATCGCGCTGCGCCGCCATCGCCACCACCGCGAACGCCTCGTTGATCTCGAACAGATCGACATCGCCGACGCTCCAGCCGACCTTGTCGAGCAGCTTGCGGATCGCCGGGATCGGCGCGGTGGTGAACCATTGCGGTTCCTGGCTGTGGGTGGCGTGGCCCTTGATCACGGCCAGAGCAGGCAGGCCGTCGCGATCGGCGAGCGATCGTTTGGCGAGGACCAGCGCCGCGGCGCCGTCGGCATTGGCCGATGAGGCCGCCGGTGTAATGGTGCCATTGGCGCGGAACGCCGGCTTCAGTCCGGGAATCTTGGCGGGATCCACCTTCAGCGGATGCTCGTCATTGGCGATCGCGCGAAGTCCCGTCTTCTCGGCGACGGTGATCGGCACGATTTCGGCCTTGAATGCACCGCCTTCCACCGCCTTGCGTGCGCGCGTCAGTGTCTCCATCGCGTAGGCGTCCTGGTCGGCACGGGTAAATTGGTAAGCCTCGGCGGTGGCTTCGCCGAAATCTCCCATCGAGCGGCCGGTCTCATAGGCGTCTTCGAGGCCGTCCATGAACATGTGGTCGATGATGCGATCATGACCGGCGCGGTAGCCGCCGCGCGCCTTGGCCAGCAGATAGGGCGCGTTGCTCATGCTCTCCATGCCGCCGGCGACGACGATCCCGGCGGAGCCGGCATTGATGATGTCATGCGCCAGCATCGTGGCCTTCATGCCGGAGCCGCAGACCTTGTTGATGGTGGTGGCGCCGGTCGCATCCGGCAATTTGGCGCCGCGCGCGGCCTGCCGTGCCGGAGCCTGACCCTGACCGGCCGGCAGCACACAGCCCATGAATACTTCCTCGATCCGGTCGGGCGATAATTTTGCCCGCTCGACGGCGGCGCCGATCACGTGGGAACCGAGCTTATGGGCGCTGAAGGACGACAGATCGCCCATAAACCTGCCAAGCGGCGTGCGGACGGCGGAAACGATGACGACCGGGTCGGAAGCTGTGGCCATGGCAGGGGTTCCTCAATTGTCGGGCGCGCGGCGTCTTTGGATGACATTCATCATATGATGCGCTGCGAAATTTGCAACGGGTGGCCTTGGGATAAATTAGCGTGAAGTGGACAGGCAGGCTCAGGCCGCTGCCGTACAACAGGATAAAGTCGTCATCATCCGCGAAAGCGGATGATCCAGTAAACACCATGCTCAGTGATTACTGGATGCCCGCCTTCGCGGGCATGACGGCTTGTTCTACCCGCTACCGCTTGCGATCGACAAAAGCCTGCATCAGCCGCTGCGGCTCGCCGGTCAGGAACGATTGCCCGAAAACGCCGATGCTGAGATCGACCGATTGCTTCAGCGGCAGTTCCTCCCACTGCCGGAGCAGGGCTTTTTGCGCGCGCAGTGCTTCCGGACCGCATTCCAGCAGCGCGGCCGCGGTGCGTTCGACCGCGGCATCGAGGCCGCCTTCCGGCGCGACCACGTCGACCAGTCCCCACGCAAGGGCCGTGGCGGCATCGATATTCTCCGCGGTCATGACCAGCCACCTGGCGCGGCCCCAGCCGATCAGCCGCGGCAGCAGCGCCGCGTGGATGACGCTGGGAATGCCGACCCTGACCTCGGGCATGCCGAATCTGGCATCGTGCGCCGCGATCCGGAAGTCGCAGGCGGCGGCGAATTCGAGCCCGCCACCGAGGCACCAGCCGGGCATCCGCGCGATCACAGGCTGGGGAAACGCCCGCACCGCCTCGCACAGATCGCGCAAGCCGGTAATGAATGTTTCCGCGGAGGCCTGATTGAGCGTGGCCATTTCCTTGATATCGGCGCCGCCGATCATGCTCTTCTCGCTTTGCCCGGCAATGACCAGCACCCTTATCTGCGATTCCGTCGCCAGCGCCTCCAACCCTTCGCGGATGCCGTTGATGGCGGCCGATCCGAGGATATTGAGCGAGCCGGCGTTGCAGATCGTCAAGCGAACGACACCGCGCGGATCGCGATCAACGCCGCAATAGGGATTGAGCATGTGCATGAATTGACTCGCCATTCGTTGGGTGCGTCGGGGCGGATCGTGCCACTTCCCGGGCAAAACGCAGCCTTGTCAAGTGCGGGCGAGATGCCCCGCCGCTGCGACGACGCGCGCGTTTTGCGAGGCGGATCTCGGTTGAAGGAAAGCTCGTCAAGCTCGGCCGGCAGACCAGCTATGCCGAAAGTTTTGTTCGTGACGGCGCCGGCAATCTTGCGGTACACCGCGACCTTCTCGAGGGGGCGCGAACGAAATAAACTGCATCTTTCGCAAGCGACAGATGCTATTATATGACTCTGAACATCTTATGGGCAAACATCTGACGGGACCCCGATGCGCTATTCGAAGGAACACAAGCTCGAGACCCACGCGCGGATCGTGAAGAAAGCCTCGGTGCGGCTTCGCGAGAAGGGCGCGCATGGCGTCGGCGTCGCCGACCTGATGAAGGAGGCTGGGCTCACCCATGGCGGGTTCTACGCCCACTTCGATTCGCGGGAAGCGCTGGTGATCGAGGCTTTCGCCGATGCGATGGATCGGTCGACGGAGCGTTGGCGCAAGCTTGCCGAACAGACGCCGCCGGAAAAGCGGCTGGCGACGATCGTGGGGACTTATCTGACGCCGCTGCATCGCGACGATCCCGGTCATGGCTGCGCTGTTCCGACGCTGGGCGCGGAAATCGCCCGCGAGAGCCCGAAGACCCGCAAGGCGTTCGCTGCCAAGCTGGAGCAGATGATCGACATGCTTGCCGCGCAGATTCCGGAACTGCCGCGCAAGGCCGCGCGCAAACAGGCGATGGCGGTTATCGCGACCATGATGGGAACACTGGTATTGGCTCGTGTCGCCGGCAGTGGCGACTTTTCCGACGAGATCCTCGGCGCCGGTCGTGAATCCCTGCTTGGTCGTACCGCCCCGCCGAAACCGGGGGCGAAGAAATCCCGCCCCAAAAAAGCCGCTACCTCGGCGCGGCCCTGATAGGGTTTTTGCGACACTCGCATTCGACGTTGGTCGTAAGCTGCCGAAAACGTGGCCGAGCCCGCATTTTCGCAAATGCTCTGCGCGTGGAAACCCTTTCCAAACGCCACAAAGACTGCAAGATGCCGCCAAAATCGGTCCCTTGGAGGAAGATATGCGCACAATCGGACATTTTATCGGCGGCCGCGAGGTCAAGGGCACTTCGGGCAGGTTCGCGGACGTATTTGAGCCGATGACCGGCGACGTCCAGGCCCAGGTGGCGCTGGCCTCGAAAGCCGAACTGCGCGCCGCGGTCGAGAACGCCAAAGCGGCGCAGGTGGAGTGGGGCGCGACCAATCCGCAGCGCCGCGCCCGCGTGATGATGAAGTTCCTCGAACTGGCGCAGCGCGACTACGACAAGCTCGCCGATCTGTTGGCCCGCGAGCATGGCAAGACCGTTCCCGACGCCAAGGGCGACATTCAGCGCGGCCTCGAGGTGGTCGAATTCGCCTGCGGCATTCCGCATCTGATGAAGGGCGAATACACCGAAGGCGCCGGCCCCGGCATCGACATCTATTCGATGCGCCAACCCCTGGGCGTCGTCGCCGGCATCACGCCGTTCAATTTCCCGGCGATGATCCCGATGTGGAAATTCGCGCCCGCCATCGCCTGCGGCAACGCGTTCGTCCTAAAACCGTCGGAGCGCGATCCCGGGGTACCGATGGCGCTGGCAGCCTTGATGATCGAAGCCGGCTTGCCGCCGGGCATCCTCAACGTCGTCAACGGCGACAAGGAAGCCGTCGACGCCATCCTCGACGATCCAGATATCCGCGCCGTCGGCTTCGTCGGCTCCTCGCCGATCGCGCAATATATCTATGAGCGCGCCGCCGCCACCGGCAAGCGTGCGCAATGCTTCGGCGGCGCCAAGAACCACGCCATCGTCATGCCGGATGCCGACATGGACCAGACCGTCGACGCGCTGATCGGCGCGGGCTACGGCTCGGCCGGCGAGCGCTGCATGGCGATCTCGGTCGCGGTGCCCGTCGGCAAGACCACGGCGGATCGGCTGATGGAGAAACTGATTCCGCGTGTCGAGTCCTTGAAGATCGGCACATCGATCGACCCCTCCGCGGATTACGGTCCGCTGGTGACCAGGGCCGCACTCGACCGCGTCAGGAACTATGTCGAGATCGGTATCCAGGAAGGCGCCAAGCTCGCGGTCGATGGCAGAAGCTTCAAGATGCAGGGCTATGAGAACGGCTTTTATATGGGCGGGTGCCTGTTCGACAATGTGACAAAAGACATGCGGATCTACAAGGAAGAGATCTTCGGCCCGGTGCTTTCGGTGGTGCGCGCCCACGACTACAACGAGGCTTTGACCCTGCCGTCGGACCACGACTACGGCAATGGCGTTGCGATCTTTACCCGCGACGGCGACGCCGCGCGCGATTTCGCGGCCAAGGTCAATGTCGGCATGGTCGGCATCAACGTGCCGATCCCGGTGCCGATCGCGTATTACACCTTCGGCGGCTGGAAGAAATCCGGCTTTGGCGATCTCAACCAGCATGGCCCGGATTCGATCCGCTTCTACACCAAGACCAAGACCGTGACCGCGCGCTGGCCCTCAGGCGTCAAGGAAGGCGCGGAATTTTCCATACCGACGATGAACTAGCCGCAACCGCGAACAGCACATGCAATTCGCTCTCAACGAGGACCAGATTGCGGTTCGCGACATGGCGCGGGATTTTGCCGCGGAAAAAATCGCGCCGCATGCGGTCCGGTGGGATGAGGAGAAGCATTTTCCCGTCGATGTGATGCGCGAGGCGGCCACGCTCGGGATCGGCGGCGTTTATATCCGCGACGATGTCGGCGGCTCGGCGCTGACGCGGTTCGATGCGGCGCTGATCTTCGAGGCGCTGGCGCAGGGCTGTCCGACCGTGTCGGCGTTCATCTCGATCCACAACATGGCCTCGTGGATGATCGACGCCTATGGCAACGACACGCAGCGGCGGAAGTGGTTGCCACGACTCTGCACCATGGAACTGCTGGCGAGCTACTGCCTGACCGAGCCGGGCGCCGGGTCGGATGCGGCCGCGCTGCGCACCCGCGCGGTCCGCGACGGCGACCATTATGTGCTCAACGGCCAGAAGCAGTTCATTTCCGGCGCCGGCAAGGGCGACCTTTATGTGGTGATGGTGCGGACCGGTGGAGACGGGCCCGGCGGCATCTCGACGCTGGTGATCGAGGGCGATACGCCGGGCCTTTCGTTCGGCGCCAATGAGCGCAAGATGGGCTGGAACGCGCAACCGACCCGCGCGGTGATCTTCGAGAACGCGCGCGTGCCGGTTGCGAACCGTCTCGGCGATGAGGGCATCGGCTTCAAGATCGCGATGGCCGGGCTCGACGGCGGACGCATCAATATCGCGGCATGTTCGCTCGGCGGCGCGCAATGCGCGCTCGACAAGTCGCTGGCCTATATGAAAGAGCGCAAGGCCTTCGGCAAACGCCTCGACGAGTTCCAGGCGCTGCAGTTTCGTCTTGCCGACATGGCGACCGAACTGGAGGCGGCGAGGACCTTTGTGTGGCGCGCGGCGGCGGCGCTCGACCGCAAGGACGCCGACGCCACCATGCTGTGCGCAATGGCAAAACGCTTCGGCACCGATGTCGGCTTCGAGGTCGCCAATCAGGCGCTGCAACTGCATGGCGGTTACGGTTACCTCAGCGAATACGGCATCGAAAAAATCGTGCGCGATCTGCGCGTGCATCAGATTCTCGAAGGCACCAACGAAATCATGCGGCTGATCGTTTCACGCAAGCTGATCGAGGGCGCGCGATGACGGCCTCGAGAGCGACCGTTACCGGCGCTGAACCCGACCTGATCGCGCGGCGCGAGGGCGCGGCCGGGGTCATCCGGCTCAACCGGCCGAAGGCGATCAATGCGGTGACGCTTGAGATGTTTCGCGAGATCGACAAGGCGCTCGACGCATTTGAGGCCGACCCGGCGATCGCCCTGATCCTGCTGGAAGGTGCCGGTGACCGCGGTCTCTGCGCCGGCGGCGACATCCGGGCGCTGTATGACAGCGCGCGGGCCGGCGGCGATCTCGGCAAGATCCTGTGGCGCGAGGAGTACATTCTCAACGCCCGCATTGCGGCGTTCGGCAAGCCCTATGTGGCCTTGATGGATGGCATCGTGATGGGCGGCGGCGTCGGGCTGGCCGCGCATGCCAGCCACCGGGTCGTCACGGAAAGAACCAGACTCGCGATGCCGGAAGTGGGAATCGGCTTCTTTCCCGATGTCGGAGGCACCTGGCTGCTATCGCGTTCGCCCGGGGAGATCGGCACCTATTTCGGTCTCACCGGGCAAACCATGAACGGCGCGGATGCGGTCTATGCCGGTTTCGCCGATGTCGTGGTGGCCTCGGACAGATTGCCGGCGCTGCGCGAGGCGCTGACGAAAGCGCCCGGCAAGGCGACCGCACAGGACGTGCGCGCGATCATCGATGGCTTTGCCTTGCCGAATGAAGTGGCGCCCACTGCCGCGCAACAGCCTTTGATCGATGCAATGTTCGGACACGACAGCATCGAGGAGATCGTCACCGCGCTGGCGCATCACGCTTCCGAATTCGCGCAGGCGGCGCTCGGGACAATCCTCGAGAAGTCGCCGACAGGACTGAAGCTGACGCTGAAATTGCTGCGGATGGCGCGGGAGTCGATGTCGCTTGAAGAATGTCTTGCCCGCGAGTATCGCGCCGCGCTGGAAATCTTCGTCAGTCATGATTTCCCGGAAGGCGTCCGCGCCGCGGTCATCGACAAGGACCGCAATCCGCAATGGCAGCCGGCGCGGATCGAAGACGTGACGCCGGAGATTATCGCGCGCTATTTCGTCCCGCGCGGCCCCGACGAACTGACGTTCCCGAACCAAAACGCGAGAGCAGAACAATGACGGACATTGCATTCATCGGTCTCGGCAACATGGGCGGCCCGATGGCCGCCAACCTCATCAAGGCTGGGCGCAAGGTGGCGGGGTTTGATCTGGTGCCGGCGTCGCGCGACGCGGCCAAGGCCGACGGCGTGGCGATTGCGGCATCGGCGCTCGATGCGGTCAAAGGCGCGCAGGTGGTCGTCACCATGTTGCCGGCCGGCAAGCACGTGCTTTCGGTCTGGACCGAAATATTGCCCCTATTGGCAAAGGGGTCGCTGATCATCGACTGCTCGACCATCGACGTTGAAAGCGCGGTGCAGGCCCATGCGCTGGCGGCGAAACAGGGCATCGCTTCGGTCGATGCGCCGGTGTCGGGCGGCACCGGCGGCGCCAAGGGCGCGACGCTGACCTTCATGGCCGGCGGCGAGGATAAAGCGTTCGCCGCGGCGAAGCCGGTGCTGGAACTGATGGGCAAGAAGATCGTGCATTGCGGCGGCGCCGGCGCCGGGCAGGCGGCGAAAATCTGCAACAACATGATTCTGGGTATTTCCATGATCGCGGTCAGCGAGGCCTTTGCGCTAGCTGAAAAGCTGGGATTGTCGCACCAGGCGCTGTTCGACGTCGCCTCGACCTCGTCGGGGCAATGCTGGTCGCTGACGACTTATTGTCCGGTGCCGGGCCCGGTGCCGACCTCGCCGGCGAACAACAAATACAAACCGGGTTTCGCGTCAGCCTTGATGGTCAAGGACCTGACGCTGGCGCAGGACGCGGCAAAGGCCGCTGGTGCCGCGACGCCGCTCGGCAAGCATGCCCAGGAAATCTACCAGGCGTTCGATGCCGCCGGACATGGCGGGGTCGATTTCTCCGGCATCATCCAGCACGTTCGCGGCCTCGGTGGGAAATGAATGACCCCGTCATTGCGAGCCAACGGGTCGGCGCAAAGCGCCGCCCGATGACAGGCTCCGCGAAGCAATCCATTGCGTGGATACCGCGGTTCTGGATTGCTTCGTCGCGGAGCCCGTCATCGGGCGCGCATTCGCGCGACCCGTTGGCCCTTCGCAATGACGACAATGTAACCAGCTTGTCCCATAGGTCATAGACATGACAACATTCCAGGATGCGCGTTCGTTTCTGCTTAAGCACCGCACCGACTACGGCGCGGCGGTGAGGGGATTCCGATGGCCGGATCCGGTGCCGTTCAACTGGGCACTGGACTGGTTCGACGCGGAGCTCGCGCGCAATCCCGAAAGCAAGGACCGTCCGGCGCTGTGGATCGTCGATGCGGGCAGCGACCGCGAAACGCGAATGTCGTTCGGGGCGCTGTCGCACCGTTCCAATCGGGTCGCGAACTTCCTGCAAGCGCAGGGCCTCAAGCGCGGCGATCATTTGCTGCTGCTGCTCGGCAATGTCGTCCCGCTGTGGGAGACCATGCTGGCGGCGATGAAGCTCGGGGTGGTGGTGATCCCCGCGACCACGCTGCTGACGCCGGACGAACTGCGCGATCGGCTTGATCGCGGCCGTGCGAGGGTCGTGGTGGCGTCGGAGGATCAGGTCGCGAAATTCGC
Organism: Bradyrhizobium sp.; assembly: GCA_035490095.1. Lineage (GTDB taxonomy): Bacteria > Pseudomonadota > Alphaproteobacteria > Rhizobiales > Xanthobacteraceae > Bradyrhizobium. Next base: position 26,037 of record DATHHQ010000420.1, read on the forward strand.
CGACCTCGGCGCTGACAATCTCATTCGTGTCGTGGTCGGCGCGTCGTCAAGGCATGCGGGTTGGCTGTCTTACGAACAGGTCGCGGAGTCTTCGGAGACGTTCGCGCCGGATGGCCCGACAAACGCCGACGATCCGATGCTGCTGTATTTCACCTCCGGTACCACCGCAAAACCAAAACTGGTGCGGCACAGCCAGCGCAGTTATCCGGTCGGCGGATTGTCGACCATGTACTGGCTCGGGCTGCAGCCGGGTGATGTCCATCTGAACATTTCCTCGCCGGGCTGGGCCAAGCACGCCTGGAGCTGCTTCTTTGCGCCCTGGAATGCCGGCGCCACCGTGTTCGTCGTCAACCAACCGCGCTTCGAGGCGAAGGGATTGCTGACGATCATCGGCAAATGCGGCGTGACCACGCTGTGCGCGCCGCCCACGGTGTGGCGGCTGTTCATCCAGGAGAAGCTGGCAGCCTTCAAGGTGTCGTTGCGCGAGGTTTGCGGCGCCGGCGAACCGCTCAATCCCGAGGTGATCGATCAGGTGAAGGCCGCGTGGGGGCTGACCATCCGCGACGGCTACGGTCAGACCGAAACCACCGCGATTGCGGGGAATTCGCCGGGCCAGAAGGTGAAGGTCGGATCGATGGGCCGTCCGCTGCCCGGTTACCGCGTGCGGATCACCGACGGCGACGGACAGGTGACGAAAGAGGGTGAGGTCAGCCTGTTGCTCGGCGGCGACCGGCCGGCCGGCCTGATGCAGGGTTACCAGGGCGACGGGGGCAGATTGAGCGGCGCCGATGGCGATCTCTACCGCAGCGGCGACGTGGTGTTTGCCGACGACGAGGGCTATCTGACCTTCGTCGGCCGCTCCGATGACGTTTTCAAGTCATCGGATTACCGGATCAGCCCGTTCGAACTCGAGAGCATTTTGCTGGAACATGAAGCGGTCGCGGAGGCCGCCGTCGTTCCCAGTCCCGATCCGATTCGTCTTGCGATCCCGAAAGCCTATGTGCTGCTGGTGTCGGGGGTGGCGCGCTCGCCCGCTACCGCGCTGTCGATCTTTCAGCACCTGCACGCGCGGTTGGCGCCCTTCAAACGCATCCGGCGGATCGAGCTCGTGACCGAATTGCCGAAGACGATTTCCGGAAAAATCCGCCGCGTCCAGTTGCGCCGGCTGGAACATGATAATGATCGCGATGACGCGCTGCGCGGCGAGGAATTCCGCGAAGAAGAGTTCCCGGAGTTGCAGAAGGTGCGGCCGGCCGGATCGGCGGAGAATTGACGAATGAATGAAGTCTGGAAGAAACCCCCGATTTCGCTTGAGGCTTATCAGAACATGGTCGGCCACGAGGTCGGGGTTTCGTCCTGGCACCTGGTCGATCAGAAACGGATCGATGTGTTCGCGGATGTGATCGAAGACCATCAGTTCATCCATATCGATCCCGAGCGCGCCAAACGCGAAACTTCGTACGGCACCACGGTGGCGCATGGATTCCTGACGATGTCGCTGATGAGCATCATGTCCTACGAGGTGATGCCTGTCATTGAGGGCACCACGATGGGGGTCAATTACGGCTTCGACAAGCTGCGCTTCATCTCGCCGGTGCGCGCAGGTTCGCGCGTCCGCGGCCGTTTCACCTTGATGGAAGCGAAGCTGCGCAAGCCAACGGAATTGCAGTCGCGCACCAATGTCACCGTCGAGATCGAGGGCGAGCAAAAACCCGCGCTGGTGGCCGACTGGATCGGTTTGATTTATTTTGCTTAATTTTCGCCCGTCATGGCCGGGCTTGTCCCGGCCATCCACGTATTGTTGATGCCGCAAACAAAAAAAGACGTGGATGCCCGGCACAAGGCCGGGCATGACGAGAGAACCCCACATCCAGGAATTTTACTCATGACAATCAGGTTTGACGGCCGCGTCGCCATCGTCACCGGCGCGGGCAATGGTCTTGGGCGCGCGCATGCGCTGGGATTGGCGAGCCGCGGCGCGAAGGTCGTCGTCAACGATTTCGGCGGCGCCCGCGACGGCACCGGCGGCTCGCTGACACCGGCGCAAGCCGTGGTCGAGGAAATCCGCAAAGCCGGCGGCGAGGCGATCGCCGACGGCGCCGATGTCTCGAACTTCGAGCAGGTCACGGCGATGGTCGCCAAGGCCACGGAGAAATGGGGCAGTGTCGACCTGCTCTGCGCCAATGCCGGCATCCTGCGCGATAAGTCGTTCGCCAAGATGGAGATCGCCGATTTCGCCAAGGTGCTCGACGTCCATCTCACCGGCACGTTCTATTGCTGCAAGGCGGTGTGGGACGGCATGCGCGAGCGCAACTACGGCCGCATTGTCGTGACCACGTCATCGTCGGGCCTGTTCGGCAATTTCGGCCAGGCCAATTACGGCGCTGCCAAAACCGGCATGATCGGCCTGATGAATGTGCTGGCCGAGGAAGGCCGCAAGAACAACGTCCGCGTCAACACGATCTCGCCGACGGCGGCGACGCGGATGACGGAAGAATTGCTGCCGCCGCAGGCGCTGGCGCTGATGAAGCCGGAAGCGATCACGCCGGCGGTGCTTTATCTGCTCAGCGAGGATGCGCCGACGCGCACCATCATGGGTGCGGGCGCGGGATCCTTCGCGGTGATCAAGATCATGGAAACCGAAGGCATCAACTTAAGCCAATCCGACTGGACGCCCGACGCGGTTGCTGCCCATTTCGCCGACATCAGCGACATGGGACAAGCAAGGGCGCTGGAAGGCGCGTTCCAGCAGACCCAGAAATATGTCGGACAGGCCGCGGCGAGGGCGGGGATTAAGCTCTGACGTCATTCCGGGCCGATGCGAAGCATCGAACCCGGAATCTCGAGATTCCCCGATGTGCAATCGCACATCTGAGGTTCGCGCTAACGCGCGCCCCGGAATGACGACTTGGGTGGTTCGTCGAAATCAGGCATAGGCTTGTATCGATGTCACCTCCTTCCCCAACCCAAGTCGCCATCATCGGCGCCGGTCCTGCCGGCCTGATGGCGGCTGAGGTGCTGGCGCAAGCTGGCCCGGGCGTCACAGTCCATGACGCGATGCCGTCGGCGGGCCGCAAGTTTCTGATGGCCGGACGTGGCGGGCTCAATCTGACCCACAGCGAAGCGCTGTCTGCGTTTCTCGCCCGCTACGGCGCGGCGAAGGAGCATCTTAAGCCGGCGATCGAAGCTTTGCCGCCGGATAATTTACGCGAATGGAGCCAAGCGCTGGGGCAGCCGACCTTTGTCGGCTCCAGCGGCCGGGTTTTCCCACAGGCGTTCAAGGCCTCGCCACTGCTGCGCGCGTGGCTGCGGCGGCTCGACGCCATGGGGGTACAATTCGCGCTGCGGCATCGCTGGACGGGCTGGGACGAGAATGGCCGCTTGCTGTTTCAAACTCCCGATGGACAACGCAGCGTTGAGGCACGCGCAACCGTGCTGGCGCTCGGCGGCGCCAGCTGGCCGCGGCTCGGGTCCGATGGTGCGTGGGTGGAAACCCTCAGCGCGAAGGGCGTGACCATATCGCCGCTCCGGCCCGCCAATTGCGGTTTTGCCGTTGCCTGGTCCGATATCTTTCGCGAGCGTTTTGAAGGTCATCCTCTCAAGGGGATTGCGCTGTCGTTTGGCCCGCACACCGTTCGCGGCGAAGCGGTTATCACGCGCGCCGGTATCGAGGGCGGCGCGATCTATGCGCTGTCGGCTGATTTGCGCGAGGCCGTCGCGGATAAAGGGCAGGCGACCCTGCGCGTCGCATTGCGGCCCGATCTCGAAATCAACGATCTGATTGCGCGGCTATCGATGCCGCGAGGCAAACAATCGTTTTCAAACTGGCTGCGCAAAGCAGGTCATCTTTCTCCGGTCGGCATCGGATTGTTGCAGGAAGCAGCCATCGCGTCCGGCGTTCCGCTACCGTCGCTATCGCCTGCGGCTCTCGCCGAACGAATCAACGCGTTGCCGATCCAGCTCAATGGCGTGGCGCCGATTACGCGCGCGATCTCGACCGCCGGCGGAATTTCGTTCAGCGAAATCGATGCCGACTACATGATCCGCCGCTTGCCCGGCACATTCGCGGCCGGCGAGATGCTGGACTGGGAGGCGCCGACCGGCGGCTATCTGCTGCAGGCCTCGTTCGCGACTGGAGCCGCGGCGGGAAGAGGTGTGTTGAAGTGGCTGGCAGGTGGTCCTCATGGTGAGGAGCGCAGCAAAGCTGCGCGTCTCGAACCATGATAGTGTCGCGCATCCTTCGAGACGCGCGCCAAGAGCGCGCTCCTCAGGATGAGGTTAGATCACCGCAATTTCCCCCGTGCCGCCACCGGCAGCGTACCGATGATCTCGTCGCCGCGCACCATCACCACCTCGTCCATCATGTTGACGACGACGCAGACGTGGTTCGGCACGATCCGCACGACATCGCCGACATTGGGCCGGGTATTGCTGCGGGTCAGGTCGAGAAAGCCATGCTCCTCGGCAAAGCGCGCGATTTTTGCTTCGGGATGTTCGAGGATCAGCCCATGCCCATCGAGCCCGCCGCCGGTATCCGACGTCAGCGTCTTCGAGCCGGCGTCCAAAATGCCGCGGTCCGGGCCGGCGCGGCTCACCACGGTCGAATAGATGTTCAGTGCGCAATCGTCCCAGCTGGCGACGCCGGCGGCGACCTGCATCCGGTCATTGTAGATATAGGTGCCGGGCCGATGCTCGGTGGCGCCCCTGAGTTTCCCCACGTTTTTCAGGTTCGGCGAGCCGCCGGTGGAGACCATCGCCGCGTCGAGTCCATGCGCGCGGACGCCAGCCAGGGCTTCATCGAAAAACTTCTGTGCCTCGGCCCAACCGGTCTCGGTCGGGTACAGCATGAAGCCGGCAAAGGTCAGTCCCTTCGAGGCCGCAATCTCGCGCGCGAGTGCGATGGCTTCAGCGGGCGTCTCGACGCCGGCGCGCTTGCGTCCGGTGTCGCACTCGACCACGACCGAGAGCGGGCGGCCGGAGGCCGCTGCGGCCTGCGGTAACCCTGCGATCACGACCGAATTGTCGGCGGCGACGGTCATGTTGGCCTTGGCCTGCAGCGCGCCAAGCCGGGCCATCTTTTCGTCGCCGATCAGGTTGTAGCTGATCAGGATGTCGTCGATGCCGGCATCCGCCATCACCTCGGCCTCGCCGAGTTTCTGGCAGGTGATGCCCCGGGCGCCGGCGGCGACCTGAAGCTTTGCCAGCATCGGG
>DATHHQ010000421.1:0-3248 GCA_035490095.1 Bradyrhizobium sp.
ACCACCGTCGCATCGCCACCGACCGTCATACCCCGCGTAGGCGGGTATCCAGTACGCTGCGGATCTTCGGCTCAATCACTGACCCGGTGGAATACTGGATCGCCCGCTTTCGCGGGCAACGACAGCCGGGAATGTGGCGCGTGCAGCGCGCTACGGGCTACCGCGCCCGCTCAATCAATCCGCGCAGGATTTGCGCGGCCTGCCAGCGAAGTCGGGCGTCGCCGATGTTGAAGGCGCTGGAGCACTCGTCTTCCGACTCGCCGTCAAGCAGCGCAGCGCCACAATGCCGGCAGGCCCGTGCCGAGATCGCGAGCGCCTTGCCGCCGCCGTTGCGACCCGATTGATAGCGCGCGAAATCAACGACGTTGGGTTCGGGTGTTATCACTTTCTCAACCATTGCTGTCCTCGCGGCCTGAGACAACGTTATCGCAGAAAGGCGTCGCGTAAACGTTCAGTCCAACGCTCAAATTTTAGGAGAGCAATTGAGGTGGGTGACGCGATGCGCTGCATTCAATTCAGGATGCACTTTCTTAACCTCACGGCGCCAGCGGGACGAGGTTAAGAAGCCCGTCAACCCTCACAACCACTTCTTCCAGGTGAAAAACAAATAGGGCAGCACGGCGGCGAGCAGCATCGCCACCAGCGCGAAAGGGTAACCGTGCTGCCATTCCAGCTCCGGCATCAGCTTGAAATTCATGCCGTAGATCGAGGCAATCAAGGTCGGAGGCATCAACACCACCGCCATCACCGAAAACAGCTTGATGATGTTGTTCTGCTCGAGATTGACGACGCCGAGCATCGCATCCAGCACGAAGGTGATCTTGTTGGAGAGATAGGAGGCATGGTCGGTCAACGACACCACGTCGCGCTGCATGGTTTTCAGCTGTTCGCGCATGTCCTTGGACCATTTGACGCCCTCGGTCCCGGCGGCGACGAACGTCACCACCCGCCCGATCGAGACCAGACTCTCGCGCACCTTGGAGGTGAGATCGCCCTTGCGGCCGATCGCGATCAGGATATCGGAGTAACGCTTGGCATGCCCGGTGCGCGCCGCGCCCTCGGGTTCGAAAATATCGTGGCTGATGGTATCCATGTCGCTGCCGGCGCGCTCCAGAATGTCGGCGTTGCGATCGATCACCGCGTCGAGCAGTTCCATCAGCACCGTTTCGCCGGTGACGCCGGGCGCGCAGGAGCGCGCCAGCTTGTTCTCCACCAGCATGAACGGCTTCGGCTCGTCATAGCGCACCGTCACCAGGCGATGGCTGGAGAGGATGAAGGTCACCGCAGTGGTGCGCGGATTCTGGGTGTCGGCCGCGCACATCAGGGTGGCCGTCATGTAGCGCGCCCCATTCTCGATATAGAGCCGACTGGAAATCTCGATCTCCTGCATGTCCTCCCGGGTCGGCACTGCGATGCCGGCGAGCCGTTCCACGGCGTGGTCTTCCGCCGGCGTCGGTTTCACCAGATCAATCCAGACCGCATTCTCCGGCAGCGCGGCGAGATCGACGGGAGCGACCTTCTTCAGCGAGGTTTCGGAGGGGACGAACGCCGACAACATGAAGAACTCCGGGGCTGGGTACGCATCTACCCAACAGGACTTAGCTCGATTCTGGCAAGCTCTTCATGACGGGCTATAGCCGGCGATCCACATATGCGGCGGTCGAAAGGCGACGACGTGGCGCTGGTTCGGCGGCGCGGTGACGCTGCCCAAAAATCAGCCGAAAGCCGTGGAATTTGCGGTAAAAAAGACACAGCCGGCGTCCCGCAGCGCGGCACGGGCATCTAAACTCTGGAATTGTGACCAACTTTGGCGATAATAGGATTAACGGAATCGTGGCGTTTAGGCTCAATACTGGAGCCTCGCGCGAGGCTTTCGATTGGAAGTGCACAATGTCGTCGCTGAACGCAAAACTGGGAATTCTGGCGGCCGGCCTGATGCTGTCGGGCTGCATGCAGGCCACCACCTTCGAGGCGACCAGCCAGACCAACTTCAAACCGCGTGACAAGGAACTGCTGGCCAAGGTCTCCTACGTCAAGACCCCGGTTGCGGAACCCTTCCGTCGCGCTATCGTCGAGTATCACCGCAAGGAAGCGCCGGGTTCGATCGTGGTCGATTCCGACAATCATTACCTTTACCTCGTGCAGGACGGCGGCAAGGCGATCCGCTACGGTATTACCGTCGGCGAGGAAGCGATGGCGTGGTCCGGCATCGCCAAAGTCGGCAGCATGACCGAGTGGCCGCCCTGGCATCCGACCAAGAGCGAAATCTCGCGGCTCGGCGTGCCGACCTTCGTGGCGCCGGGACCGGACAATCCGATGGGTTCGCGCGCGCTGTATCTCTACTCCGGCGGCAAGGACACGTTGTTCCGGATTCACGGCACCAACCAGCCGGAATATATCGGCGCGTCGATCTCGTCCGGCTGCATCCGGATGACCAACGAGGACGTGATCGACCTGTACAACCGGGTGAAGATGGGCACGATCGTGGTGGTGCTTGAACCCAAGCACGGCGACTCGCCGTTCAATTCGCAGATGGCGCTGCAAGGCGGCGGCAACACGTTGCAGTAGCCGCGGCTCTCGCGACGAGATCAAAAGCGCCGGTTTTCCCGGCGCTTTTTTGTTGGCCTGGTCTCGTCAGACCGCGGCTCGGCCGCATCGGACTTGGCGTCGGACTTTGCAGCATTAGACTTGGCGGCATTAGACTTGGCAGCATCGGATTTCCGGGTATCCGGTCTTGCGGCTTCGGATTTATCCGCATCGGGTTTGGCGGCATCGGATTTGGTCGCATCGGATTTCGCGACGACCTCGCGCGGTGGCGCTTCCTCGGGCCGCTCAAGGGGTAGCAGCGGCGCGATCTGCGGCAGCGGATCCCACACGTTCCACTGACAGATCTTGTAATTGTTGTGCCGTTCCATCAGATCGATATGGATGTGCTCCTCGTGGTAGCCGTCCGATCCCGGCCCCAGCACCGTGGAGAACCGCGCGCATACCGAATGCAGCACGCTCTCGCGCAGTTCGCGCGACACCGTGCGATCCGTGAGTGAAATCGATTGGCCATTGGCGAGTTTCAGCCCGCGAACGTCGAGCGCATTGGCGTGTCCGTGTTCAGACAGTTTGGCGCCGGCGACGCCGTTGCGGCCGCGGCAGTCGAACGAGTCGAAATTGTCGAGATCGCTGATGACGCTGCCGAGGCTCGCCGCCAGCGGCGCCATGTCGGTGCGGATCCAGTCCGCGACCGCGGTCGCCAT
>DATHHQ010000422.1:0-9593 GCA_035490095.1 Bradyrhizobium sp.
CGAAGTCCAAACCAGGAGGTTCCGCCAGCAGAAGTGAAGACAGACGGCCAACCCGTTGCCGAGCCGGCGGCGGGCGCGGACGAAAATGTCACCTCGCTGTCGTCGGCGCGGCTCACCAAATAGCGTATCGCCGTGCCGCAATCCCTCACCATGCAGCAACGTTTTCACGCCTGGTTGTCGGACAATCCGGACCAGGCGATCCTGCGCTGGATTTTCGGCAGCGTCGTCACGGTCACGATCGCCGTGCTCGCGTTCGACCTCGTCAGCATCAACGGGTGGATCGCCAACCCCGAGCCCGCGGCGACACCAGCCGAGCTAAAGCAGGGTTCACCGACGGTGGATCTTCCCGGCCTGGTGCCGTCGATCCTGGCACCGTTGTTGCCCGGCGGCGACAAGCGCCTCGTCCCGCTGCTGCAGCCGGAGGGCGCGATGGCCAAGCCGATGATCTTCGAACTGGTGGGCGGCGGCAAGCTGATGGCGACCGGCACCATCACGCCGGGAATCTCCGAAGCCTTCGCGGCGGAAGTCAGCAGGCGCGGTGATTATATCAAGACCGTGGTGCTGAACTCGCCGGGCGGCTCGGTGGCCGATGCTCTGACGATGGGGCGGCTCATTCGCGAAAGAAAATTCTCGACGGAAGTCGAGGCGGGAAAATACTGCGCGTCGTCGTGTCCGCTGGTGTTCGCCGGCGGCGTCGAGCGACGCGCCGCCGACAAGGCCATAATCGGCGTGCACCAGGTGGCGGCGATCAGTTCGGCCGCCAGCGGCCCTCTGCGTGATGAGATGAGCGTGGCGCAAAACATCTCCGCGCGCTGCCAGCGCTATCTCGGCGACATGGGCGTGAACCTGCAGGTCTGGGTTCACGCCATGGAGACCCCGCACGAAAAACTGTTCGTCTTCAAGCCGGATGAGCTGAAATTGCTCAATATGGTGACGGCGGCGCCTGCATCAGCGCCGGTACCTGCGCCTGCGACGTTACCGGCACCAACGAAGACGCGATCGTGATTTGGGCGCCACCTCTCCGCGGGTCGTCCCGGCGAACGCCGTGATCCATAACCACCGGCATTGCCTTCATCGAGACATCTGCAACAAGCACCGTGCCAAGCATCTGGCGGCACGGCGTATGGGTGCCGGCGTTCGAGGGGACGACCGGGTGGAACCATCGCGTTCCACGCGCGTTGTTCGGGATCATTGGAGGTTGCCATGCAGACTTTTGTCGGAATGATTTTGGGTATGCTGCTGTTGGTCGCGGGTGTCTATATCTATGACTCGATGGCGACCTCGACGGTCGCCAAGGGCCAGGTAGCAACCGCCAATCGCACCATAGTCAACTGGGACGTCGCAGAGACCAACTGGAACACGCTCAAGGTACGCGCCCATGACGACTGGATCAAGCTGTCGTCGAAATAATCGCGCTAAACCATTCGCACACAAAAATCGAAGCGCCCTCGTCCGTCGATGAGGGCGTTTCGCTGTCGGTTATCGGCTATTTGTTCGCGGCCGCCTTCCGCGCATCGGCAATGACCTGATCGAACTGCGCCATGGTCAATATGCCGGGCACGCGAAATTTGCCGACGATAAACGACGGCGTCCCCCTGAAACCGAATGCCTTGGCCTGATCGTCGTTGCGCGCAAGGATCGCGTCGATCGCCTTGGCATTGGTGCCGAGGTCGCGATTGAGACGATCGACGTCGATACCAGCGCCAGCGAGCAGCTCGCTGATGCGCAGCTCGGTCAGCTTCGAGTTGACACCGATCAGCGCCTCATGCGCCTGAAGGTATTTGTCCTGAAATTTACTCGCCAACGCCATCCGCGCCGCGATCACCGAGACCGGCCCCAGGACCGGCCAGTCCTTCAACACCAGGCGGACCTTGCCGTCGTCCTGCACCACCTGCCGCAGCTCGGGCTCGATCTTGCGGCAAAACGGACACTGGTAGTCAAAGTACTCGACGATCGTAATGTCGCCATCGACATTTCCTGCCGCCGGGATATCCGGGTCGCGCAACACCAGCGCTTCCGTCAGCACCGTCTCTTCGCTGCCCTGCCCCAGCGCCGAACCCGGCGCGAAGTCCATGCCGAGCATAACCGCGCCGGCGCCAAGCGCGCGAAGCGTTTCGCGCCGGGTGCGTCGCGGGTTCAACCGGTCGGGATCGAACGATCTGGTCATGTCTGTTCTCCTGGCCGGCCGGCCATGACCCGCATCTATCTACGCTCAGGATAGGGATATGTTACGCGCCAGCATATAGAGCGCCACGGCAATAATGACGGCGGCGAACACAATGTTGAGCGCGCCGCGACGAGCCGATAATAGCCGCGCCGATCGGGTGCCGATCAATCCGCCGGCGATGCCGCCGGCGATGAATAATCCTGCCAGCCCCCACGAGATCAACCCGGAATAGGCATAACTGGCGGCGGTGGTCAGGCCGAAGGCGGTCACGGCAACCAGCGATGAGCTGACCGCGTTCATGATCGGCATTCCCGTCGCTAGCATCAGCGCCGGCACGATCAGAAATCCGCCGCCGATGCCGAAGAAGCCGGACAGCGTCCCGGTCGCGAGACCGAGGCCGACAATGGCCGGCGTGTTGGCCCAGCTCATCTGCACGTCGGGCAGGCCGATCCGCGACCGCGTTTTCAGCATCAGCACCGCGATCACCAGCATCAGAAGCGCAAACAGCGCCAGCAGCCTCTCACCATCGAGCATTTTGCCGAAGATCGAGCCGGCGAAGGCCCCGGCAATTCCCGCGGCCGCGAATGTCAGCGCGCACGACCACATCACGGTGCCGCCGCGCGCATGGTTCGACAAATTGACTGCGGCGTTCGCAGCGACCGCGATGGCACTGGTGCCGATCGCGACATGGGCGTCGGGCACGCCGACCACATAGACCATCAGCGGCACCGCGAGGATCGATCCGCCGCCGCCGACCAGGCCCAGCGAAAATCCAACCAGCGCTCCCGATGCCAGTCCCAGCACGCCCTGCATCATGGAGATCATTAAGGTAATAGCCTTGCTTGCACGGCGCGACCCTAGAGGGAATTTCTGCGAATCTCCATGGTGACATGATAGAAAATCGCAATGAAGATCACCGCACCAGCAGCGTCACCGCCAGTGGGACCAGCAGCGATGTCACGAGCGCGTTGAGGCTCATCGCGATGCCGGCGAACACGCCCGCGACCGCGTTGACCTGGAACGCGCCAGCGGTGCCGATGCCATGCGCCGCGATTCCGACTGCGAATCCGCGCGCGCGGAAATCCGTAATGCCTATCCGGTTCATCAATGGCGTGACGATGATCGCACCCATGATGCCGGTGAGGACGACCGCGACCGCGGTCAGCGATGGATCGGCGTGCAACGATTCGCTGATGCCCATCGCGACGCCCGCCGTGACCGATTTCGGCGCCAGCGACAAAACCACCGCGCGCGGCAGGCCCACGGCTTCCGCCAGCAACACCACCGAAACGACCGCGGTCACGGAGCCCACCACGAGGGCCGCCAGCATCGGCAGGATCGCCGCCGCCACCACCTTGCGGTTTTCGTAGAGCGGCACCGCCAGCGCCACGGTCGCCGGCCCGAGCAGGAAGTGCACGAACTGCGCGCCGCCGAAATAGGTCGTGTACGATGTGCCCGTGAGCATCAGGAACGCCCCGATGATCCAGATCGAATGAAGCACCGGATTGGCAAGTGGATGCCGATGCGTCACAAGCGATAACGCGTCGGTGGTCGCATAAACCAGCAACGTCACCGTCAGCCACAGCAGCGGCGACTGCGAAAGGTATACCCACAGCGAGAACGGATTTGCACTCATGGCGCGCTCCGTCCGCGCGACACCAAGCGGCTCGCGACGAGAAACGTCGCCACCGTCACCAGCAAGGTCACCACCACGGAGATCGCGAGCACCGCCGCGACCGCGACGCCATGCTCGGCGACCAGATCGAGCTTCTGCACGACGCCGACGCCGGCCGGGACAAACAGCAGCGACAGATGCGCGAGCAGGCCGCGGCTGGCATTTTCCACGCCATCCTGTTGCAGCGGCCCGCGCGCCAGCGCAACGAAGCGGTCACGCGCCAGCAGCAACAGCAGCAGAAACAAAAGGCCGACCACCGGACCCGGCATCGGCAGGCCGAGCCCGCGCACGATGACCTCGCCGGCCAGTTGACACAGCAAAATAAGGCTGAGGCTCGCTATCATTCGCTATCCGTGCGGGGGAAAACTTCCGCATCAGGCGATCCCGGCGAACACTTGTCAATGTCCCGCCGTTAACCGGCGGCGCGCGGTATCGGTCGCCTCAGAGCATGATCCGGAAAAGCATGCCCTCGGGCCACGACCCGATGGGTGGGTACCGGTTTTCCCTCGGGACAAACGCGAAGCGTTGCCCGGAGATCATGCGCAAACGAAAGGATGAGAGTATGATCCGATTCAATCTAATCGGACCATGATCTACGCGCCGGCTCGGAAACGGCGAGCAGTATCAGCATCGGCGAGGCACGAACAAACGGCCGGCGGGGCATCCAGCCGCGTCGGCCGCGTGAGCAGGCGCTTAGCCTTTCAGTTTCTTGTTGCACTCGCTGTAATAGCCACCGCCCTTTTGAATCCATTTCAAGCCGCCATTGGCATTCGCGGTCTTGTTGGCGTTGTATTGATCGACGCAGGTGTGCATGCGGCCCTTGCCGGCGGTTTCCTTGGAATATTTCGGATCCACGGCGGACGGATACACCGCGGGCCCCGCGGGAGCGGCAGGCGCGGCGGCAGGTGCAGCTTCCTTCTTCGGCTTGGCTGCCGCCTCTTTCGGCGCCGCCGGTGCTGCAGCAGGCGCGGCGGCGGGGGCCGCTGCGGCATCCGATCCGCATTCCGCTTTGCGGAAATCGTTCCACTTCTGGCCGTTGAGCGTGCCGGCGGTCTTGGCGGCTTGATATTTCGCACTGCATTCCTGCGCGGTCAGGGCCAGCGCTGGCGATGTCGCCGCAAGCGCGGCAAAACCCGACACCGCAATTGCGCATAATATTCTTGCTTGAATGGTCATCCTTGGTCTCCCCTGGGGCATAGCGATCTTGAAACTCCCCATCCTAGCGCGGCGACAGCGCGTGACAACGGCGCGCGCGGTGGTTGAGTGAAAATATAGTGACGCCAAAACCACGGCCCACGCGGTCGCATTCATCTTCGGTTCAGCATCCCAGCGCGACGTTGCGCTCTTCTTCAATCCGAGGTGTTTCCCATGATGACAATATCTACCCGCACGGCCGCAACCGTTGTCGCGTCCTTCCTCCTGATGAGCTCCGCGTTCGCACAGACCGCGGCACCGGCCACCGCTCCGGCTACGAAAGCGGCGCCCGCGGAAAAGAAGGCCGACAAGCCACCGCGTACCGCAGCGTCTCTCGAATGCTCGAAGGAAGCCGATGGCAAGAGCTTGCACGGCAAGGAGCGCAAGAAGTTCATGTCCGAATGCAAGAAAACAGCGGCCGACAAGGCGAAGTAAGCGAGCGCGATTGCACGGCATGGCGTCACCATCCGCCACCGGGTCTTGCTTGGCGAGCCCGGTGACGGGCTCCGGCGGGTGATCAGTCATCCGCTTGCCCATGATTGAGCCGTAACGCCTCAAAATACGTCATGCCCCGCATTCGCGGGGCATGCCAGCAAAGTCATCGAGCCTCGCATCCGGTCGCGCATTGCTGCAGTTGCGTTGGCGCATTTGTCCCCTGCGCCGGGATTTGCCATAAGGCGGCGTGAGCCAAATTCCCGCACCGATGGCATTTGCCATTCCCAGCCGCATCAAGATCCTTAACGTGCTCGAAACGCTGGCTATCGGCACCGCCGGCGGCACGCTGTTTCTTTTGCTCAATCTTCCGGGCGGGTTGATCTCGGGCGCCATGATCGCGGTCGGCATCGCCGCGATCGCGGGACGGCCGCTCACCATGCCGCCGATCCTGACCCAGACGGTGCTGGTGCTGCTCGGGATTTCCCTGGGCTCACTGGTGTCGCGGCAGCTCCTGCAGCACATGGGCGCCTATCCGCTGACCATCGCACTGCTGGCGCTGGCGACGTTCTGCTCCACCTTCGGCAGCAGCATCTATCTGCAGCGCGTCCACGGCTGGGATCAGACCTCGGCGTTTCTGGCGGGAAGCCCCGGCGCGCTGTCGCAGATCACCATGCTCGCGATCGAGAAAGGCGCCGACGTGCCGGCAATCGCGGTGGTGCAGACCATGCGGGTGATCATTCTCACCGCAGCACTGCCGCTGCTGCTGGCGCTGACCGGGATAGCCCCGCCGTCGTCACCGGCCAACGCGGTAGCCATCGCCTCGCCGCTCGAACTGGCTGAGCTGATCGCCGCGTCAGTGGCAGCGGCGCTCCTGCTGCGACTGATGAAATTCCCGGCGAGCTGGATGTTCGGAGCGATGATCGGGTCAAGCGTTCTGCACGGCACCGGACTGATCGAGGGCGGTCTGCCGCCATGGGTGCGAGGGGTGGCGCTGGTCGGCATCGGCGCCCTGATCGGCAGCCGGTTCGCGCGGATGAAGACCAAGACCCTGCTCAGCCATGTCCATGCGGCGCTGGGTTCCTTCGCCATCGCCATCGCCATTTCCGCTGTTTTCGTCGCGGTGATTGCGCTGACCACCCATGTGCGGTTCGCCGACATCATTGTCGCGTTCGCGCCGGGCGCGATGGACGCCATGCTGGCGCTGGCGCTGACGCTGCACATCGATCCGATCTTCGTCGGCGCGCATCATTTGTCGCGCTTCGTGTTCGTCACCATCACGACGCCGGGCATCGTCCATCTGTTCGGACGCCCGCAGGAAGATGTCGACGATTAGATCGTGGCCTCATCCCTGCGTAACGGCTTCGCCGTTATCGCTGGAGGAGCCGCCAACGGGTCCGCGCGAAGCGCGGCCCGATGATAAACTCCGCGGCGTCTCGAAGGATGGGCGCCATCGGGGCTTCATGGTTCGAGACGGCGCTATCGCGCCTCCTCACCAAGAGGTTCAGCGCCTCGACGTGTTGACGATCCCCCACGCGGCGATCGCGGCCATCAAGAGCGAGATCAGCACGTTGTAGCCGGCCAGCGACAGGCCGAGAAAGCGCCACTGCACTTCGTCGCAGCGGATCACCTTCACGCTGTCGAGCCGCTCCAGCAGGTTGCCGGCGCTGCCGAGGTTTCCGATTTCGCCGGTGCAATCGGTCGGCCCCTGCCAAAAATGCCATTCGACACCGGCGTGATAGGCGCCGAGCCAGGCATTGCCGAGCGCGGCGGCTGCGAGTATCGCAAGCCCCGCAACAAGCACTCCCCGGGAAGCATCCCTGGCCGCCGCCAGCGCCACCAGCGCGCCGAGCGGGATCGCCAGATAATAGGCGTAGCGCTGCTCGAGGCAGAGCGGACAGGGACGGATATCCAGCACCAGCTGAAAGAACCACGCGCCCGCCAGCGTCGCCGCCGCAATGGCCGCGATGGCGATCGCCGCCGTCAGCGCGGGGGTGGCACTCTCGCCCGCATGCGAGCGGTTTGCGGTGGCGTCAAAGGTCACGATCATCTCCCGTCTGGAAGCGTCCTATCCCGCGCACAGGGTGCTGTCGAGGCGGGCTCGATCACACTGGAGTGTCTTGGGGAGGCGGATGCGGAGTATGTCGGGGGCACGGTGGAAACAGTTCATCGGCGCCCCCGGGGCAAGGAGTGCAGCCGGGGCAAAGGCGCGCGGACCAACGCAATTTGCAGCTTCGGGTCAAGCCGATAGCTGCGGGTTGACCGGCAGGGCGCGCCCGCTATATTCCGCCGGCTTCGCGACATCCGCCTGCCGGCTGATGTTCGAAGGCCCCTGTGGCGGAATTGGTAGACGCGCTCGACTCAAAATCGAGTTCCGCAAGGAGTGCTGGTTCGATTCCGGCCAGGGGCACCAACTAGGCTGTTCAAGCCCGTTCCAAAGCGTCCGCAACCGTCCGCGCAGTGCTCGGAAACCCTTGAAAAATAGACTCTTCTGCGTACATCGGTGTTCGTCACCGTTTGTTCTCATCCGATCCCAGCCGTCCGATTTGTTGGTATTTTTGTTGGTATCGGGAGAACAAACGTTCACGGCGACTTTCGCTATTCCGAACGAAGGGAATTGAGCAGATGGCCCGCAAGAACGATGGCGCGTGTACCAACCCCAAGCAGATCAGGACCGACGTCGACTGCCGCGCCGCCCGACCGAAATTCGACAAGGACGCGTGGAGCCCCGCCAAGATTTCCGACGTGACCGGCGGCGGTCTCTATCTCTTCGTCACGCCGGACGAGAGCAGGCCCGGCAACGCTGCCTCCAAGCTCTGGCGGATGGGCTACCGCTTCCACAGCCGCCAGAAAACCTACTCCATCGGCCCTTACGGCAACGGCAAGGATGGCACGTTCTCGCTCGCCGACGCGCGGCGCGAGCGCGACAAGGCCAAAGACCTGCTCAAGGAAGGCAAAGACCCGAGCACCGAGAAGCAGCTCGTCAAGCACAGGCAGGCGGCCGCCCGGCCTTTCGAGCAATGGGCCGACGAGTGGCTCGCGAAGAAGAAGGTGGAGAAAGTCAAACGCGGCAGGATCGTCGCGGTGCGCGACCCCAAGACCATCGAGGTGCTTGAGCTGCGTGTCGGCTACGTCAAGGATCGCTTCGGCAAGCTGCACAGGCAGGACATCAAGCGTCCGGACGTGCTCGCGTTCATGCGTTCATACGAAGCCGAGGGAAAGCTGGAAACCCGCGACCGCGTGCGCAGCATCGGTGAGCAAATCTGCAATTATGCCGATGTCGAAGGCGACGGCTACAATCCATTCCGCAACCTGAATGGGCAGATGATTGCCAACATTTCGACGCCGCGTCCCGGCGTCACCGAACCACGCGACGTGACGCGCGTCTTCAAGCTCATCAGCGCGCCGTGGACGAGAGCGAGGTTTAGTGACGTTGTTGGCCTTGCTTTGCGCTTCGATGCGCTGACCATTCCCCGCCCCGGCATGGTCAATGAAATGGAGTGGAGCGAGGTCGATTGGGATGCCGAACGCTGGACTATTCCAGCCGCCAAAATGAAGACCGGTTGGGACCATGTCGTGCCTTTGTCACGGCAAGCGCTCGCAATCCTGCGCAGCGTCCAGAAGCTGACCGGCCATCGCCGGTACGCGTTTTCCTGCTCGAAGGACGCGCCGCTATCAAACAACACGCTCAACAAGCGCTTGCGGCTGCTTGGCGTTGACACCAAGACTGATCATTGTGCCCACGGATTCCGGACCACCTTCTCGACCCTGTCTCACCACGAAGAGATCAAGGACGCCAAGGCATGGGATGGCGATGTCGTCGAGCTGCAGCTCGCGCATCTCGATAATTCGACTGTGGAAGGACTCTACAAGAAGCACGGACCGCTCGCGCTGATCGGCTCGCGCACGAAGCTGATGCAGCATTGGGCTGATCGGATCGACCACTGGCTCGATCCCAAGAAGGTTATGCCGATCAAGGGAGGCGCGCAGGCCTGAGTCACCTATCTTCAGGCGTGGTTAACGGACCACAAGCCCTAGCGGCTTCACCTCTCTTGCAATCCGCGCAATCATGAGCTTTGCGCGCTCTCACCCGCCGTCGCGATCCTGATGCCAGCCGCGAGGCGT
>DATHHQ010000423.1:0-5106 GCA_035490095.1 Bradyrhizobium sp.
CAGATCACCAATCGATCCTCAGTCTCGCATCGCGCACAGCCTCGCTCCACTTTTATATTTCCAGCTTGATCCGGGTGCCGAAGTCATCCGGTGTCGCGCCAGTTCATCGATAGTGCCCGATCGCGACCAAAACCTAACATAGGGTCCATCGGAATTGACCGCCCGCCGGCCGCTCGCCATACTTCCCGTGAAGACGAGCATATGAGACTCGCCGACTCCGGGAGAAGAAAATGAACAACAAATTGGCCGTTCTCGCGGGGAGTTTGATGTCTGCCGTGTGGCTCATACCGGCCGCCCTGGCTCAGACGGCATGCGTCACCCAGAACATGGCCGTTCCCGCCGGCGCCAACACCAGTGACCATGCGGCGCCCTTCTTCATCGACACGACGGGCCTCGACTTTGGCACCAAACCGCCGACGCGCGATCCGAACAACCCGAGCTATCCGCGCGCGACGGAGCTGCCCGACGGCACGCTGCCGCCGGCCGCCGCCGAGGGCAACTTCATCATCGGCCCGACCCATGCGCCCGCGTCCGAGACCGTGGCAAAGGACGGTGTTCCGAAAGGCACCACCATCTCGTTCACGATCTCGTCGAAGGAGAGCGTGATCTACAATCCCGGTCTGATCCGCGACGATGTGGCGGGCTGCGGCAACAGCTCGATCATGATCGCGACGACGGCACCGGGCGACAAGTCGAACATGATCGTCACCACCAGCCACCCCGGCACCTGGACGCGCACGATCGACGTCTATGTCCCGCCGAACTATGTGCGCGGCACGGAGACGCCGTTCATCGTGCTGGGCGACGGCGGCTCGACCGCCTGGAAGGACATGAACACCACCCTCGACAATCTGATCCAGCAGCGCCGCGTGCCGCCGATGGTCTCCATCCAGATCGGCAATGGCGGGCAGGACGCGCAGGGCGCCCAGCGCGGGCGCGAATACGACACGGTGTCGGGGACCTATGCGCAGTTCGTCGAGCGCGAGGTGTTGCCGCTGGTCGAGCAGCGTGCCGGGGTGAAGCTCACCAAGGACCCCGAGGGCCGCGCGACCATGGGGCTGAGTTCGAGCGGCACGGCGGCCTTCACCATGGCGTGGTTCCATCCGGAGCTCTATCGCCGGGTGCTGGCCTATTCGCCGACCATGGTGAACCAGCAATGGCCGTGGGATCCGTCGCTGCGCGGCGGCGCCTGGGAATATCACAGCCGCTGGGCGGGCCCGGCCGGCCCCAACCTCACCGTGAAGGCCGGCGTGCTCACACCGTCGGAGGCGCCCGGCGCGCCGCTGATCTCCAGCGCGCCCACAAAGCCGATCCGTTACTGGTTCGAGATGGGCGATCAGGACCTCTTCTATCCCAACCCGACGATTCCCGACGGCATGCACGACTGGACGCTGTCGGCCGAGCTGATGGCCAAGGTGCTGGCCGCCAAGGGCTATCACTACCAGTTCCTGTTCGCGCGCAACGCCAAGCACGTCGACCGGCCGACCGTCGCGCAAACTCTGCCCGCGGCGCTGGAATGGACGTGGAAGGGCTATCCGATTCCGTAAGCGTGTCAACGCGATAGAAGCGCGTCATCGGGCCATAGGTGCAGCAACGCTGTCGCCATTCGGCTTACGGCAAATTGTCTCTGAGAAAGATTTCGATGCGGATGCGCTCCTGATCGGGATTGATCGATTCGCCTAGGCAATGGGCAAGCAGAATTCTGGCCGCGGAGCGGGCTTCGTGCCCGGGATCCTGATTGATGATGGCGTCGACCACGCCGCCGAGCAGAAATCGTTTGGTATCGGCGGTCAATTCATGCGCGATCCAGACGATACCCTGCGCTCGGCCCGACGCTTCAAGCGCGCCTGCGATGCCCTCGTTGCCGGCACCTGCATTGTAGAGGCCAATCAGATCGGAGTGTTCGCCGAGCATGGCCGAGGTCAGCGCGCGATTCTGTTGGCTGTTGTCGCGCCCCTCGCGCGCCGGTAGCGCCACCAGATTGGGATATTCGCCGGACAGAACCTGATAAAATCCGAAATGCCGTTCTGCATGATCGCGCAGCGACATCGAGCCGACAATCACCCCGACCTTGCCTTTCCTGCCGCCGAGGAAGCGTCCCATCAGCGAGGCCGCGGTGCGGCCGGCGGCGGGATTGTCGACGCCGACATAGTGCGCCCGTCGGGAGGAGGGGGCGTCCGATACCAGCGTGACGACATGAACGCCGCGCGCGACGAGGTCGTCGATCGCAGCCCTGACCCTGGTATGGTCGAGCGCGACGGTCGCAACGCCATGATAGCTTGGTGAAAGCCGTTCAAGCGCCGAAGCGAGCGCAGTCGGATCGAACACATCGACATGCATGACGTCGATATAGCCGTTCTGGCTTGCCAGCCAATCGGAGGTGCGCTCGACCTGCACCGACAGGTTGGACATGAAGCTGTTGGCGTTGGAGGGCAGGATGAAGGCGAAACGGAAGCTCTCGTTGCGGGCGAGCCGCATGGCGGCGGCATTGGCCCGGTAACCGAGCTTGGCGATCGCCAGTTCGACGCGGGCGATGGTCTGCCCGCGCACGCCCTCGCGCTGGTTGACGACGCGGTCGGCGGTGGCCAGCGACACGCCGGCTTCGCGGGCGACGTCTTCAAGCGTCGCCCTCCGGCCCGGTATTCGCTCGCCATCCGCGCTCATCGCGCCGCCCAAAGCATGCCGCGGGTCATCAGGGTTCTGATTTCGGGGACATCGAGTTCATAGGCCCGATGCCCGAGCGAGGAATAGAATACGCGCCCCTGGCCGAAACGTTTTTTCCACACCACCGGCATCACGACGCCATCGACCCAGGCTGCGTGATCGGCGTTGAAGGTCGTCGTTGCCAGCACCTCGATGGCGGGGTCGACATGCATGTAATATTGCTCGGAACGGTGTTCGAAACTGTCGATGCCGGCCATCACGGGATCATCGGGCCTGGTCACGTCGACCTTGTAGTCGATGATGTTGCCGGGATGGGCCACCCATTGCCCGCCGCACATGAACTGATAGTCGACGCTGTCGCGGAACGCGTCGCACATGCCGCCATGATGTCCGGCAAGGCCGACGCCGCTCTTGACCGCGTCGCACAGCGCCAGCGCCTCCGGCTTCTCGATCTTCGACATGGTGTAGATCGGAATGATCAGCGAGAGGTTCTTGAGGGCCGGATCGAGGAAGGCCTCGGTCGTGGTTTCGATCCTGACCCCGAAGCCTTCGGCTTTCAGCCAACCTCGTATCATCGAGGCGCACAGATCCGGATCGTGTCCCGGCCAGCCGCCCCATACGATCATCGCCTCGCGCATTTTCAGCATCCTTTGCTTAATTGATTTGGCCGGTAGCAAGTCCCGGCGGTATCATGGCCGGACGTTCGACGGTGGTTTCGAGTTTTACGCGGCGTCCCTGGTCCGATGATATCTGAAACGCCTCCATGGCCTCCAGCACATGCAGCGCCAGCGCGCCGCTGGCGCGGTGCGGCCGGTTGCCGACAATGGCCGCCGCCATGTCGGCGACGCCGATGGAACGGAATTCGCCTTCGGTGTTGCCGTGGGTATGGGGTTGTGGCTGCCATTCGCCGCCGGTCTTGGCGAGGCTGACCTCGCCGCCGAAACGGTTGGGATCGGGCACCAGCAGGCTGCCGGCGGTGCCGTAGATTTCGATCGGCAGGTGGCTGTGCTTCGGCACATCGAAACTCATGGTGATGGCAATCACCGCACCCGAGACGAATTCGAGCGTGCCGGTAACGTGAGTGGCGACCTCCACCGGAATCATCGTGCCGTTGAGGGGCTCGCTGGTGATCAACCGCTCCAGACGGGGTTTTGTCGCCGCGCCCATCACCGAGGCGATCGGACCGAGCAGCTGAACCAGGTCGGTGATGTAATAGGGGCCCATGTCGAGCATCGGGCCGCCGCCGCGAAGATAATAGAAGCCGGGCGCTGGATGCCAGCGTTCGTGGCCGGGGCACATGAAGAAGGCGGTGCCACCGACCGGCGTGCCGATCGCCCCGTCGTCGATCAGCTTGCGCGCGGTCTGGTGCCCGCCGCCGAGGAAGGTGTCCGGCGCGCAGCCAACGCGCAGATTTTTCTGGGCGGCGAGATCCATCACCTTGCGCGCCTCGGCGACATTGACGCCGAGCGGCTTTTCCGAGTGGACATGCTTGCCGGCGTTCAGAACCGCGAGGCTGACATCAGTATGGGCCAGCGGCACCGTCAGGTTGACGACGATTTCGACGTCATCGCGTTTCAGCATCTGGTCGACCCGCATGCCGGGAACGCCGAATTCTTTTGCGCGCTGCTCGGCCGCCGCCGACCGCATATCGGCGACCGCGCGCAGTTCGATATTCGAAAACTGCTTCATGGCCGTCAGGTAGGCCTTGCTGATGACGCCGCAGCCGATGACGCCGATGCCGACTTTTCTCATGGAGACTCCGCTTCGATCCGTTTGAGTTTGGTTGGTGTGAAAGCTCAGCCCTTGACCGCTCCCGCCGTCAGTCCGGCGACGATGTGTTTTTGCGCGAACAGAAACAGGATGATGGTCGGCAGGATCGTCAGCGTGACGAACGCCAGGATCAGGTGCCATTCCGACGAATATTCGCCCTGATAGACCATGATGCCGAGTGGCCAGGGATAGAGGTCGTCGCTGTTCAGCATGATCAACGGGATCAAATACGAGTTCCAGCTATTGACGAAAACGACGGTGCCGACGGTCGCGAGAATCGGGCGCGACAGCGGCAGCGTCACATAGCGGAAAAACTCGATATAGCTGCAGCCGTCGATTCGGGCTGCTTCGAGAAGTTCATACGGAATGTCCTTGAAGAAACGCCGCAGCAACAGGATGCTCATCGCCAGCGCAAACGCCACCTGCGGCAGCACGACGCCGAAATAGGAGTCGAGCAACCCGAGATCGCGCACCTTGATGAACAAAGGCAGGATGGCGGTCGCCGCCGGAAACAACAGGCCCATGGTGATATAGCTCATCAGCATGGCGCTGCCGAAAAACTTGATTTGCGCGAACACGAAAGCGGCCATCGATGCGGCGATCAGCGTCAGCACCACGGTCATGGTCGAAATGATCAGCGAATTGCCGAGCAGCTGCCAGTACCGTTTCGAC
>DATHHQ010000424.1:0-7722 GCA_035490095.1 Bradyrhizobium sp.
GGTTTACAGGCGGATTGTTGAAGCTCTATCGAACGATATTGCGAGCGGGCGACTGAAGCGCGGCCAACAACTACCGACCCATCGCGCGCTGGCGCAGGCGCTAAGCATTGATCTTACGACTGTGACCCGCGCGTACGGAGACGCGCGCCGCCGCGGTTTGCTCGATGCGCGAGTGGGGCAGGGTACCTTCGTTTCCGAGACGACAACACGTGCGACCGTCGATATTCCCCATCCGGTCAAGATTGATCTTTCCATGAACGTGCCGCCGCAGCCGATCGAGGCTAATCTCGACACTCGCATTGCACATGGGTTCGCATCGATTCAGAAGGAGGCAGGCTTTTCTGCCTTCCTCAACTATCAACGGCCGGGAGGTGGCGATGAGGATCGCGATACAGCTGCCAATTGGCTTCGAGTGCGGGTTCCGAAAGCGCAAGCCGATCGGCTCGTTATTTATCCGGGCAGCCAGGCGGCGATCTTCAATGTGCTGCTGTCCCTCACCTCGCCGGGGGATGTGGTGTTAACCGAAGCGCTGACCTACCCCGGCATCAAGGCCGCTGCGGGAAAGCTGGGCGTTCGTCTCGTCGGCGTGACAATGGATGAGCAGGGGATCCTGCCGGATGCGCTTGGCAGCGCGTGCAAGCGGTATAAGCCGAAAGCCGTCTATCTTGTCCCCACCATGCACAATCCCACGACCGTGACGCTGAGCCCGTCCCGCCGCAAGGCGGTTGCCGAAATCATTCGCAAAGCCGGCGCGGTTCTAATCGAAGACGACGCATATGGCTCACTCGACCCTTCCGTCTCGCCGATCGCCAACCTGATCCCTGAGCGGACGTATCTCGCGGTGAGCCTGTCGAAATGCATCGCGCCGGCGTTGCGCATCTCGTTCCTCCTCACGCCCGATGTTGGAGCCGAACAGATGCTCCGGAGTAATCTTCAGGCCACCACTCAGATGGCGCCACCGTTAATGCTAGCCCTCGTTATGCAATGGTTCCGTTCCGGCGTCGCCGATCAGATCGTTACTGCGATCCGTAACGAAGCAATCGGACGCCAGCAACTGGCCGCAAGACTACTGAAGGGGCGGTCGTTCGCTGCTTATCCCAAGGGACATCATCTCTGGCTACCATTGCCGCGCCATTGGAATAGAGGGGATTTTGTCGCGCACGTCCTGCGCGAGGGGCTAGCCGTGGTGGCAAGCGAAGCGTTCGCCGTGGATCAGGCTGCTGCTCCTCACGCGGTGCGTGTTTCTCTCGGGGCGGCCCGAAATCGCACTGAACTCAGCACTGCACTGCATCTCCTGGCGGCAGCGCTAACGAGTTCCACTGCAGCAATGCAGGTTGTCTAAGGCCTATGACCTCTGATTTTCTCCAGGCATGTCGTTCCCGAGGGATGTAGAGGTCATCTGGCGAATGAACATAACAACCGCTCGTTACTGTAAACCGGCGCATCGATGACGATCTGATCGGCTCGCGAAGTGCTGCCCCGCCTAATGGCGACGCCGTAGATCTCTCTGCCGCGAACCTTGAGCGCGCCAAGCGTGATGCCGATCTCGCCCGCGGTATCGGGGGTGACGAGCGCGCGAAGATCGTTGACGGACGTGCCCGCGCCTTCCTGAACAGGATCTGGCGATCCCTCCGTAGTGCCGTTCCTGGTTCGCGAAGGCATTCCGAGCGCAAGAATATCTCCTCCAACGGCGCAGGTGCCTTGTCGGCAATCGATGAACCGACGACCGACACCATGGTGTTATGGACGTTCTCGCATCGAACGCCACCTGAACAAAGCAGCAGTGCCTCGCTGCGC
The DNA here is from genome assembly GCA_035490095.1 of Bradyrhizobium sp. GTDB lineage: Bacteria > Pseudomonadota > Alphaproteobacteria > Rhizobiales > Xanthobacteraceae > Bradyrhizobium. The sequence goes on from DATHHQ010000424.1 coordinate 1,798, forward strand.
CAACGGCGCACAAGTGGTCGTCACCGGGCGCAGGCAAGAAGCTCTGGATGCGGCCGTTGCAGACATCGGCAATATGGCCTTCGCGATCCGTGGGGATGTCTCGGACCTCACGCATCATGATCAGGTTATCGCGGAGGAGAGTTCAGTAAACCGCTCGTAGGAGCACATATTATGACAGCAATGAAAGCGACAGGTTCCCTCACGGTTCTTGAAGCCGCCTTCAAGATTATTCCGGGGAAAGAAACCGCTTTTCTGGCCTATCAGGCCACGGTGGTGCCGCTGGCCGCGGCACAGCCTGGTTTTCGGGCTGCCTACAGCGGCCCGGTTAGGGACACGACATGGGTATACTTCGGAGCGCGCTTTGACAGTGAGGAGCAAATGAACGCATGGCACGGTGAACCCCAGCATCGCGTGATTGAGAAGTCGGCCCCGAATTGGTGGACATCCCTGTATCTCAGAAAGTGGCGTCCCCCGATGCCGGGCGAAGTCCTCGGCGATCGCCTGATGTCGGAAACCAACATCCTCGTCGACACCGCTCTCGACGACACACAAATACAATCGGTGCGGCGGGCGCTGGCAGAGCTGGGCGCCGCCGGAGCGCAACCGTTTGAAACCCTAACTGGAGAATTCGAGGCGCACCCCTTCCAGTTTTCCGGTCCCCTCCTAGTTGCGCCGGCTGCCGATAAAGTGCCGTATTTACTGACCACGCACTGGTCTTCCGCGGATGATTTCAATGCATGGAAATCCTCCAGTTCATATCGTGCATTGCAAAGCCTGGGCGACGTGTCGAGCGAGCTCTTCGTGCCAATCGTCGAGACGCGGACGCGCGAACACCTGCGGGCCGACAAGCTGCAGCGGGATTGGGAATGGACGCCTGAAGATCGTCGCTAGGCGTTAGCGGTACTAACCCTGCGTCGCGCGTCGGCGATGCCGGTCGCGTGTCTCGTGGTCGCAGCGCCGGCGGGTTGGGCAGCTCGGGCCGGCAGTGCGGCGGAGGGCGGTGCCGAGGTGTCGTTCGTGGCCCGGGTGCCGAGCGGAAATTCGCAGATCCACCATCCGCTGTTATTTGCATCAGCAGCGGCCCGGCGTTGTAACTCGTCTGAAGTGCCACTAGCGGGAAAGAGCAGTGGCCGAGACCATTGCCGCCGTGTGAATCGCGTTCATGACGCTCTCCAGTAATAATGCTGCCCACGTAGTCCGTGTGATCGCATGCAGCGAACCGAATAGATGGATTTGCGCACGGAGCCGGATGACATCATCAACCCATGGGAATCAATTGGTTGGGCGAGATCGGCATTGTCGGTGTCGCGGCGGCCATCACCAACGCGATCTATCACGCAACGGGTACGCGTGTGCGTCGATCGCGACCAGAATGAAGAAGGGCGTCGAGCAATGTTGTCCAAAGCGCGAGCTTGAGTTGCCTCTGTCGACCGTTGACATTGAGCGCAACCGAAATCTTAGCCGGCGCTGTTATCGTCGTCCGCGCCACAAGCCTTGTTTGCGTCATGTCGAAGCCCTCCTCAATGACAATGGGAGCATCTTGACCTAGGAATTGGAATTTTTTCTTCCTGCCTTGAACTGCGCTTTCACGTTCGCACTTCAATCGGGTAAACGCGGCGAGGCCGCCGTAGCGACCTCAAGGCCCTAAAATACAACCGTGCAACTGTGAAAAGCTGATCGTTTTCGAACGACCAGAGTCCAAGGTACCAGGTACATCACGTTTCCGGCCGTCGGCGCTTGGACTGTGGCGCTGCGATATATTTATAACTCGGACTCGGGGCTAAACGTCGGAATGACACAGAGGTGCACTATGCTGTGGACATACTTGTCATCGATCGGTTCATTTGTCGGATGGTCACGTGGACGGAGACTTGTTATTAGTGCGGCGATGATGCTGATGTCATGGTCGGCGACAGTGCCGACTCATGCCGCGGCCCCTGACTGCAAGAGCGACGCCGCCGGCATCACTCTTCCCAACGGCTTCTGCGCTACAATCTTTGCGGATAACATCGGCCACGCCCGGCAGATGGCGGTCGCTCCTGACGGGACGCTGTACGTCAACACCTGGAGCGGCATCTATTACAACAACGGTACCGTTCCAGCGGGCGGCTTCGTTGTCGCGCTGAGGGACAAAGACGGCGACGGGCGCGCCGACGTCACCGAACGGTTCGGTGAAACGGTCGCGAGCGGCGGGCACGGCGGCACCGGCCTCGCATTCTACAATGGTATGATCTACGCTGAGATAAACGACCGCATCGTCGGCTATCCGCTTGGCCAAGACGAGATCGCACCCAAAAGCAAAGGGAAGACGATAATCTCGGGCCTGCCCATCACCGGCGACCATCCGATGCATCCTTTCCTGATCACGCCCATAGGCGATCTTCTCGTTGACGTCGGCTCGGCCACGAACGATTGCGAGAAGAAGAACCGATTCCCCCACTCGCAAGGGAACGATCCCTGCACCGAGAAGGCTACTCGTGGCGGTATCTGGCGTTATGACGCAAACAAGACCGACCAGCATTTCTCGCCAGCCGAGCGATACGCGAGCGGCCTGCGCAACAGCGAAGGACTCTCCCTCGATGCCGCCGGTCGCATCTTCGCCACGCAGCATGGACGCGACCAACTCCGCGAGGACTGGCCGGAGCTCTATTCTGCAGGGCAGGGTCAGGACTTGCCGGCTGAAGAGCTTGTCGAACTGCGACAAGGCGCGGATTACGGTTGGCCCGAATGCTATTTCGACAACCAGCAGCAAAAGTTGGTCCTCGGGCCGGAGTACGGCGGCGATGGCGGTAAGAAGATCGGTGTCTGCGCCGAGCGGCAAGCACCGGTCGCGTTCTTTCCGGCACATTGGGCGCCCAACGACATGACGATCTACCTCGGCACGACCTTCCCGAAGGTCTACCGGGGCGGCGCCTTTATCGCGTTCCACGGTTCCTGGAATAGAGCTCCCGGACCGCAGGGCGGCTACAACATCGTGTTCCAGCCGCTGGTGGATGGAAAAGCAGCCGGTGCCTATGTCGTCTTTGCCGATGGTTTTGCTGGCGCCGTGAAAGATCCCGGTCGTGCAGCGTTCCGCCCTTCGGGCTTGGCCGTTGCTCTGGATGGCGCGCTTTTTATCTCGGATGACGTGCACGGAAGAATTTGGCGCGTCACCTATCAGGGCGGCGATCCCGAAGCTGCGGTCGCGGCTGCGTCTGTCCCCGCAGGCGTGGCGCCAGTGACCACCTCGGCAGGGGCCCGGCCGCCGGAGGGCATTCACCCCGACGCCGGGAGGGACACGGGCGAACTACCTGTGCCTAAGGGCTTCACGAAGGAGCAGGTCGCGCTCGGAAACCGCGTCTTCCACGGAGACGTAGCGGGCGGCACTTGTGGTGGTTGCCATGGCTCGGATGCTAAAGGATCACCAATCGCGCCAGATTTGACGAATGGGAAGTGGCTCTGGAGCGACGGAAGCCTGCAAGGGCTTGAGGCGACGATAAAGAATGGCGTGCCCGAGCCGAAGGACCATCCGGGCGCCATGCCGCCGATGGGCGGGGTCGTTCTTTCGCAAGCCGACCTGGACGCCGTTTCTGCCTACGTCTGGGCGCTCGGCCATAAAACCCCGTGACGGCTGGGATCGCGTTGTGGGGCAGGGCGCGACAACAGAGATCGCGATGCCAATGCCGAGTCGCTGGCGCGGCAAAAGCCTTTTTGTAAAGCGATTATGAAAGCTAAACTAGCGGGAGAAAGCGTCATGCACCGATCGTCGATACTCACCTGTGTCCTTTCCGGGCTGTTGCTCAGCTTGGCCAGCGCGTCTGCGCAAGAGATAGCGAAACTGAGCGAGTTTGTCCCCGGTATGCCCAAGGGCGAAAAACAGCAGATCCGGGTGCTGACCGCCACCCTCGAACCCGGCGACAAGACTGTTTTCCATACTCACCGTTTCCCAGTGACCTTGTACATACTGGAGGGAGCTTTTACGCTCGAATTGGAGGGGCGTTCGCCGGTCACGATCAAGGCGGGTGAGGCCATGGTAGAGCCGCCGAACGTGAAGATGACTGGTTATAATCGCAGCACAACTGAACCGATGCGGGTTGTCACCTTCTATGTCAGTGATCCGGACACGCCTTTCCTCGATCCGATCCACTAGACAGCGCTGGCTATGGCGGCGCGGAAATCTGCATGTCCGCATCGGGTCATCAGCGTCGTTCTGACTGCGCGCCGATCACTTCCGGTCTCGCCTTGGCGGTGCAGCGCCTGTTGGAGCGCATGGTGACAAAGGAGTAACGGTCATGGGTTACAGGATCTTCCTTGCCGGCGCGTCCGGGGCCATCGGCAGGCGCCTGACGCCGCTCCTGCGCAGCGCTGGCCATTACGTCTGTGGCAGCACGAGATCGAAAGCGAATGCCGACGCGCTGCGCTCGCTCGGGACGGACCCGGTCGTGGTCGACGTCTTCGACGCGTCGGCGCTGTCACGCGCCGTCGCATCGGCACGCCCGGATGTTGTGATCCATCAGCTCACCGACCTCCCGAAGGATCTTAATCCACGTGAGATGGGAGCAGCGATCGTTCGCACCGCCCGCATCCGTAGCGAAGGAACGCGGAACCTCGTCAGGGCCGCAATTGCGGCGGGTGCGCACCGGTTGGTGGCGCAAAGCATCGCATGGGCCTACGCGCCGGGGGCCGAGCCGCACGCGGAGACGGACCCGCTCGATGCCAGGGCCGAGGGAGAGAGCGGTATCAACGTGCAGGGAGTGATTGCGCTGGAAGATCTCACTTTGAGATCGCCGCCGCTCGAGGGCGTCGTCCTTCGCTACGGCCAGCTTTATGGCCCCGGAACCGCTTCGGACCGGCCGTCAAATTCTACGCCTATTCATGTGGATGCGGCGGCCTATGCCGCTCTGCTGGCCATCGACCACGGCGATCCGGGCATCTATAACATCGCACAGTCCAACAGAAGCGTGGCGACAGAAAAGGCACGCGCGGAGCTGGGTTGGACTCCCGATTTTCGTCTTCCGGCCTGACGATTTCGCACGGCGGTTCAGCGCGCTAAGCCGTGGCGATGCCGTGGCCGAAGCCCGTCAGGCCATGATTGCCCTGAACGAAAAGAACATTGCGATTGAGGACGCACTCCAAGCGAACCAAATGCCGAAGGTTGATGTTTATGGCGATCAATCGTTTGTAATGACGCGCACCGCTCATCTTGAGCACGATCACATAGCCTACGGCGAAACCGCAATTACCCATAAATTTCTGCTTGGCAAACTCTGGGGCAATTCGACGAATGTGCAGTATTTGCGAGTGCATGTCCGGCAACAGAAGATCGAGACCGACCCGGAACGCCCAAAAGTAATTCTTACGGAATCATGCATCGGTTACCGGCTTCGCGAGGCGGAACAGCCATCGATGCAAGTTCGATGTGCCTGATTCGATGAAGTCCGTTGCCGATTTTTCCATCTGGTCGTTGGCCATTCGCTTTCCTAGATTGCCTCAACAACCCGTCGAGCGCTTGGCCTCGCTGTCGTCGAATTGCCGAAGTTCTTTGCCAGCGAATTTATCGTCGACGGCCGTTTGGAGTCGATCTTGCCTAACTGGAAACTAGTGCAATGCAGCAGGTAAAGCAGACCCCACGTGGACATGGGTGGTGAAATCTTGTGCGGCCTGTAAAAGGATTCCGCCAACCGGATTCTCCTCCCAATGCCGCAATTCGCCCCAGATTCCATTGAGACCAGGACCTCTTGGGCCGTGGCCTCGGTAGCGCTCGCCATTCTAGGGATGTCGTTCGGCGCAGCCTGGATCACCGCGGTGGCGCTCAAAGACATCGCCAGCGAAGTAGGCGGGTTACGTTCCGTTCCCGCGCTCGCCAGCTCGCTGGCGTGGCTCGGCTCCGGCATCGGCGGCATCATCATGTCACGAATCGCCGATCGGGTCGGCACGCGCTGGACG
>DATHHQ010000425.1:0-8996 GCA_035490095.1 Bradyrhizobium sp.
CTCGACGTTTCCGATCGCGCAGGCCGTGCAGGTTCCGGGCAACGCCACGACGTATTACGTCAGCGGTCAGGTGCCGCCTGTCGTCAGCAAGGAGGCCGACCCGAGCAGTCCTCAGGCCTTTGGCGACACCAAGACCCAGACGGTCGGGGTCCTCAACAAGATCAAAGCAATCCTCGAGGGCCTTGGGCTTGGCATGGCCGATGTGGTCAAGATGCAGGTGTTTCTCGTGCACGACGCTCGTGCGCCGATGGATTTCAAGGCATTCATGGAGGGTTACACGCAGTTTTTTGGCGGCAGTCAGCCCAATCTGCCGGCACGGTCTGTTGTCGGCGTCGCATCGCTCGCCAATCCCGGATTTCTGGTCGAAATCGAAGTGATCGCTGCAAAGGACAACAAATAGGGATGGCTGAGCCGCAGAAGTGTCTGGGCCGATAGCTTGCCAGCGAACGAGTTAGCTGTCTGAATTCCTCCCGGTGGTCCGGCATTTGGGAGAGCGATATGTTTGGAGAAATCTGGCCTGGATGCCGTACATCGCGGAAGCGTTTTTGGCTCGCTCTCTTCGTCGCCTCGATCTCGACGCTGCCCATGGTGGCAGGCGCCAGCGCCGCCGAGGAACTAAGCCCGCAACAGCAGCTTGCCTTCGACATCTACAAGGAGCTTGTCGAGATCAACACCGTGACCGCGACCGGCGACACCGCGCGTGCGGCGGAGGCGATGGCGGCGCGTCTCAAGGCTGCCGGTTTTGCGGACGCCGACGTCCACGCATTCCAGCCGGCGCCGCGCAAGGGCAATCTGGTGGCCCGGCTGCGCGGCACCGGCGCGCGCAAGCCGATCCTGCTGGTGGCGCATCTCGACGTCGTGCCGGCCGGCCGCGAGGACTGGTCGAGCGAGCCGTTCAAGCTGACCGAGAAGGACGGCTATTTCTATGCGCGCGGCACGGGCGACGACAAATACATGGCGGCGGCCTTTGTCACCAATCTCATTCGCTACAAGCAGGAAGGCTACAAGCCCAATCGCGACATCATCCTGGCGCTCGAGACCGACGAGGAAATCTTTGACCGTGACGCGCTGGGGATCCAGTGGCTGCTTAAGAACCATCGCGATTTGATCGATGCCGAATTCGCATTGAACGAGGGCGGCGGCGTCGGACTGAAGGACGGCAAGGCGATCAGGAACAGCGTCCAGACCAGCGAGAAAGTCGTGCTGAATTTTCAGCTCGACGTGAAAAACAAGGGCGGCCACAGCTCGGTCCCGTTCAAAGACAATGCGATCTATCATCTGGCGGAAGGACTGGTGCGTCTCTCCAAATTCAGCTTTCCGCTGAAGCTCAACGAGACCACGCGCGCCTACTTCGAGCGCATAGCGCAATTCGAGGGTGAGCAGACCGCGGCCGATATACGCGCGATGCTGTCCGATAAACCGGATCCGGCCGCGATGTCGTTTGTTCGGCTCGCCAGCAATCCGTTCTACAACTCCCAACTGCGCACCACCTGCGTGGCGACAATGCTGGAGGGCGGGCAGGCGATCAACGCGCTGCCGCAACTGGCGAGCGCCAAGGTCAATTGCCGGGTCATGCCCGGCGAGCCGGTCGACGAGGTCAAGGCGACGCTCGAGCAAGTGCTCGCGGACGATCAGATCACGGTGACGCGAATCGATCAACCGGTGTTGAGTGCGCCGTCAGCACTGAATGAGGAGGTGATGGGGTCGATCGAGAAGTTATCGCAGCAGTTTTGGCCCGGCGCCGTCGTGCTTCCAGTCATGAGCTCAGGTGCCACGGATGGAAGCTTTCTGCGAAACGCGGGCATTCCGACCTACGGCCACTCCGGGCTCGCGAGTGACGTCAACGACGGCGGCCGGATCCACGGCAAGGACGAACGGGTTCGGGTGAAGTCGTTCTACGAAGGCGAGGATTATCTCTATCGGCTGGTCAAGATGTTGTCCGGCGGCGGCTAGTATTTCGCGCTCGCTTAAAAAGCCTCATGACGGCAATCTCGAAAGGCGCGAGTTAGCTTTGTTGCCAACGAACGGCGTCGCCTCCACGACCCGGTCCAAAAAACGAGGGCACGCGTCGCTGGGATAGCTGATAGAAACCGCGCATCACGTGATCGTCATTTTTTGATCGTTGCTTGGGCGACGGCGCTGTCCGCCAGCCGAGATCTGTGCCCCATCAATTGATTTTGATTGAAGTTGAATTCCCCAAAAGAAACTCCAACTCGCGCATTGGAGGTATTCGGTTCGTCTTGCAGACAGAGATAGGTCATATGCGCTGCAATCAGAGCTGAGGCTTAGTGCAGAGAATATCCAATTTGGAAGAATGGACCGGGCGAAGATCCTGGCGGCGATTGTCTTTAGCCAGTCCGCGCGGAGCGGAGCGTGATATTGCCGAGCAGTTCGCGAGGTCGAGTTTGTTCACAGTTGAGTTTATTTCATGCTTACCAGCACGGGCCATATCATCGTGGTTGACGATGATCCGACGCTACGGCAGATGGTGACCAGATATCTGGAAGATCATAATGTGCCGGCCACGTCGGTGTCGAACAGGACTGAGCTGAACCGTCATTTCGAAGGGTCGCAGCCGAGTCTGATCATTCTGGATTTACGGCTTGGTCAGGATGACGGGCTGGATCTTTTGCGAGAAATTCGATCGCATTCGGATGTTCCGGTTATCATCACCACCGGCCATCGCCCCGACGAAATTGATCGTATCGTCGGGCTCGAACTCGGCGCGGACGATTACATCGTAAAACCTTTCAGTCTGAGAGAATTGCTCGCACGCGTCCGCGCCGTTTTGCGACGACAGGAAATGGGACGTGCGGCACGCGCGAGCGATCCGGAGCGAGGCGGGTACAGGTTTAACGGCTGGATGCTTGACCGCCGTGGCCGAAAGCTTGTTGACCCCAATGCGGCCCCGATCTCCCTGAGCAAGGGTGAGTATGCCTTGCTGCTGGCCTTTCTTGAGGCACCTCAGCGGCCCTTGACACGGGAGCATCTGTTGCAAGCGACCCGTGTGCATGAGGATATTTTCGATCGGAGCATCGACGTCCAGGTCTTGCGATTGCGGCGCAAGCTGGAGGTCGATCCGAGTGCGCCGCGTGTCATCCAGACTGCGCGCGGCGTCGGGTATGTTTTCGTTGCGACGGTAGAACCATTCTAAAAGTCGAGGAAAATGTTGCGCCACCAGGCTCGGTCGTGACCGCAAATGTGGCCGTGCGAGGTTGCAATCGTAACCACATCGCCCACCATGGAGACGATCCCGTAACACGAAACCTTCAGAAATCTCCCCGCAACAACTTGTGGGAGTATCATATGTTGGCGAAGGGTTCATACGGATCGGCAAACCGGGTCCTCAGGCGGCACGACGTTCTGATCGGCGACCGCAGCGGCATTACGGACAAGAACGCGCTGAGGGCGGGCTGCTCTGCGATAGCCGACGCGAAGTCGACGCCAGCCAGAATCGTGAAGATAAGGGAAGCAGATTGCCGGAAGGCTGGGTTCTGGTCGGCCGTGATCGACCTTCTCATGGAAGGCCTTGCCTTGTGTGCGGTGTCGATGCAGCCGACGGCGCTTTTTCTGGTGGAGCCCGATCCGGACGAACAGAGGATACCGCAACCCGACGAAGTGTCGCCGCGCGAGCGGCGAGGGCGTACATCCCAGGCTCCAAGAATAGCAGGTCAGGGCGCGGTATCGCTCGAAGTTGCGTACAAGACCAATCAGGCGGCTCTCGCCAGAGACGCGATCGCTGTGACGGACGACAGTTCGCATGAACTGGAGTGCGACATTGAAGAGGCGGTTGCCGCTTTGGGAAGACTCGATGATCGGACATTACGGGATTTGGGTATTCCCCATCGGTCTCATATCGAGCGGACCGTGAGGTACTGCCATGATTGCTGATGTGGTGAATTTTGCGGTCATGGGAATCGCCTTCTGTCATGCAGCAGGCCGTTTGATCCTTCATAAGGGAGTTGCGCGCAGCATGACCACGGTCAGGACGCAACGTCGAGCGCGGAATAATTCCGCGTCAGCCAAAGATCTCTGAATTTTCTGCCGAGGGAGATTTGCCGGAATTGCCTGGATCTGATGAAGCGGAAAGCACTCAAGCCGTCCACATCCGGCGCTGCGTTATTGCGATCTGCGCGCTGATCTTTGGCAGCTTGCAACTTTCTCCGGCGCCATCGCGATCGTCTGATCAGTTGCTGGAATCCACCAGCACGACTGCCAAGGAACCCGTCACACCCATCCCTGAGGCAGTCATAGCCGATCCGCTGAAGGTCAGACTCGGAGAGCGCCTGTTTGGGGATACTCGGCTGTCTCATGACAATTCCCGAAGCTGCTCTTCGTGCCACGATCTCGGCGCAAACGGAGCGGGCAGAAGTAGCCACGATATCGGCCTGGACGGCTCGGAGCTTCCGCTCAACACGCTTACGATCTTCAACGCGGCGCTTAATTTTCGCTTCAGTTGGGAGGGAAAATTTCGAACGCTGGAGTCGGATGCGCTCGCGTCATTGGAAAGCCCCCGAATTATGGGCAGCAGCAGCTCCGAAGTATTGGAAAAACTCAGGGCGGACCCCGCGGTTCGTCGCGAATTCGCCGCCGCCTACGGCCGAGGCCCGGACATTGCGAACGTCCTGGACGCCATCGCTACGTTCGAGCGAACCCTCGTGACGCCTGGCAGCAGGTTCGATCAATGGCTCACCGGCGACGCGAACGCATTATCCGAGCACGAGCTGAATGGATATCGATTGTTCAAATCCATGGGGTGCGTCTCCTGCCATCAAGGCGTAAATATCGGAGGCAACCTGTTTCAACGGCACGGTATATTCCGTCCGCTGGCGGCGCCACTGCCGGAGATCCTGCGTGTGCCGAGTCTGCGGAATGTCGCGACGACACCTCCGTATTTTCATGACGGCAGCGCACCGACACTCGATGACGCCGTTCGTAAAATGGCCGCTGCGCAGTTGAACTCCACGCTGACGGATCAGCAAGTAAGCGCGATCGTCGCCTATCTTCAGACCCTGACCGGACAGTATCGCGGCGTACCTGTCGGAGCTGCACCATGAAGTTGACGCCTGTTACGATCATTGTGCCGTTGCTGCTTCTGTTGCTCACCTGGCTGCTGATGAGTGGCTTGAATCTGAATTCTGCCCGCTATGATCGTGAGCTCCGAGCGCTCGACGATTTTTCCCGGCTCGAGCGCGGACTCAATCGGGAGGTATTGACTGCGCGTGCCGGTTTGTCGCGAAACTATGATGCACTGGTGCGCATGACCGGGTTGCTGGACAGCTCGCTTGACAGGTTGCGCGAAGCCGCCGGCGCGAACGGCGAAGAGAGCCCTGCAATCGAGGCTTTGGCGGCAGGTGCCGCTCGACAGGAGGAACTGATCGAGCGATTCAAAAGCAGGAACGCGTTGCTGCAAAACTCGTTCGCCTATTTTGGAATGCTCAGCGCCCGGCTCGCCGCATCGGAACACAGTGCTTCGGTTGCGGCCGCCACCAAGCTCTCGACCGCCATGTTACGACTCACACTTGATACCTCGCAAGCGGCCGCGAGCGAGGTCCAGGATCGGCTGAACGAACTCGCCGCATTGCAACCCCCACCCAACGACGCGGATTTTATTCAGGCGATCATCGCACATGGCGGCGTATTGCATGATCTCCTGCCGCTGACCGACGCCATTGTAAAGGCACTGATCGCGGCGGCGAGCAACCCGGAGCAGGATGTCGTTCGCTCGCTGATCGTGAAGCGCCAGCTTGCCGCTCGAGCTTCCGCGCGCCGATATCGGCTGTTCCTCTATGCCACATCGCTGATGCTGCTTCGGGGGCCTGGCTTTTCTCGGGCTGCAACTGCGGGCGCGGGCGATTGCGTTGCAGCGCCGCGCCGCATTTGAGCATGTGATCGCCCGAATCTCGACGCGGTTCATCGATTCACAACGCCACGAGATTGCCGCTCATGTAGAGTGCGCGCTCAGAGAATTGGCCGAGTGCATCGGCGCGGACCGGGCTTATTTCGTTGCCGCTGCCCAGCCGGTCGAGGTCTATCAGTGGCTCCGCAGGGGGGCGGCATTCCCACGGGGCTGGCCCGAAAGAGCACTGGATCTTGTGTCGCGCTTTGACCGCGGCGATGACAACATCATTCACATTCCGCGCGTCAGGCCCTCGCACCGCTACGACGCGATGAATCTGCTGGCTGACGCCGGCCTGCGGGGCTGGCTGTGCATACCGAACACGGGCGGGAAGAAGGCGGACACGATTCTCGGCTTTGACGGTCTGCGGGCGGGCGCGCTCGCCCGATACTTTGAAGTTGCGCTGTTCCGGATGGCGTTTGACGCCATCGCCAACGCCGTCGGCAGAATCAATCTCGAACATGAGAAAGAGCGGTTGGAAGAAAATTTGCAGCAAGCCCGGCGGATGGAGACGATTGGTGCCTTTGCGAGCGGAATAGCACATAACTTCAATAACATTGTCGGTGCGATCCTGGGCCACACGGAAATGGCCGATGCGCAGATCAGTTCGGGAAGCTGGCCGGCCCGCAACCTTGCTGAAATTCGTCACGCCGGCGAGCGGGCGCGCGAGCTCGTTGGCCAGATCCTCACCTTCGGCAACCGTGGCGATCGCAGACGCGAACGCGTCGATGTCAAGGTGTTGGTCGCTGAAACGAAGTCGTTGCTCGCCGCATCGCTGCCCTCCCATGCAGGGCTTACGGTGGGCGAGACATCCGAAGTGACGATCGTATCGGCGGAGCCGGCACAGTTACAGCAGGTTATTCTGAACGTCTGCAACAATGCGGCACAAGCGATGGACGAACCCGGGATTATCGAGGTCCAGATTGAGGCGCGTGAAATCATACGGGTGCTGCGGGTCGGGCGTAGTGAACTCGGCCCCGGTCGCTTCATCGTCATTTCGATTTCCGATCCTGGGCGCGGCATGGACGAAGCAACGTTAGAGCGGATATACGAGCCGTTCTTCACAACGCGCGTCGAGGGCAACGGTCTGGGGCTTGCGACGGTTCGTGAAATTGTCCAGGAACATGATGGAGCTGTGGGCGTGCAGAGCGCTATTGGCGCTGGAACGCGTTTCGACATTTGGCTTCCATCGGCCTCGTCAAAGGAGTCGATGCCGGTTCAAAATGCCCCGGGCATAGCTGTGCGAGGCGTTGGCGAAACGGTTCTGGTACTTGAGACGGATCGCCAGCGTCTGCTGCGGCATGAGGAAGTCCTGGCGGCGCTCGGTTATGAGCCGGTAGGCTTCGTGGCGCCGGCTGAGGCTGCCGAGGCCTGCAATGCGACGCGAGCGCGGTTCGATGCCGCACTGATATGCCACCAGCCCGGGACCTCTTCCGCCCTCGATTTCGCGGCTGTGTTGCATCGTATTGCGCCGACCCTGCCCATCATCCTGGCGACGCCTGCAGCGCGAGACTTGGGCGCGCCAATGCTGGCGGCTTCCGGAATATTCGGCGTCGTTCGCCACCCGCCAACATCTGCGGAATTGTCCCGCGTGCTATCGCGTTGCGTGAACGCGGGCACGGTTCCGTAGACCAACTCGCGTTGTGCCGATAGTTTCGATTTCCGCTGCGCTGGAGCGGTGGCCATCATGCGGGCAGATCAGTGCCCACGAACCGTAGCTTGACGGCGGCCATCAAGTAAGTCTATTTATGCAAGTCACACGGAGGCTGCAAGACCGGAAGGCTTGCTGCCGCCTATAACGTCGTGCAGGGTTCGTCGTCGCCAACTGCAACATCGGCCGAGGGCAGGAAATGCCAGACATCCTCGTGACCACACGGGATAGCGTTGGAGTTGTCAGCCTCAATCGGCCCGAGGCGCGCAATGCGGTAACACTCGGCATGTGGCGCGAACTCGCCGGCATATTCTCAAGCCTTGCCGGCGATGATTCCGTTCGCGCAATCGTTCTGATGAGTTCGGGCGCGGATTTCTGCGTCGGCGCCGACGTGTCGGAGTTCGACAAGATAAGAGAAAACAGGGATCAAAGCGCGCAATATGAAGTTGCGGTGGATGCCTGCTCGGCCGCGATCGCGAACGTCGCCAAGCCGGTCATCGCAGCCATCTCCGGCTATTGCCTTGGCGGTGGCTGTCACTTGGCGCTCGCTTGCGATTTTCGCCTCGCAGACCCTACAGCCAAACTTGGAATACCTTCTGCCAAGCTTTCGATTGTATATGGGGTGAACAGCGTCCAGCGCCTGTTGGCGATTGTCGGAATCGCCAACGCCAAGCGTATGCTCTACACCGGCGAGCGCTACAACGCGGTGCGCGCTGTATCGATCGGTCTGGTGGATGAGATAAGCGATGACGCCGTCTCGGCTGCGCTTGCATTCGCCGGCACGCTGGCCAGCAACGCTCCGCTCTCGATCGCGGGAGCGAAATTCATGCTGAATGGGTTGTCCATGGGTGAGGGTGGCCTCGATGTTGCCGCCGCCCAACGCTTGATCGACCTCGCCGCCGATAGTGAAGACTTCAGGGAAGGCCGGCGCGCTTTCGCCGAGAAACGAGCGCCCCGGTGCCGCGGGCGCTGAATGGTGCGCGTCGATGCGAGAGCGAAATTGGGGTCGAGCGAGCTTTCCGGAGAAGCAGAATGAAGCCTGCCGCCTTCGACTATATCGCTCCGAACAGCCTTGAAGCCGCGGTGGAGGCTATCGCGGCAGCGAACGGTGACGGCAAGGTATTGGCGGGCGGGCAATCCCTGATGCCGTTGCTGAACTTCAGAATGACGCGTCCGACCGTCGTCGTCGACCTCATGCACATTCCCGGTATGTCCTTCATCGAGTTGAGAGGCGATGCGGTCGCGATCGGCGCCATGACCCGGCATGCAGATCTTGAATTTTCGGATCTCGTCGCGAGCAAGCTTCCCGTCATGGCTGCCGCGATGCGGCACGTCGCGCATCTTGCGATACGCAACAAGGGTACCATCGGGGGCAGCCTGTCGCACGCCGATCCGGCTGCGGAATTGCCGATGCTGGCCGTCTTCTACGGGGCCACGATCAAGGTG
>DATHHQ010000426.1:0-3413 GCA_035490095.1 Bradyrhizobium sp.
CCAGGATGTCGGAAAAAATGATCGCGGCATCCAGCCCAAATCGACGGATCGGCTGCAACGTGACTTCGACGGCCTTGTCCGGCGTGTAGCAGAATTCGAGGAACGATCGCGTCGTCGCACGGACGGCGCGATACTCCGGCAGGTAACGTCCGGCCTGCCGCATCAGCCAGATCGGCGGTGTCGGAAATCGCGTCCCGGCCAGAGTTTCCAGGAATTTCCCGGTGCTCACTGCTCATCCCTCATGCTTCCTCTTACTCTATTCATAATAGGTAGTAGGAGTAGTAGGGGGTGTGGCACATGGGGATGCGCCCTATTTATGTTCGCTCCCCAGGCCGTTGTGGATCACCCGACCGTGATTCCACGCGATTCCATCGCGTGATTCCCGACTCGCAGGTCATTCCTCCCGGACTGTCCGCAAGGGACGATTAGCGGGACCGGCCGGGCGAGTCGGGGTCCGAATCCAGGGTCTGGCGGCAAACCCGCCGACTGTCCCCGCTCTGCCATCGTCAATCCCGCGTTTCTCCTTGGGGTGCTGTGGGGTAAGTTGCGCCGTGGCCAATCGCAATTTCCATGTCCATCTCGTGTCCGATTCCACCGGTGAAACCGTGTCGAGCGTGGCCCGTGCCTGCCTCGTGCAATACGAGGGCATCTTCGTGCAGGAACATGTCTGGTCGCTGGTCCGCACGAAGGGGCAGATGGACAAGGTGATGCAGGCGGTCGAGCGCGACCGCGGTCCCGTGCTCTATACGCTGGTCGACCAGGAGCTGCGCGACCTGGTACGCGACCATTGCCGGCGCCTGCAACTGCCCTGCGTCGGCGTGCTCGACCAGGCGATGAGCGTGCTGGCGGTCCACTTCCATTCCAAGAGCGAGCAGTGGCCGGGGCGACAGCACCAGCTCGACGAGGGCTATTTCGATCGCATCGATGCGATGCACTTCACGCTCGCCCATGACGATGGGCAGTCGACGCACGATCTGGAAGACGCCGACGTGATCCTGGTCGGGCCGTCGCGCACCTCCAAAACGCCGACCTGCGTCTATCTCGCCAATCGCGGCGTGCGCGCGGCCAATGTCCCGCTGGTGCCGTCGGTTGCGCCGCCGGTCGAGCTCGAAGCAGCCAAGCGGCCGTTGATCGTCGGCCTGATCACCGATCCGGAGCGGCTGGTGCAGATCCGGGTCAATAGGCTGCGGCTGCTGCAGCAGGACACCGAATCCGAATATACCGACATGGAACGGGTGCAAGGCGAGATCCAGGATGCGCGCCGCCTCTACGCCCGCCGCAAATGGGTCACCATCGATGTCACGCGCCGTTCGATCGAAGAAACGGCCGCGGCGATCCTGCAGATGCTGGCAACGCGACGCGAGCAGCGGTTGCAGGCTGGGTAGGAAACAGCCACCACACGGGAGGCGATCATGCTGCTTCGTCATCCGCATCAACGCGCGGTAATTGCACTTGGTCTGATTCTTGCTGCTTCAGGAGCACTCGCGGCGAATGGCATCGATGTCAGGCGCGGCGAGGACTCCACGGTCTTCGGCAACTGCGTGCCGAGCCTGTTGGTCGAGAACAAGTCGGCGGAGACCATCGACTATCTGCAGGTCGATGTCGCCGTGGCCCTGGGCAATGGCCAGGAGCGCACCGTCGAACTGATGTCGGCCTACCGTGAGGGTGTGCTTTATCCGATTGCGCCGGGAGGGAAGGCGACCTTGAAACAGCATCTCGATACTTCGATGGCGTTGGGAGTCGCTTGCGGCGATGTCAAAGCGCGCCGGGTCGTGCGCACGATTTGCGAAGCGGCCGGCGGCAAGCAATGCTCGTCTTCGGTGTCGGTCCAGCCGTGATCAAACGACGGACGCTTATAGGCGCTGCCGGCGCCTCGCTGCTGGCGGCCCCGGCGCTGGGCCCCGCATTCGGACAGGGGGCCTATCCCAACAAGCCGCTGAAGATGGTCGTGCCCTATCCGCCGGGCGGTGGCACAGACGGGTTGGGCCGCATTACCGCCGAGCGGTTGGCGGAAAAGCTTGGCCAGCAGATCATCGTCCAGAATATCGGCGGCGCCTCGAGCACCGTGGGCTCCGAGACGGTGCGGCGCGCCGATCCCGACGGTTACACGATCCTGTTCAATGCGAGCCTGTTCGTGCTCGGCAAGACCATCATGCCGACCTGCCCCTACGATCCGCAGACCGACTTCCGGGCGATCGCCCAGGCGGGCGAGGCGCCGCTGGTGCTGTTGTGCAACAACAACGTACCGGGCACCGACTATGCGAGCACGATGGCGGCGATCGCGAAGGAACCGAAGAAGTATTTCTTCGCTTTGTCCTCGGGCGGTTCGGCCGGCCATATCGCGACGCTCGAGTTCCTGCGCAAGACCAAGCTGCCGATCGACACCATCCTCTACAAGGGCACGGCGCCGGCCAACGCCGACCTCTTGAGCGGCAGCGTGCAGCTCTTCATGGATCCCTGGACGGCGCTCCTGCCGCTCGCCACTTCGGGCAAGGCGCGTGGGCTTTTCGTGACCTCAAAGGAGCGCACCAAGCTCGCGCCCAACATTCCGACGTCGGATGAAGTCGGGCTGAAGGACTTCAATATCGGCTCGTGGTACGGCGTGTGGGCGCCCAAGGACACGTCCGATGCCGTTGTCGACCGACTTGCCTCGGCGATGGCGGAAGTCTCGAAGGATCCCACCTTTATCGCCACGACCACCGGGCTCGGCATCGTGCCGACGGCGCGCGGGCCGAAGGAGTTCACCGCCTTCATCAAGGGCGAGGTCGAGACGAATACGGCACTGCTGAAGGATGCAGGCTACAAGCCGGAGTAACGGCTAATCGTTGCAACAAGGTCTCTCCACTCGGCGCTTCGCGCCTCGGTCGAGACGACGAATTTTCCGTCGTCTCGACCAAGCGCCGAAGGCGCGCGCGGAGAGACCTTGCCTGATCCAAGCAGCCTTCGCGGGGTATAGTACGCGTCGTCATGGAACGTCGGCCTGTCGTTTACATTCTCGCGAGTCCTAACAGACGCGCGCTCTACATTGGGGTCACGACCGACCTGGGTCGGCGACTCGAAGAGCATCGCCTCGGTCTGTCGGTTCATACGGCTCGGTACAACATCACGCGGGTCGTCTACATCGAATCGCATGATACTGCGCCTGATGCGATTGAACGTGAGAAACAGCCCAAACGATGGCGACGCGAGAAGAAGATCGCGTTGATCGAAGCGGCAAATCCCGAGTGGTTAGACCTCTCGAGTGAGGCTTTGTAGCCTCAATTTTGTCGTCGCTTTGATGGCTGATCGTTGAAGCAAGGTCTCTTGTGTCTTGGAGATGCGGTAAATGCGGAGCGGGTCGTGGCCGCTGGAACAGCCACGACCCGGCGGCGCGAAGACCGTAGGTCTCTTGGACAAAGTCCGCAGCGGAGCAA
>DATHHQ010000427.1:0-2321 GCA_035490095.1 Bradyrhizobium sp.
GTGAGGTGGACCGGCACACGC
The DNA here is from genome assembly GCA_035490095.1 of Bradyrhizobium sp. GTDB lineage: Bacteria > Pseudomonadota > Alphaproteobacteria > Rhizobiales > Xanthobacteraceae > Bradyrhizobium. Next base: position 22 of record DATHHQ010000427.1, read on the forward strand.
GTGGACCTGATCTTCGGGTCGCACTCCCAGCTCCGCGCTATCGCGGAAGTGTATGGGAGCGCGGACGCCAAGGAGAAGTTTGTGAAGGACTTCGTGGCAGCGTGGACCAAGGTGATGAACGCTGACCGCTTCGACCTCACCTGATCGCAGCGATTGAAGTAAACGGGGCCCTCGCGATAGCATCGCGGGGGCTTTTTCTTTTCCTGCCGGAAGCACCTGTTTTTCATGCCGCCGCCAACCATCCGTCCGGCCCGAGCGGACGAATATGACGAGATCGCGCGCGTCTGGATGAACAGCTGGGTCTCGACCGGGCTAGCGGAAGCCAGCAATTTTCTGCTGGCGCAATTGCGGGCACGCATCCCGCTCGAGGTCGGGAAGGGCTGGAGCCTGTTCGTCGCTGATGATGGCGGAGCGCTTGCGGCGATGCTGGCGCTGCATCTGCCTGATTTCTATCTCGACCAGTTGTTCGTCGCGCCGGACTATCAGGGTCAGAACCTCGGGCGGAGCCTGCTCGCGTTCACGCGCGAGAAGCTGCCGGATGAAATCTACCTGCGCTGCGTCCGCGAGAATGAAAAGGCGTGGCGCTGGTATGAGCGCGAGGGTTTTGTCTATGAAAAGGAAGCGGTCGAACCGATGACCGGTTTCGTCATGAAATATTATCGATGGAAGAAAGAGGGAGCCGTCCGATAGAAAAAAGCGGGCGAAAACTTGCGGATGCTCTAGACACGCTTTAGCTTCAAATTCCCGCAGCACCCGCCGTACACGCGGCGCTATCCCGTCCCTCGGAGTTTTTTGATGATTCGGCCCCTCGCCGTTGCATTGCTACTGTCGTGCCTTGCCGAAGCTACATGGGCGCAAAATCAGACCGCACCCGGGACGGGCGCCGCGCCTGGCGCGCCAATCGTCAAGCCTGTCGCCAAAAAGCAGACGCCAAAAACCAAAACCGCGACGACACTGACTGGTGCTGTGGAGAACGGGCCTTGCCGTCTCGGCGTCATTCCAGCCGTCGGCGACCAATTCGTGGTCCAGAAGGTCGGGTTCACCGTTTTTAACAACGAATATACCGAGGTGCCGATCGACGCCTGGGGCCTTGACGATATCATCGTCGCGCGGGTTCGCGCAGCGGCCGGCGGGGGTGTGCGGCGCCTTGCTTACGCCAAGGGGGCGTTCACGCCTTACGACCATCCTCAACCCCAGCTGTTTCGCAACTCCCAGGACGACTTGACTGCCATCGTGCGCCAGATCGCGGCGAATGCCACCTGCGAGCGTTATGCCGTCGTCACCAAGCTGAATGGAGTGTTGGACGGCACCAACCAAACCCTCCTTGGCGTTGGCGTCCTCAATCATGGCACCCGCCTGTTCAGTCGTACCCATCTGTTCGTCAATATCCACGTGACGGTGTTCGACGGCCAGACCTTTGCCATTCACAGAAACCCCTCGGTATCTTTCGGAACGGTGCTGGCAGGGGCTTTGGAAATGACGGCGCTGAGGGGGCCGCATCGCGAACTCGACAATGCGTTGTATCCCGCGAATGCGGCAAACGCAGCCAACAGTGCGACGCTGCGCGACGGCGCCCGCACCCTGCTTGCAGAAACCCTCGACAAGACGCTGCCGGCGATACTCGCGCCATAATGCATCTTGTGCACGCCTGCGCCGGCCTTCATCTTGCGCCTGCCGCAATCCTGCACGACAACTGTCTCAACCGATCTGCAAAAGGAATTCGCGATGATGCAGCTTTATTGGTCGCCACGCTCGCGGTCGTTTTCCGCGCTGTGGCTGATGGAAGAAACCGGGCAGCCTTACGAGCGCGTGCTGACCGACATTTCCACCGGCGCGCAGAAGACACCTGAATATCTTGCGATCAACCCGATGGCGAAAGTGCCGGCGCTGAGGGACGGCGACGCGACGCTCGCGGAAGCCGCCGCGATCTGCGCCTATGTGGCCGAACGCTACCCGCAGGCGAATCTTGCGCCGCCATTGGGCGACCCCTTGCGCGCAAAATATCTTTACTGGCTGTTCTTCGCGCCCGGCTGCGTCGAGCCCGCGATGGTGCAGGTCGCGACCAAGATCGAGATGAATTCCGTGGCCGCGGGCTGGGGCGACGCCCAGCGGGTATTCGATGTGCTCGACACAGCATTGACGAAGGGGCCGTGGATCCTCGGCGACACATTCTCGGCCGCTGATATCATCATCGGCTCGGGGCTGAATTTCGCGGTGCGGCTGTTCAAGATGGTGCCGTCGCGCCCGTCCTTCGACCGCTACATCGATCGCTGCGCGGCGCGGCCGGCCTTCCAGCGCGC
>DATHHQ010000428.1:0-3894 GCA_035490095.1 Bradyrhizobium sp.
TGATGCTCTAAGGAGCGATCCTCGGTACGTCCGATTTCTACAAAAGATGAATCTTCCCCCCTGATAGGCAGCGCCCATATTTGCCCTCGATTCCCAAGTTGGGCTTCCCGTTAGGGGACGCTCATGACCGACAACTTCGGGCACAAATCGGACATCGCGTCTCAGATCAAGTCTGAGCTAGTACATCTAAAGATACTTCGTGACGCCTTGAAACTCTTTGATGAGTTCTCTGAACTCGCGTGGCAGCGCCTCAGAGGTCTCCTCCATGCAATGGTGGATGTGATCCTTGATCAGCTCCTTCTTGGCGTTGCCGATCGCCTTTTCCACCGCATGAAGTTGCTGCGCCAAATCCATGCACGATCGGCCGGACTCCATCATTTCCATGACCGCGGCAAGGTGACCTTGGGCGCGTTTTAGCCGCGTGGTGATCTCGGGAAACTTATCCAGGGTCGCGTTCATAGGATTGTATCCTATCCCCCTAGACAGGATAAGGGAAGAGGCATAGGATTCGCGCGGTCGGCGCTTGAAGCTTCGGCTCGAAGGGATCGAGAGCGCGCTTCCGACACCGATTCGTCATCGAATTGTCCTACCGTCTGAAGCTTTTGGGATGCGTCATGCCGATACACGACCACCAACCATCATTCCGCGGCGGGGCCTTTTTGTGGGGCGGCTTGGGTTTTGGATTGCTGTTGCTGGCAGTGCTTCTGACGCATGGGTTTGGATTGCTCGGCGGCAAGGGCAAGGGCACCCCTGAGCCCGACTTGATGGTGCGCCAGGGAGACCGGATCCTCGTGCCCGAGGGTTCATCCTTGCGTGCGCGCCTGAGCGTGATGCCCGTGTCCCTGCAGCCGGTCTCTCCCAAATTGTGGCTGCCCGCCGTGGTCGAATCGGATCCCGCGCGCACCGCAGCCGTGCTCACTCCCTTGGGCGGCCGGCTGATCGCGCTGAAGGTCGCGCTCGGCGATCGCGTGGTTCGGGGCCAGGTGCTGGCGGTGATCGATTCAGCGGATTTAGCTCAGGCCTTCAACGACAACGACAAGGCCGCCGATGCGTATCGCTTGACCGAGAAAAACCTAAGCCGCCAAGACGCGCAGAACAAGCTGGGCGTCGCGTCGGACCGGGACTTGGATCAGGCAAAGAGCGATTACGCCCAGGCCGCAGCTGAATACACGCGTACCCAGGCGCACCTGAAAATGCTTGGCGCATCTCTCGACGGCAAGTCCGCATCGCGTGAACTCACCGTGACCGCGCCGGTGAGCGGCAGCGTCACGGCGCTCTCGGTCGCCGCGGGCAACATGATCAACGATCCGACACAGCCGCTGATGACCATCGCGGACTTGAGCACCATATGGGTCACGGCGCTGGTTCCCGAAAAAGACATTGCCGCGGTTTCCAAGAATCAGGGCGCGCAAGTGACAGTTGCGGCCTACCCGGACCAAACGCGGCAGGGAAGGGTCTTGTTTGTCTCCGACGTGATCGAGCCCGATTCGCGCCGCGCCAAGATTCGGATTGCGTTTGCGAACGCCGACTATCTGCTCAAGCCCAATATGTTTGCGACCGTCGTGCTCGTCGCACGCGAGCGCTCCTTGATTGTGCTGCCGAGCTCCGCGCTGCTCATGAACAACGACCGGACCAGCGTGTTTGTCGCCACGGCCCCCTGGACCTTCGAACGCCGCAATGTCGAGGCACAGCTCGAGGAAGGTCCATCGGTCGCGATCCGTTCCGGCCTGCGCGCCGGCGAGCAAGTGCTCGTGAAGGGCGGAATTCTCCTGAATGATTGATCAATTTGTCGCCTTCTGCCTGCATCGGCGGGTGGCGGTCATCATTCTGGCCGCACTGCTCGCGGCCTACGGCGTGTATGCCTGGGAGACCTTGTCCGTCGAGGCCTACCCCGAACTCGGCGATGTCGCGGCGCAGGTCACCACGCAACTGCCGGGGCTTGCCGCCGAAGAGGTCGAACAGCTGGTCACCGTGCCGCTCGAACGCGAGATCAACGGTACCCCCGGACTATTTCTCATGCGCTCCTCGAGCACCTTCGGCCTGTCGCTGATCACGGTGCTGTTCCGCGACGGCTATGAGGACTATTGGGTGAGACAGCGCTTGCTCGAGCGCATCGCGCAAACGGCGCTGCCGCCCGGTGCCGCGCCGTCGCTCGATCCGGTCGCCGGTCCGGGCGGCGAGATCTATCGCTACACGCTGGAGAGCGATACAAAAAATCTTCAGGAGTTATCGGAGATCCAGAAATGGGTCGTGATACCGGCCCTGAAATCCGTTGCCGGCGTCGTCGATGACACGAATTTCGGCGGCTTCACCACCGAGTACCAGCTTGATCTTGATCCCAAGCAGCTGGAGCACTTCGGGCTCGGCATCAGCAACGTCATCGACGCCATCAACAACAACAACAGCAATGCCGGCGGCGGCCGGGTATCCCGCGGCGATCAAAGCTACGTCATTCGCGGGGTCGGGCTGATTCACAGTCTCGCTGACATCGGCTCGATCGTCGTTACGCAGGTGGCGGGCGCGCCGGTGCTGGTGCGCGACCTCGGCACCACGGTCTTAAGCCACCAGGAGCGCGAGGGCATCTTGGGCAAGGACAAGAACCCCGACACCATCGAGGGCATCGTGCTGATGCTCAAATATCAAAATCCGTCGCAAACACTGCGCGGCCTGCACGCCAAGGTGGCCGAGCTCAACACCAAATTGGCCGCCTCGGGAGTAAGGATCGTTCCCTATAGTGACCGCGACGATCTGGTGCGGTCCACCATTCGCAAGGTGGGGCAGACCATCCTCGAGGGTATCACCCTGGTGTTTCTCATACTGATTCTGTTTCTCGGCAGCCCGCGTAGCGCCTTCGTGGTCGCCGTGAGCATTCCGTTTGCGCTGGTGTCGGTATTCTCGCTGCTGAATCTCACGCATGTGTCGGCCAATCTGCTGTCCCTCGGCGCCATCGACTTCGGCATTCTCGTCGATGGCGCCATCGTCGTGACCGAGGCGGTGCTGCGCCGCCGTGAAGCGATGCCCAATGAAGAACTCAGCGAGAGCGAGGCCAAGGCTGCGACGCTGCAGGTAACCCGGCCCATTTTCTTTGCCAGTCTCATCATCATTACCGCCTATCTGCCGCTGTTCTCCTTCGAGCGTGCCGAAGCGAAACTCTTTACGCCGATGGCGTACACCATGGGCTATGCGCTGTTCGGTGCCCTGCTCACCGCGCTGGCCTTGGTGCCCGGCCTCGCGTACCTGGCCTTTCGCAAACCCGGACGCGTGTATCAGAACCGCTGGCTCGAGCGCTTGACCGTCCAGTACGACCGCGTGCTCGCCACCTGCCTCGAACAACCGCGAATCATCTATGGAGTGGTCATTTTTGCCCTGTTCGCCGTCGTCGGCCTGGGGGCGACCATCGGCCGGGAGTTTCTGCCGGACCTGGATGAGGGCGCGCTCTGGCTGCAAGTGCAAATGCCCACGGGTCTGGCGTTGAACAAAGCCAGCGACATGGCGAGCGATTTGCGGCGGACCATCCTCAAGTATCCGGAAGTCTCCTACGTGGTGACGCAAACCGGCCGCAATGATGACGGTACGGATTCTTGGACCATGTCGCACATCGAGGCGCCGGTGGGTTTGAAACCCTATGACACCTGGCCCAGGGGCGAAACCAAGAAGCAGTTCGTGAACCGCTTGGCGACGGACCTCAACAAGGATCTTCCCGGATATTCCATCGGCATCAGTCAACCCATCATCGACGGCGTCAATGACCTGATCGGCGGCGCGCACAGTCCGCTGGTGGCCAAGATCTATGGCGATGATCTCGATGAGCTGCGCAGCATCGGTGCGCAGATCGTGAGTGTTCTCGGCGGCATTCAAGGCACCTCCAGTGCATCGATTTTCCAGGAGCCGCCG
>DATHHQ010000429.1:0-3475 GCA_035490095.1 Bradyrhizobium sp.
TCATTTCCTGCTCTCCCACGGAACGATCGGACTGGTGACGCTGGGCGCGGTATTTCTTGCGGTGACCGGCGGCGAGGCGCTCTACGCGGATTTGGGTCACTTCGGACGCAAGCCGATCCAGGCCGGATGGCTTTATTTCGTGTTGCCCTCGCTATTGATCAATTATTTCGGCCAGGGCGCGCTGGTGCTTTCCAATCCTGCCGCGATCGAAAATTCCTTCTACCGGATGGTTCCGGAGGTCATGTTGCTGCCGCTGGTAGTGCTGGCGACCGCCGCGACCGTGATCGCGAGCCAGGCCGTGATTACCGGCGCCTATTCGCTGATTCGCCAGGCGGTTCAGCTTGGCCTGCTGCCGCGCTTCGAGGTCCGCTATACCTCGGAGACCCATGCCGGGCAGATTTATTTGCCGCGCGTGAACAGGCTGCTCTTGATCGGCGTGCTGCTGCTGGTGCTGCTGTTCCGAAGCTCGAGCGGACTGGCTTCGGCCTATGGCATCGCCGTCTCCACCACCATGGTCGCCGATGGGCTCATGGGTTTCGTGGTGATCTGGAAGCTGTGGAATTGGCGCGCAGCCACCGCGGCGGCGCTGATTGTTCCGTTTGTCGTCGTCGACATGACTTTCTTCAGTGCGAATCTCTTGAAGCTGCTTGAAGGCGCGTGGGTGCCGCTGCTGTTCGGGCTCGCCATGGCGATCATGATCTGGACTTGGCGCCGGGGAGCCGCGATCCTGATCGCCAAGACCCGGCGCACGGAAGTCCCGCTCAAGGATCTGATCAAGAGCCTCGAAAAGCGTCCGCCGCACATCGTCAAGGGCACCGCGGTTTTTCTTACCAGCGATCCGAATTTCGTGCCGACGGCGCTGCTGCATAATCTCAAGCACAACAAGGTGCTTCACGAGCACAATGTGATCCTGACGATTGAAACCGCGCAGACGCCGCGCGTCGACCCGGCCGACCGGGTTCGGATGGAAACCATCAGCGACAAATTTTCGACCGTCCGGCTGCGTTTCGGTTTCATGGAATCTCCGAACGTGCCCAAGGCGCTGGTGATCGCGCGCAAGCTCGGCTGGCAGTTCGATATCATGGCGACGTCGTTCTTTGTCTCGCGGCGCTCGCTGAAGCCATCCGCGCAGTCCGGGATGCCGCAGTGGCAGGATCACCTGTTCATCGCGCTGAGCCGGTCGGCGAACGACGCTACCGACTATTTTCAGATTCCAACCGGACGGGTGGTCGAAGTCGGAACCCAGGTGACAATCTGAGCTGCGATCGAGTTATGCATTTTTGCATGGTTTGGGCCCAAAATCAGGTATGCTATGCTCTATGCGCGGGGCTATAAGCCGCTTCGCTTTGCTATTGTGCAGTGAAGCATTTTGAGGCCTCCGCTCCCATGACCAGTGATGTCGTAGTTCCCGCCCCGGCAACGGCGGCGGCCAATGGGCATGGCGACGCCCATTCCACCGCTGGCCTCAAGGCGCTCATGCTTGGCAGCATCGGTGTCGTCTACGGCGACATCGGCACTAGCCCGCTTTACGCGCTGCGCGAAGCCGTAGTCGCGGCCAGTGGGTCAGCAGGCACCGTCACTCCACAAGCCGTGCTCGGGGTCCTGTCGCTGATCCTGTGGGCGCTGATCATCGTGGTGACCATGAAATACGTGGTTATCCTGCTGCGCGCCGATAACAACGGCGAGGGTGGAACGCTTGCGCTGATGGCGTTGGCGCAGCGCGCGGTCAGTCACGGCGGCGGCGCCATCGTACTGCTCGGGATTATCAGCGGCGCGCTATTTTATGGCGACGCGGTGATCACCCCGGCGCTGTCGGTGCTCTCGGCTATCGAAGGCATCAAACTCGTCACTGCCGCGTTCGACCCCTATGTCGTGCCGCTGACGGTGGTCATTCTACTGGTACTGTTCGCCGTCCAGTCGCGCGGCACGGCGCGCGTCGCGGCTTTCTTCGGGCCAGTGATGTGTGTCTGGTTCGGCGTGATCGCGATCGCGGCGATTTCTCCGATCATGCAGCATCCCGAAGTCCTTCTGGCGCTTAATCCCATCAACGCCGTCTCGTTCATGATCCATCATGGCGTCATCGGATTTGTCACGCTCGGCGCGGTGTTTCTCGCGGTCACCGGAGCTGAGGCGCTCTATGCCGATCTCGGCCATTTTGGCAAACGGCCGATCCAGACCGCCTGGCTTTTCATTGTGCTACCGTCGCTGGCGCTGAACTATCTGGGGCAGGGCGCTCTGGTCATCGCCGATCCCCGGGCGATCGAGAACCCGTTCTTCCTGATGTTTCCGGACTGGGCATTGTTGCCGATGGTCTGTCTCGCCACCGCGGCGACAGTGATCGCGAGCCAGGCCGTGATTACCGGTGCCTATTCATTGACGCGCCAGGCTATTCAGCTCGGCTTGCTGCCGCGATTTGAAATCCGCCATACGTCGGAATCCCATTCCGGCCAGATCTATATCCCCCGCATCAATATGCTGCTGCTGATCAGCGTGATGCTGCTGGTATTGCTGTTCCGTTCATCCAGCGCGCTGGCGTCGGCCTATGGCATCTCCGTGACCGGAACCATGGTGGTCACCGCCATGATGGGCTTTGTGGTGATCTGGCGAGTCTGGAAATGGTCGCCGTTCGCGGCCGCGGCGCTGATTGCGCCGTTTCTGTTTCTCGACCTCACATTTCTCGCGGCAAACCTCTTGAAGGTATTCGAGGGCGGCTGGGTGCCGTTGGCGCTGGGAGCCGTGGTGATGCTGCTGATGTACACTTGGCGGCGTGGCAGCCGGCTGCTGTTCGAGAAATCGCGCAAGCTCGAGTTTCCGCTGGCCGATCTGGTGGCGATGCTGGAAAAGCGGCCGCCGCAGCGCGTTTCCGGCACCGCCGTATTCCTGACCAGCGATCCCGTCAGCGCGCCGACAGCCCTCATGCACAGTCTGAAACACTACAAGGTATTGCACGAGAAGAACGTTATTCTCACCATCGAGACGGCGCCGACGCCGCGGATCGATCCGGCCGAGCGGGTGAAGCTGGAACAGATCAGCGCGACCTTCTCCAAGGTAACGCTGCGGTTTGGCTTCATGGAATCGCCGAATGTGCCGAAAGCGCTGGCGATCGCACGAAAGCTGGGTTGGCAATTCGATATCATGTCGACATCGTTCTTCCTGTCGCGGCGGGCGTTGAAGCCGGCTGCGCATTCCGGAATGCCGCGCTGGCAGGATCATCTCTTCATCGCGCTGAGCCGCACCGCCAATGACGCCACCGACTATTTTCAGATTCCGAGCGGGCGGGTGGTCGAGGTGGGGACGCAGGTTACCATCTAGGTCCTCAGGTATCGCTCGAACTAACGGTTCTGGCGCTTGATTTTCGTGGCGCGAGGGGCGAGGTTGGCGCTGAAGAAGCGAGCAATCCGCCTGCGGCGTTGCTGAATTGGCAGCATGATCCGGAAAAGTGGGAACCGGTTTTCCGAAAAGATCATGCTCAAAC
>DATHHQ010000430.1:0-3494 GCA_035490095.1 Bradyrhizobium sp.
ATAGAACCGGTTGAGCGTGTCGAACAGAACGAAGCGGTAGCCCTGAGCAATAAGGAACGGCTCCCAGTCCTGCCATGCCGGCTCTAGCGCCATGGGCGTCACCGCTTCGGTGACGATCACCTTGGGTCGAAAGCGCTTCCAGTCGCCGCCGAACAGAACATCGCCTTCGGCGCCCTCGACATCGATTTTGAGGAAGTCGATAGCGCCCAGATCGTGCCTTTCGCATAACTTTGCCAGCGTGGTCACAGGCATGCGAACGGTCTGATAGCCGACGCCGAAGGCTTTTGCTTTTTGCGCAAGGTATTCCACTGTCGTCGAGAGCCCATGCAGACGTTCGACCACATGGAAGTCGATTTCGCCGCAGTGACGTCCGACCAAGCCACGAACCGCGAGATCGCGCGGACGCAGCCGCTGGTACAGCGCCGCAAGTTCAGGCTGCGGCTCGACGACAATGCCGTGCCAACCGCGCTCATAGAACCAGAATGACACGTTGTCGGCAATCGGATGCCCCGCGCCGACATCGATATAGGTCCCGGTGGTCTGTCCCGCGAAGGCAAGCGAGAGATGATAGTCCTCGAGATTCTGTGAGTAGGATAGCTCCATTCGCGTCCTCGTTTCTCTTCGGCCAGCCGATGCGTCCTCAGCCGACCAGCCAGCGCGTGGTGGCACGTCGGCATTCTGTCCATTCCTTCATTGTGCTCTAATTTCGGGACTTAGTGTCAATGTGAAACAAAACGGACATCGGACTGGCGGGCAGCCAGAGGCAGCCGAAGTAACTTCGCCAAATCGACGCGATTGGCCCGAAACCGACATGTCAGGGGCAAACATTTGAGGCCATTCGGCAGCCACGCTTCGCGAGAATACCGGCGACTTGTGATATCTTGTGACGGAAGTTTTCCAGGCCCCCATGGAGGAGGCGTAATTGCTGTGGACCCCACTGTGTGACGTTCTTGGCATCGACGTGCCAATCATCTTGGCGGCCATGGGCGGTACTGCCTCATCCGCCGAATTTGCTGCGGCTGCGTCAAATGAGGGCGCGTTGGGCAGTATTGGATCCCTCTTTCGAACCAGCGCTGCCATCAAGCGCGACATCGACGTGGTGAAAGAACTGACCAACCGGAACTTCGCGGTGAACCACATCCCGCCAACGTTGGACGCGGATGCATTCCGCCACACACTAGCTGCGCGGCCCGCCGTCATATCGTTCGCTCTTGGGGATCCCGGGGATCTTGTTCGGCAGGCCCACGACGTCGGCTCGAAAGTGATGATCCAGATCACGACGGTTGCGCAAGCGATCGAAGCAGCTGAGCGTGGTGCCGACGTCATTATCGCGCAGGGCGGCGAGGCAGGTGGCTATGGCGGCCTCGTCAGTACGATGACCCTCGTCCCGCAGGTCGTCGATGTCGTTTCACCCATCCCGGTGGTGGCGGCCGGCGGCATCTTTGACGGACGCGGCATTGCCGCGGCGTTCATGCTTGGGGCGGTCGGCGTCAACATGGGGACCCGCTTCCTCGCGTCCAAAGAGGCTCCGATCGAGGACGCATGGAAGGCGGCAATCGCTTCGGCGCAATCCGAGGATGCGGTGAAGGTAGAAGTCCTCAACGATATTCAGCCCCTGCCGGGCACAGCGGGGTACGGCACGGTATTGCGCTCTTTACGCACGGCATTCATGGACGAGTGGGGCATAAAGCGTGAGGAGGCGCGCCGGGATGGCGAGCGGCTTTGGACAGAGATCCAGGCAAGAGCCCGGGTCGGCCGGCGCCATGAGACGCTGCTCACGGCCGGTCAGACCTCCGGGGGTATCAAGGAAATCCTGCCCGTGGCCGAGATCATTCGGCAACTAGCCGCAGAGGCTGAAGCGGTATTGTCACGAGGGCCGAGTTTAGCTTCACGCTGACAAAGAAGAGCGTCGGCGGCAACAATGATGTCTGCTCATGGCACAAAGCTGACGTAACCGCTGCCTTGACGAAGGTTCGCTCTTGCGGGAAGAGCGGACATTGTTGTTGGCAGGAGGTCTGCTTGTGATCCGCGAGCCAAGCCAACGACACGCATCAAGAAGCGAACCCTGGGCGAAAACATCATGAGTTTCTTCGAGCGACTAAAGACAGCAGCATCCGCCGAGTGGCGGGCCTACACCGAGCATCCCTTCACCAACGGGTTGGCGGACGGTTCGCTCGCCGAGGCGGCGTTTCGCCACTACCTCGTTCAGGATTATTTGTTCCTGATCGAGTTTGCTCGCGCCTACGCGCTCGCCGTCTATAAATCGCCTGGGCTCGCCGACATGCGCGAAGGGGCGGCCGGCCTCTCCGCCATTCTTGACATCGAGATGAACCTGCATGTGAAGCTCTGCGCCGGGTGGGGCCTGTCGCCCGGCGATCTCGAACAAGCCCCGCCGGCGGTCGAGATGCTGGCCTATACACGCTACGTGCTCGACGCCGGAATGCGCGGCGATCTGCTGGCACTCAAGGTGGCGCTTGCCCCTTGCGTGATCGGTTATGCCGAGATCGCGACGCGGCTGGCCGCGCAACCCGACGCGCAGGCTGCGACGAACCCCTATCGCGTCTGGATCGCCGAATATGCCGGTGCACCCTACCAGGAGGTCGCGGCGAAAGCGCGGGCGCACCTGGAAGCTCTCGCCGATCTCTACGCCACGCCGGCCCGCGAGGCAGAGCTGATCGCAATCTTCAAGGAAGCCACCCGGCTCGAAGCCGACTTCTGGGAAATGGGCTGGCGTGCCGGTGAGGAAACGACGCGGCAGCGTGTCATGTCGACGCAACCATCATGATATCCAATGTTCCGCGAAAGATCATGTCGACTGCGACGTAGAGAATGACGGCCAGGCCGACATAAGCAATCCATCGATGATTTTGCAGAAGACGCGCAATGAAAGAAGCCGCCACGCCCATCATCGCAATGGAAAGCGCCAGGCCGAAAATCATGACCGTTGGATGCTCGCGTGCCGCCCCCGCGACGGCCAGGACATTGTCGAGCGACATGGAAAGGTCAGCCACGATAATCTGCCAAGTCGCCTGGACCAGTGTTTTCCGAGGCTTGCCTTCGGCAGTTGTTCCCGCGGCTGCTCCAGCAGCCTCCTTCGCTTCCATCGGCTCGGCGGGGGACGCGCGCAACTCCCGCCACATTTTCCAGCATACCCACAACAACAGAATCCCGCCCGCGAGCAGGAGGCCGACGATCTGCAGAATTTGCGTCGCCAACCCGGCGAACAGAATACGCAACATCGTCGCAGCGACGATGCCGATCAGAATCGCCTTGCCTCGTTGCGCCTGAGGCAGGCCGGCGGCAGCAAGACCGATGACGATGGCGTTATCGCCAGCGAGCACGAGGTCGATCAGGACGACCTGCAAAAGTGCGTTCAGGACACCTGGGTCGAGAAATTCAAACACGGGTCACACGCCCCCTGTTGCCGGGGGATGGCCCCGCTTTCGGCGCCGCTTTCCGGCAATTCGTATGTGCGTAATGGGTTCACCGATGCT
>DATHHQ010000431.1:0-3093 GCA_035490095.1 Bradyrhizobium sp.
GGCGTGGGTCGGCGGACTGATTGCAGCCGCGGATCGGCGGGGCGCGCCGTCCTTCTGGCTTTTGCCGCTGATGGCGCTATGGGCCAACCTGCATGGCGGCTTTGTGTTCGGCCTGGTGTTGATCGCGCCGATCGCGCTCGATGCCGTGCTGAACGCCGATGCGAAATTGCGCAAGGCGCTGGCGCTGCGGTGGGCGGCATTCGCCGTGGCGGCGCTGGTGCTGAGCTGCTGCACGCCGTACGGCTGGAATTCGCTGCTGGCCTCACAGAAGATCCTGGCGCTTGGCGCTGCGCTGCCGCTGATCATGGAATGGCAGCCTACGAACTTCGGCAGCGTCGGGGCATTCGAGGTTTGCCTGCTGCTGGGAATTGGGCTGGCGCTGTTTCGCGGCGTCAAGCTGCCGCCGCTGCGCATCGTGCTGCTGCTCGGACTATTGCACATGGCGCTCGCGCAAGGGCGCGCCGTCGAAATCCTGGCGCTGCTGGCGCCGCTTATTCTCGCGGCTCCGCTGGCAAGGCAGATCGGCGGCGATGAGGTTTCAACGTCAAGCGCCGCAGTGCCGATGCGCGGCGTGCTGTTCGCGGGCGTCGCGATCGCGCTGGTGGCGGCAACGTTGGCCTATGCGTCCGTGCATCGCTTCGAGCCGCACACCAGGGGTTCGCCGGTCGCCGCCGTTACCGCGCTGAAGAAACTGAATCTGACGCGGGTATTCAACGACTACGATTTCGGCGGCTATCTGATCGCCAACGGTGTCGCAACCTTCATCGACGGCCGCACCGAAGTCTTCGGTGAGAAATTTTTCGTCGATCACGATGCCGCCAGCGGATTGACGAAGCCGGAGAACCTGTTCCGGCTGCTGGATGAGTACAGCATCGAGGCGACCTTGATGCGCACGCAGAGTGCCGCGACCAAGCTGCTCGATCACATCGACGGCTGGCAGAAAATATACTCCGACGACATCGCCACCATCCATCTGCGTAAGCCCGGTGCGGTGCATACGATCGAACCGGCGGTTGATCCGAAGGCGAAGTGAGAGTAAGCCCTCAACGCCACAATATGTCGCGCCACAGTTCCCTTTCATTGCCGCTCAAAAGACGCAATGCTCTCAAACACTCACAGGTAGCAGGACGACGTCCGCATTTCCGACAGTGATCCTGTCCATCCATCAAAAATTGCAGTGACAACGGGAGACTCGCCATGGCCATAGATTTCGGCTCCTTGCCCCACGGGAATCCCTGCGCTCAATGCGGCAAGCCAATCGCCGCTCCGGAGTGGGTTGAAACCGAACCGCACCGCACCTCCTATCTCTGGCACTGCCAGGCCTGCGACTATCGTTTCGAGGCGATGGCGTACCTCGCCGAGTCGGATCAGCAAGCCATCGCGGCCTGACCGCTGAGCTTATGGATTTGCGCGCCTCAGATCATGATCCGATTAGATTGAATCAGATCATGATCTCATCCTCTTGTTGGAGCATGATCTCCGGGCAAACGCTTCGCGTTTGTCCGAGGGAAAACCGGTTCCCACTTTTCCATCCTCTCGGAATGACGCTCAGGCGGCTGCCTTCCGGATCTGCTGGTGAACCGGCAACTGAATGCGGACCATCAATCCGTGAGGCTGCCGGTCGGTGAGCGACAACTCGCCGCCATGTGCGAGCACGATGGCGTGCGCGATGGAAAGCCCGAGACCGAAGCCGGCGGCTTCATCCATGTTGCGGGCGTCGTCGCCGCGCACGAACGGCTCCAGCATGACATCCTTGCGCGCATCGGAAATGCCGGGACCATCGTCCTCGATATCGATCGTCACGATATCCGACGACATTCGAAGACGGATCGCGGCCTCGGTACCGAATCTGACGGCGTTCTCCACGAGGTTGGTGATGCTGCGATGCAGGTCGTCGGGCCGGACCGTGGCCATGGCATGTTCCGGGCCGTCGTAAGCGACCTTGTGTCCCATGTCGGCGAATTGATCGGTGACGAGCTGCAGCGTGGTTGCAATGTCAACCAGCGTCATGGATTCGAGCTTGCGGTCGTTGCGCAGAAACGAAAGCACCGACTCCAGCATCGATCGCATCTGGTCGAGATCGTGCAACATCCGGCCGCGATGCCCGTCGTCCTCGATAAATTCGGAGCGCAGGCGCATTCTGGTGATCGGTGTCCGCAGATCGTGGCTGATGGCGGCCAGCATCTTGGTGCGGTCGTCGATCAGTGCGGTGATCCGCTCCCGCATGCGGTTGAACGCCTTCGCAACCGAACGAATTTCTTCAGGGCCGCGTTCGGGCAGCGGTGCAGCGGCACCGCTCAGGCTGAAGCTTTCGGCGGCCTTTGCGAACGACGACAGCGGCGCCGTCAAGGCCCGGGCGGCCCATAGGCCAAGCAAGGTAACGCTGATGATGGCGAACAGCAGTGTCATCATCCAAGGCCCGCCCCAGAACGGGCGTTGCCACTGGTCCGGCAGCAGCTTTGCGGAAATCATCGCGCCGTCCGGCAGCACGATGCCGACCTTGTGGATATTATCTTGCTGCGCGAGCGAGAGGATCCGATAGCCGCTGCCGAGGCGGCGCCGTAGACCGCGCAGGTGAGGGCCATCGGCTTCGTTCGCCGCGACAGCGGGACCCGAAGGAAGGCCTTCGATATCCAGTTGCGGAAATGCCCGCGCAATGTCGGCGAAGAGCCGGGGCCGTTCGGCCGCTTGTGCCGCGCCGAGAAGCTGGACCGATGCCACGAGCTGGGCATGCCCGCGGTCGATCGATGGATCGGGCTGGTCCGGCCGATGGATGAGAAAGGTTGCGGTGAGGATCAGGTGTATCGCGATGATCGAGGCCACCACCAGTGCCGCGATCTGCCCGCTGATACCCCTGAGATTGAGAAACCCGAGCCGCTTCATGATCAGCCGTTTGTCGGGATCGTCGCCGCATACGCCCGGGGCGTGAACATGTAGCCGCCGGAACGCACTGTCTTGATCATGGTGGGTTCCAGCGGATCGGTTTCGATCTTGCGCCGGATGCGGCTGACCAGCACATCGATGCTGCGTTCGAAGGAGCCGGCGTTGCGGCCCTGGGTGAGATCGAGCAGGCTGTCGCGCGACAGCACGCGG
>DATHHQ010000432.1:0-2595 GCA_035490095.1 Bradyrhizobium sp.
TGCTGTTCGCGCTGTGCGTGGTGTTCACGGTGCTGACCACGCTGGTGGTGCGCAAGACCTACGGCATGCAAAGCGAGGTCGAGGCGCATTACAGCGATCTCTCCGCACGCGCTTCGGACGCGCTCGGCAATGTGGCGCTGGTGCAGAGCTTCGTGCGTATCGATGCCGAGGTGCAGGGGCTGCGCTTCGTCGCCGACAAGCTGCTGGCGGTGCAGATGCCGGTGCTGTCGTGGTGGGCGGTGGTCACCGTCATCACCAGGGCGTCGACCACGATCACCGTGCTGGCGATCTTCACCGTCGGTATCGCGCTGCACGCTCAGGGCCTCACGTCAGTCGGCGAGATCGTGATGTTCGTGAGTTTCGCAACCATGCTGATCCAGAAGCTCGAACAGGTGGTCAGCTTCATCAACAACGTGTTCATGGAAGCGCCGCGGCTGCAGGAATTCTTCAACGTACTGGATGCCGTGCCCGCGGTCCGCGACCGGCCCGACGCGATCGATACCGGGCGACTCTCGGGCCTGGTCGAATTCAAAGACGTCTCGTTTTCATATGACGGAAAGCGGCCAGCGGTCGAAGACCTCTCCTTCACCGCGCTGCCCGGTCAGACCATCGCCTTGGTCGGTCCGACCGGCGCCGGAAAGTCGACGGCCATCGCTTTGCTGCATCGCGCGTTCGATCCGCAGTCGGGCTTCATCAGGATCGACGGCATGGATGTTCGCGGCCTGACGCTGACGGCGCTGCGGCGAAACATCGGAGTGGTGTTTCAGGAGGCCCTGCTGTTCAATCGTTCGATCGCGGACAATCTGCGCGTCGGCAAGCCGGACGCCACCGAAGAGGAAATGCGGATCGCCGCCGCTCGCGCGCAGGCGCTGGAATTCATCGAGCGCGGCGAGCGGGGCTTCGAAACCAGTGCCGGCGAGCGCGGACGCATGCTGTCCGGCGGCGAGCGGCAGCGGTTGTCGATCGCACGCGCATTATTGAAGGATCCACCGATCCTGATCCTCGATGAGGCGACCAGCGCGCTCGATGCGGTCACCGAAGCCAAGGTCAACGCCGCGCTCGACGAAGTCATGAAGGGACGCACGACCTTCGTGATCGCACACCGGCTCTCGACCATTCGCCATGCCACGCGCATTCTGATGTTCGACAGCGGCCACGTGATCGAAAGCGGAACTTTCGATGAACTGGTGACGCAAGGCGGTCGTTTTGCGGAACTCGCGAGGGCCCAATTCATGGTTCAGGAACATGCGCGGGCCAGCGTTCATGTGAAGGAAACTGACAGCGGCACTGTCAAGATTTAGCGAGCGCCGAAATTCAGCCTATTTCGTCCACGATTTAGTGGCGCAGCCTCTGTTCTGGACCGGCAAGCCGGTATAGATTCGGCACCGCCGTAACCACGGCGCCGGACACGCTTGAAACCCGAACGTCACATGCCAGGACCTCCTCTTCAAAGGCGGGTCTCAAAGGACCGGAATCGGATAGTGCAGCTTCTTCGCCCGTTACGTTGCAAATTATCGCTGTGTTGGATCGTTGTTGCCGCAGCGTTCGCCATTTTTGCACCGCGCGTCGCCCAGGCGGAGGCCTTGCTGGTCGTTGAGGCCGATACCGGCAAGGTCCTGCAGGCCGACAACGCCACCTATCCCTGGTATCCCGCATCGGTGACCAAGCTGATGACGGCCTATGTCACGCTCAAGGCCGTCAAGGATGGACGCCTCACACTCGACACCCTGCTGACGGTATCACCCGTCGCCGCCTCGCAATCGCCATCGAAGATGGGGTTCCGTCCCGGGATTCAGGTCACGGTCGATAACGCGCTCAAGATGATGCTGGTGAAGTCGGCCAATGACATGGCCGTGGTGCTCGCCGAGGGCGTCGGTGGTTCGATCGACGGTTTTTCCGAGCAAATGAACCAGACCGCGCAGCGGCTGGGCATGACACAGTCGAGCTACGTCAATCCGAACGGCCTGCCCGCGGACGGCCAGATCACGTCGGCGCGCGATCTGGCGATCCTGGCGCGTGCGATCATTCGCGATTTGCCGGAATATGAATATTTCGTCCACATCCCCTCGATCCGCTACGGCCGCAGGGTCACGCAGAACTTCAACAAGCTGATCGGACGTTACCCGGGGGCCGATGGCTTCAAGACCGGCTTCATCTGCGCTTCCGGGTACAATCTGGTTGCGTCGGCCACTCGCAACGGCAAACGGCTGATCGCGGTCGTGCTCGGCGCGTCATCCGGCCAGATGCGTGCGGTCAGAGCAGCCCAGCTGCTTGAGCGCGGCTTTGCCAACAATTCGCTGACGTGGTTGCGCCCCTCGCTTGGCACGGTGGAAAATCTGGTACCGATCGACGCCTCGCCGCCGAACCTGCGCGACGAGATGTGTGGGGGAAAACGCAAACGCCCCGCGAGCGACGAGGACGAGGAAACCGTCGCCAACAACGCCGCCGGCGCTGCAAGCAGTGGCGAAAGCGCGGTTGCGTTCTATACTGCCGGGCTGCAGCCGCCGATGGCGAAGCCATCGGAACTGCTGGCGGCGGAGCCTGCGGTTTCGGAGCCGATCGTGGTTTATACCGGTCCCACCAAGACCGGGGTCG
>DATHHQ010000433.1:0-2823 GCA_035490095.1 Bradyrhizobium sp.
GTCGGGGACGTAGTTTGTCGTTACGCCACTGTTGGTCGCACTCGTTCGATTGCCCGTCGCGTCATAAGCAAATGATTGATTGGTGCCAGACGTCGCACCTGTCGTCGCCGCATTAGTCGCGCCAGTGAGGCGATCCTGGTCGTCATAGCTATATGTCCAATTGGCCGTGCCGCCAACGCCGCTGTCGACGCTAGCTGTGATACGACTCGCGGCATCGTAAGCAAGCTGCCTATTCACACTACCATCGCGATGGCTTGTGAGGCGCCCATCGCTATCGTACTGTCGTGTGTAATCCGAACCGCCGCTTATAGTGGCCTCGGTCCAACTCTCCAGATCGCCGAAGGGAAAATAGTGTTGAGTTTCACCCAGAACTGAGCCAGTTTCGATAGGGATTTTCATCGAAATTTGAGCCACGTGTAGTCACCGTCCTGCTCGAAGCCCGAGCAGGAGTAACCGGAGTGATCGACGTGGCGTTATTGAGCGTGATTCGGCGTTGGCATTTTCGCGAAGGGATATCGGTTCGCGAGATTGCGCGGCGCACGAAGCTGTCGAGAAACACCATCAGCAAGTACCTGGCGAACGGCGTGGTAGAACCGCGCTACATTCGCCGTGCGAGTCCGAGCAAGCTCGATCCGTTTGCCGAGCAGCTGCGCACATGGCTGGCCGATAACGCGCGCCAAGGTCGCAAGAGTCGCCGCACGCTGCGGCAGATGTGCGCGTCGTTGCAACAGCTTGGTTACGCAGGAGCATATGGGCGCGTGTGTGCATTCGCGCGGCGCTGGCGAATGCAACAGCAGGAGCTGGCGCGCACGGTCGGGCGCGGCGTGTTCGTGCCGCTGGCTTTCGCTCCCGGCGAGGCATTCCAGTTCGACTGGAGCGAAGACTACGCCGTCATTGGCGGCGAACGCACCAAGCTGCAGATTGCCCAGTTCAAGCTGAGTCACAGCCGCGCGTTCCTGCTGCGCGCGTATCCGCTGCAGACCCACGAGATGTTGTTCGATGCACACAACCACGCCTTTGCCGTGTTGGGCGGCGTGCCTAAGCGCGGCATCTACGACAACATGAAGACGGCGGTGGATCGCGTGCGCTCGGGTAAGGGGCGCGATGTGAACGCGCGGTTTACGGCGATGACCAGCCACTACCTGTTCGAACCGCAGTTCTGCAGTCCGGCAGCCGGTTGGGAGAAGGGCCAGATCGAGAAGAATGTCCAAGACGCGCGCCGGCGCATCTGGTCCGATGCGCCGGCCTTTGCGTCGCTGGCGGCGCTCAACGCCTGGCTCCAGGATCGCTGCGTCGCATTGTGGAGCCAGATTGCGCATCCGGAGCATTCACCGCGCACGATTGCGTCATTCTGGGAAGACGAATACGCGCAACTGATGCCGCTGCCCGGCCCGTTCGACGGCTTCGTGGAGTTGGGCAAACGCGTGACGCCCACCTGCCTGGTGCACTTCGAACGCAATCGTTACAGCGTACCGGCGACCTACGCCAATCGTCCGGTCAGCGTGCGGGTGTATGCCGATCGCATTGTCGTGGCCGCCGAAGGCCAAGTGCTTGCCGAACACCCGCGGCATTTTGATCGTCACCACACCAGCGGTCGCACGATCTATGACTGGCGACATTACCTTAGTGTCGTGCAGCGCAAACCCGGAGCGCTACGCAACGGTGCGCCGTTCGCCGACTTGCCGGAAGGCTTCAGGCGGCTGCAAGCGATCCTGCTCAAACGCCCGGGTGGCGATCGCGAGATGGTCGAGATCCTCGCTCTCGTCTTGCATCACGACGAGCAAGCGGTACTCACCGCAGTGGAACTGGCGTTGGAGTCCGGTGTTGCGTCCAAGCCGCACGTGCTCAATCTGTTGGCGCGCCTGCTGGGCGAATCACCGCCGGCGCCGATGACCGCACCGCCAGGGCTGTCACTGAGCGTCGAGCCGCAGGCCAATGTGGAACAGTACGACAATTTGCGGAGGGCGCGTCATGCAGCCTGATCCGTTGGTCGTCACGCTCAAGTCGTTGAAGCTGTACGGCATGGCGCAAGCGCTTGGCGAATGGGTCGACCAGGCTTCGCCGCTGTATCAGAACTCACAACCCATGCTCAGCGCGTTGATCAAAGCCGAGGTGGCCGAGCGCGAAGTGCGCTCCGTGGCCTACCAGAAGAAGAGCGCGCGCTTCCCGGTCTACCGCGATCTGGCCGGCTTCGACTTTGTGCAAAGTCCCGTCGACGAAGCCCTCGTGCGGCAACTGCACCGCGGCGACTTCATCGAGCACGCACAGAACATCGTTCTTGTCGGCGGACCCGGCACCGGCAAAACCCATCTGGCCACCGCGATCGGCGTGCATGCGATCGAACACCTGCGTCGCCGCGTGCGCTTCTTCTCCACCATTGAATTGGTCAACGAGCTCGAACACGAAAAGAAAGCCGGCAAACCCGGCACGCTCGCGATGCGTCTGCTGCACACCGACATCGTCATTCTCGACGAACTGGGGTACTTGCCCTTCAGCCAGGCCGGCGGCGCGCTGCTGTTCCATCTGCTCGGCAAGCTCTACGAGCACATCAGCTTGATCATCACGACCAACTTGAGCTTCGCCGAATGGACCAGCGTCTTCGGCGATCCGAAGATGACGGCGGCACTGCTCGACCGACTCACGCACCGTTGCCACATCCTGGAAACCGGCAACGACAGCTATCGCTTCAAGACCAGCTCAGCTCAAAACCGTAAGGAGGCAAAACCAAGAAAAACCACAAAGACCTGAGGCATACTGCACCAAACAAGGGTGGCTCACTTTTCAGTGAAAATCCCGGCTCACTATTCGGTGGAAATCAACACT
>DATHHQ010000434.1:0-7778 GCA_035490095.1 Bradyrhizobium sp.
GAGATGTGCGGGGGAAAACGCAAGCGCCCCGCCAGCGACGAAGACGAGGAAACCGTCGCCAACAACGCCGCCGGCGGTGCAAGCAGTGGCGAAAGTGCGGTCACGTTCTATACTGCCGGGCTGCAGCCGCCGATGGCGAAGCCATCGGAACTGCTGGCGGCGGAGCCTGCGGTTTCGGAGCCGATCGTGGTTTATACCGGTCCCACCAAGACCGGGGTCGCCCTGATTGCCGCTGTAGCCGAGGATGCCGAGAAGCAGACGACGCGGCATCGGGGAAAGAAGTCGCGGGTGGCGGCAAAAAAGCCTGATACCGAGACCTCACCGGCCACCCCCAAGCAAGCGAATGCCACCCCGAAAGCTGGCGCAAAACCGGCAGCCGCGACCGATAAGCCTGCGAAGCCGGCCAAACCCAAGGCTGCGGCAAAGCCCCCGGCTAAACCTGCGCCCAAGAGCACCACCGGCTAGGCCAAGCCAGCGGATCAAAAACCCGCCGCGCCGCTCGATTGGTTAACGATGCGTCCATAACGCGCAGCCGCTTGCCACAGGCCGCCGCATTGCTCAATACTGCCCAAAACAGACGTCCCGCCCCAAGAAGCGGGGGAAGTAAACCAGAGGGGAAATAGCATGGAGCGCATCTGGCTTAAGCAATACCCGGCCGGCGTGCCCGCCGACATCGATGTGACCCAGTACGAGTCTCTCGTCGAGTTGCTGGAAGAAAGCTTTTCGAAATTCAGCGATCGCCAGGCCTTCATCTGCATGGACAAGTCGATCAGCTATCGCGATCTCGACGCGATGTCGGCGGCGCTCGCGGCCTATTTGCAGAGCAAGGGCCTGAAAAAAGGCGCGCGCGTCGCGCTGATGATGCCGAACGTGTTGCAGTATCCGATATCGACCGCCGCCGTGCTGCGTGCGGGCTATGCGGTGGTGAACGTCAATCCGCTCTACACCCCGCGCGAGCTCGAACACCAGCTCAAGGATTCCGGCGCCGAGGCGATCATCGTTCTGGAGAATTTTGCCACGACCGTGCAACAGGTGATCGCAAAGACCGCGGTGAAGCATGTCATCGTCGGCAGCATGGGCGACCTGCTCGGCTTCAAGGGCGTGATCGTCAATCTGGTGGTGCGCCGCGTCAAGAAAATGGTGCCGGCCTATTCAATTCCGGGCGCGGCGACCTTCAACGATGCGCTCGCGGCCGGCCGTCGCATGACGCTCACTCAGCCGCCTATCGGACCCGACGATGTCGCCTTCCTGCAATATACCGGCGGCACCACCGGCGTCTCCAAGGGCGCCACGTTGCTCCACCGCAACATTCTCGCCAACGTGCTGCAGAACGACGCATGGCTGCAGCCTGCGCTGAGCCAGCCGCCGCATATCGACCGCATGATCATCGTGTGCGCGCTGCCGCTCTATCACATCTTCGCGCTGACGGCGTGCTTCCTGCTGGGGGTGCGAGCGGGCGGCACCAATCTATTGATTCCCAACCCGCGCGACATGGCGGGCTTCGTCAAGGAGCTGATGAAATATCAGGTCAACTTCTTTCCGGCGGTCAACACGCTCTATAACGGCCTGTTGAACACGCCCGGTTTCGACAAGATCGATTTCTCCAAGCTGAAAATTTCCAACGGCGGCGGCATGGCCGTTCAACGCCCGGTGGCAGACCGCTGGAAGAAATTGACCGGCTGCGGCATCGCGGAAGGATATGGGTTGTCGGAAACCTCGCCTGCCCTGACCTGCAATCTGGCTACCGCCGAGAATTTTAGCGGCTCGATCGGCATTCCCATGCCGTCGACCTATCTCTCGATCCGCGACGACGACGGCAACGAAGTGCCGCTCGGCGAGCCCGGTGAAATCTGCGCCAAGGGCCCGCAGGTGATGGCCGGTTACTGGAACCGACCCGAAGAGACAGCGAATGTGATGACTTCGGACGGCTACTTCCGCACCGGCGACATCGGCGTGATGACACCGGACGGCTATACCAAAATCGTCGATCGCAAGAAGGATATGATCCTGGTGTCGGGCTTCAACGTCTATCCGAACGAGATCGAGGAAGTGATCGCCAGTCACCCCGGCGTGCTGGAGTGCGCCGTGATCGGCGTTGCGGACGCGCGCTCGGGCGAAGCCGTCAAGGCGTTCGTCGTCAAGAAGGATCCAAACGTCACCGCCGAGGACATCATCAAGTTCTGCGGCACGCAACTGACCAACTACAAGGTCCCCAAGCAGATCGAATTCAGGACCGGCCTGCCGAAGACCAATGTCGGAAAAATCCTGCGCCGCGAATTGCGGGATGAAAACAAGGCTGCCGCCTGAACCGGCATGACTCGGGCGTCCGTTCATGACTGAGGCTTGCGGCGTCGCGCCTGCCGAAATCCTCGCCTTCTGGCGCGCGGCTGGCCGCGAGCGCTGGTACGAGCCAGACGATACATTCGACGCCGATGTGCGCAGCCGCTTCCTTGAGCTGTGGCGGAAGGCGGCTGCCGGCGAGCTGTCATCGTGGGAAACGACCGATGAGGGCGCGCTGGCGCTGGTCATCATCCTTGATCAGTTTCCACGCAACATGTTTCGCGGCGATATCAGGACCTATTCAAGCGATGCGCTGGCCCGCGAGGTCGCGGGCCGTGCCGTCGCAGGCGGTGCCGACAGGCGCGTCGAGCCGGTATTGCTGGAATTTCTCTACTTGCCGTTCATGCACTCGGAGCATCTGGCCGACCAGCTGCGTTGCGTCGAACTCTTCCGCAACACCGACCATGCGGACAATCTGAAATACGCCGAGGATCATGCCGATATTATCCGCCGGTTCGGGCGCTTTCCGCACCGCAATCCCATCCTGGGGCGGGCGACGACGCCCGAGGAACAGGCCTTTCTCGACGGTGGCGGATTTCGGGGCTGATGACGGAACGGTGAACACCCAACACCATTGCCGTTTCCGTGGCGCCGAATATTGTGCCCGCCGCCTGCCCGGTTTAAGACACATCCGCACAGTTAGGGAGAATTAAACATGACCATCAATGTTGGCGACAAGCTGCCTGAGGCAAAGTTTCGCGTGATGACGGCGGAAGGTCCGCAGGTCAAAACCACCGATGATATTTTCAAGGGCAAGAAGGTGGCGCTGTTCGCGGTGCCCGGCGCCTACACCGGCACCTGCCACAAGATGCATTTGCCGAGCATTTTCCTGAACGCCTATGCCATCAAGGACAAGGGCGTGAACACGATCGCGATCGTTTCGGTCAACGACGCCTTTGTCATGAACGCGTGGAAGCGCGACACCGACCAGCGCGACGAAGCCACCTTCCTCGCCGACGGCAACGCCGAATTCACCAAGGCGATCGGCATGGAGCTCGACGCCTCCGGCAACGGCCTCGGCATCCGCTCCAAGCGCTACTCGATGCTGGTGGACGACGGCGTGGTGAAGAAATTCAATCTCGAACCGGCGCCGGGCAAGGTCGAGGTTTCCGGCGGCGATACGCTGCTCGGGCAGCTGTAAGGCTTCAGTATTTCGCTGCAATCACCAATCGTCGTCACCCGCGAAAGCGGGTGATCCAGTATTCCGGAGCGCTCGTGATAAGCGGGGACCGCCACGGAATACTGGATCGCCCGCATTCGCGGGCGATGACGGTGGTGTGTGTTGGACCGACTGCCTCAATCCTCCAGCTACGTCTTCAAGCGCGCCATGGCGACGCCCTCGCGCGCCAGTTGATCGGCGCGTTCGTTGGCGTCGTGGCCGGCGTGGCCCTTGACCCAGTGCCAGCGCACCTGGTGCTGATGCAGCGACGCATCCAGCCGCTGCCACAGATCGACGTTCTTGACCGGTTTCTTGTCCGAGGTGCGCCAGCCGTTCTTCTTCCAGCCATGGATCCAGCCGGTGATGCCCTGACGCACATACTGGCTGTCGGTGTAGAGATCGACCGTACACGGCTTTTTCAGCGCCTCCAGCGCCGAGATCGCCGCCATCAGCTCCATGCGGTTGTTGGTGGTATGGGCCTCGCCGCCCTTCAATTCCTTCTCGACGTCGCCGAATTTCAGGATCGCGCCCCAGCCGCCGGGCCCGGGATTGCCCGAGCACGCGCCGTCGGTGTGAATGATGACAGACTTGTCTGAACTCACGCCACCAGCCCCGAGGCCGCGACGCCATAATCGCGCATGCTGGTCACACCCTGCTGAAAGCGCAGCTTGCGGGCATATTCGAGCGGATCCTTCGGCCGCACCAGCGCGCCCTCGGGAACGTTGAGAAAATCGACCAGCCGCGTCAGCAGGAAGCGCAACGCCGCGCCGCGCGCCAGCAGCGGCAGCGCATCCTGCTCGGCGTCCGACAGTTTCCGCTCGCGGCCATAGGCGTTGAGGAATGCCCGCGCCTTGGTGACATTGAACGAGTAATCGCTCTCGAAACACCAGGCGTTGAGGCAGATCGCGACGTCGTAGGCGAGCATGTCGGTGCAGGCGAAGGTGAAATCGATGATACCCGACAGCTGCTCGCCGAGAAAGAACACATTGTCCGGAAACAGATCGGCGTGAATCACGCCCTGCGGCAAATTCCTCGGCCAGACGTTGTTTTCCAGATGATCGAGCTCGGCGGCGATAAACGCGCGCAAGCCGTGCTGCAATTCATCGGCGCGCGATGCCGCCGCATCGAACAGCGGACGCCAGCCCGACACCGACAGCGCGTTGGCGCGCGTCATGCCGAAATCGCGGCCGGCGAGATGCATTTTCGCCAGCGCCTGACCCACGCCGGCACAGTGCGCGGCGCTCGGCTTGCGCGGCCAGATGCCTTCCAAAAAATTGATGATCGCCGCGGGGCGGCCGGCCAGCGTGCCGAGCGCTTCGCCGCTTTTGCTCTTCACCGGCTGCGGACAGTTGATGCCGTGCGAGGCCAGATGCGCCATCAGGCCGAGAAAGAACGGCAGGTCGCCTTTGGCGACGCGCTTCTCGTACAGCGTCAGGATGAAGTATCCCGCCGTGGTGTGGAG
Organism: Bradyrhizobium sp.; assembly: GCA_035490095.1. GTDB lineage: Bacteria > Pseudomonadota > Alphaproteobacteria > Rhizobiales > Xanthobacteraceae > Bradyrhizobium. The sequence goes on from DATHHQ010000434.1 coordinate 4,962, forward strand.
CAGGAAGTTGGAATTCTCGACGCCCTCGGCGATGCCCTTGTAGGACAGCAATTCGCCGATGTCGTAATGGCTCAAAAATTCCGCAAGCTCGTCGGCGGCGACGTCGGTGTAAACCGCCATCGCAATTATTCCGCCGCGTCGGGCCGCAGCGAGCGCGGCAACGGAAAGAATTCATTCTCTTCCGCGGCCGAGACCGTCTCCACATGCAATTCGTAACGCTCGGCGAACGCACCCATGATCTCTTCGACGATCACCTCCGGCGCCGACGCGCCCGCGGTGATGCCGAGGCTCTTGATGCCCTCGAACCTGCTCCAGTCGAGATCGGCGGCACGCTGCGCCAGCACCGAGACCGGGCAACCCTCGCGTTCGGCGACTTCGCGCAGTCGCTGCGAATTCGACGAGTTCGGCGCGCCGACCACGATCAGGGCGTCGACCACCGGCGCCACCTTTTTCACCGCGAGTTGGCGGTTGGTGGTGGCGTAGCAGATGTCTTCCTTGTGCGGACCAGAGATGTTCGGAAACCGCTCCTTCAGCATCGCGACGATTTCGGCGGTGTCGTCGATCGACAGCGTCGTCTGGGTGACGGAGGCGAGATTGTTGGGATCCTTCGGCGTGAAGGTCGCGGCATCGCCCGCAGTCTCGATCAGCGTCACCGCTCCGGCAGGCAGTTGCCCGAGCGTGCCGACCACTTCCGGATGATGGGAATGCCCGATCAGCAGGATTTCGCGGCCGCGCTTGAAATGGATCGCCGCCTCGCGGTGCACCTTGGTGACCAGCGGACAGGTGGCGTCGAGCGAAAAGAAATTGCGCGCCCGGGCATCCGCCGGCACCGACTTGGGAACGCCATGGGCCGAAAACACCACCGGCGCGTTGGTATTGTCGGGGATCTCGGCCAGCTCCTCGACAAAGATCGCGCCCTTGGCCCTCAGACTGTCGACCACATAGCGGTTGTGGACGATCTCGTGGCGAACATAGACCGGGGCGCCATAGATCGTGAGCGCCCGCTCCACGGTGTCGATCGCCCGCACCACGCCGGCGCAGAAGCCGCGGGGCGAACAAAGCACGATTTTCAGGGGTGGTTTAGCTGGCATAGGGGTGATCTCGGACCGAATCACCCCTCACCGGCGCGGAGGGAACGGTCAATTCAAATAAGGACTTGGGACGCCTTTCGGGCGCTGTCAAGGCCGGGCAGCAAACCATTGCGCGGTTAGCCCCAGACGGCTTATATAGGGGGTAATTCCCGTCATCACCGATGACCACGGCTTCGCCTCCAAAAGGGGTGGGCGAAGCGCTAAGGAGATTTGCCATGAGCAATGCACCGCTGATGCCAAAGGCGACTGCCGTGTGGCTGGTCGACAATACCGCCCTGACCTTCGATCAGGTGGCGGATTTCACCAAAATGCATCCGCTTGAGGTCCGCGCTATCGCCGACGGCGACGCCGCCCAGGGCATCAAGGGCATGGACCCGATTTCGACCGGCCAGCTCACCCGCGACGAGATCGAGAGGGGCGAAAAGGACGCCAATTACCGCCTCAAGCTCGGCGAGAGCAAGGTGACGCTGCCGCCGCAGGCCAAGAAGAAGGGCCCGCGCTATACCCCGGTGTCACGCCGCCACGAGCGGCCGAGCGCGATCCTGTGGCTGGTGCGCAATCACCCGGAATTGAAGGACGCCCAGATCATGCGCCTGGTCGGCACCACCAAGACCACCATCGCCAGTGTGCGCGACCGCACACATTGGAACGCCTCGACCCTGACCCCGATGGACCCGGTGACGCTCGGCCTGTGCTCACAGATCGAGCTCGACTTCGAGGTGCAGCGCGCGGCCAAGGAGAAGCCTATCGACACCGCCTACGGCGGCGCCACCTTGCTGCCGGCCTCCGAGACCACCCGCAAGGAGCCGGAATTCGAGCCATCCGAAAAGCAGCGCGACGACCTCAATGTCGATGCCGTATTCGCCAAGCTGAAGAACATCGGCGGCAAGAAGCCGGACCAGGAGTAAGGCGAAACTTTCAGCCGCATAAACGTACTGCGTCTCTTCGAGCCCAACTGTCATCCCCCGCCAACGGGTCGGCCGAATGGCCGCCCGATGACAGGCTCCGGCGGGGGATCCAGTACGCCGCAGCTTTTCGGGTAATCGCCAACGCTCTGGAATACTGGATCGTCCGCGTTCGCGGACGATGACGGTGTCTAACCCCTCCACCTCCCCCGTGATCGCCCGGATATTACTTCGGGTTGCAAACAATTCATAATGCTGCCTGATTCGAGGCTGGGGTCATCAATGGCAGGAATATCTTTTCTGATGGCGGCGCTGTTCGCGGGAGCGGCGTTTCTCTTCAAGCAGGCAGCGGCCGAGCTTCATGTCGGCACATCCTGGGCCGGCGAGGTGTGCTCGGCGTCGCAGACGTTTTGTCACCATCCGGAATATCTCGCCTATGGCGGCGAGATGTTGTTCGTCCTCGCCATCAGCGTCAAGCTCACCCGGCTGGCGAATTAGCGCGGCGAATTTTTAAGCGATTCGATTTTCAAACAACCGCACCGTCATTCCGGGGCGCGCGAAGCGCGAGCCCGGAATCCATAACCACGGCGGGGAGTATGGATTCCGGGCCTGCGCCAAGTGGCGCATCCCGGAATGACGGTTTCCTAATTCCAAACACACGTTCACGCCCTCGCGGCGCGATGCGCCCGAGGCGTTGATGAATCTTCCGCCCAAAGAGGGCGTGGGGAACGCCGGATGCCCGTGGCACCCGCGGCCTCGTGTGCACTTGGTAGTGGTAGAACGCACACGAGTAACAACGAGTACCCGGAATCACCCGGCGT
>DATHHQ010000435.1:0-5104 GCA_035490095.1 Bradyrhizobium sp.
TTGGCACCGCCGCGCTTGTCGGAGCCGCGGAACGTCGAGGCCGATGCCCACGCGGTCGAGACGAGCTGCGACACGGTGAGGCCAGAGGCGAGGATTTTCGCCTTCAGCGCGGCGACGTTGCTGTCGTCGATCAGCGGATGATCGACCGCGGGGATCGGGTCCTGCCAGATCAGCGTTTCCTTCGGCACGAGCTTGCCGCGATACCGCACGGTCGGCCCCATGTCGCGGTGCGTGAGCTTGAACCAGGCGCGCGCGAACGCATCCGCGAACTGATCCGGATTTTTTTGGAAGCGCCGCGAGATCTTCTCGTAGGCCGGGTCGAAGCGCAAAGCGAGGTCCGTGGTCAGCATGGTCGGAACTTGCTTTTTCGACGTGTCATACGCGTCCGGGATCGTGGCCTCGGCGCCCTTCGCCTTCCACTGTTGTGCGCCGGCCGGGCTTTTCGTCAGCTCCCATTCGAAGTTGAACAGGTTATCGAAGAAGTGGTTGCTCCACTTCGTCGGCGTCTGCGACCAGGTCACTTCCGGACCGCCTGTGATGGCGTCGGCGCCGAAGCCGGTGCCATGCTTGCTCTTCCAGCCGAGGCCCTGATCCTCGATGGCACCGCCTTCCGGATCCGGGCCGATCAGCGACGGATCGCCGGCGCCGTGCGTCTTGCCGAAGGTGTGGCCGCCGGCAATCAGTGCGACGGTCTCTTCGTCGTTCATCGCCATGCGGAAGAATGTCTCGCGGATATCCTTCGCGGACGCGACCGGATCCGGATTGCCGTTGGGGCCCTCCGGATTGACGTAAATTAGACCCATCTGCACCGCGCCGAGCGGTTCGGCGAGCTCGCGTTCGCCGCTGTAGCGTTCGTCGCCCAGCCACGTGCCTTCGGGACCCCAGTACAGCTCTTCCGGCTCCCACACATCGGCGCGGCCGCCGGCGAATCCGAACGTCTTGAAGTCCATCGATTCGAGGGCGACGTTACCGGAGAGAACAAACAGATCAGCCCAGGATAGCTTGCGGCCGTACTTCTGCTTGATCGGCCACAGCAGGCGGCGTGCCTTGTCAAGGTTCGTGTTGTCCGGCCAGCTGTTGAGCGGCGCGAAGCGCTGCTGACCAGCGCCGGCGCCGCCACGGCCGTCGGCGATGCGGTAGGTGCCGGCGCTGTGCCAGGCTAAACGGATGAACAGCCCGCCGTAGTGACCGAAATCGGCCGGCCACCACTCCTGCGAGTCGTTCATCAAGGCATGCAGGTCCTTGATCACGGCGTCGATGTCGAGGCTCTCGAATTCCTTGGCATAGTCGAACGCTTCGCCCATCGGATCGGCGGCGGGCGCGTTCGTATGGAGCACTCCGATATCGAGGTGCTCTGGCCACCAGTCGCGGTTCCTGTGTCCGCGGGTGCCGCCGGTGAACGGGCACTTGCCTGCGCTGTCGTCAGTCTTTGCATCCATGTTTCTCTCCGATCATGTTCGCATTGCCGGCTGTGGTCGTTAATTGAGGGAGGTCAGCGATGGCTGTTACTCCTTCCGGCAGGTGGGGCAGGGCGCATTTGATCAAGGGTTGACCCGCAGAGGCATTGACCTGGAACAACCACGTCAACCCGGATCCGCAGGGTTGGTGCCTCTCGCCAAATTCGCTGGAGCCATACCTTGGAAGATATCTAACATCAGGTCCAGTCGAATTGTCTTGAGCTCTCGATCAGTTTATCTGATGACGATGATCACCCTTCGACAGCTTCGTTATCTCTCCGCGCTCGCCAAGCACGGCCATTTTGGCCGTGCGGCCGAGGCCTGCGCCGTGACCCAGCCCGCTCTGTCGATGCAGATTCGCGATCTTGAGCGGACACTCGGCGTCGCCGTGGTCGAGCGCCGGCCCGGTGATGTGATGCTGACCGATGTCGGACGCGAAATCGCCCAACGAGCCGAGGGTGTCCTGACGGCCTCGCGCGATCTGGTCGACTTCGCGCGCCATCGCGGCGGCCTGCTGACGGGTCGGCTGACGCTCGGAGTGATTCCCTCCCTGGCGCCTTATCTGCTGCCGCGGATTCTTCCCCTGCTGCAGACCCGATTCCCGGAACTGCGACTGGAGCTGCGGGAAACCCAGACCAGGCAACTTGTCGAGGACATCAAGAGCGGCACGCTCGACGCCGCGATGCTCGCCTTGCCGGTCGGCGAGCCCGACATCAACACGATTGCCTTGTTCGAAGACCTGTTTCTGCTTGCGGTGCCATCCGACGATCCGCGCCAGGAGGCGACGCGAGTTGCCGCCGAAGATATCGATCAAAGCAGGCTGATTCTGCTCGAGGACGGCCACTGCCTGCGCGATCAGGCGCTGGCGTTTTGCGCGACCGCAGCGCGGAGCCGCACAGCGAGCGCCGGTGGGACGGTGTTTGGTGCCAGCAGTCTGACGACCGTGATGCAGATGGTCGCGGGCGGCTATGGCGTGACGCTGATTCCGCAGATCGCCGCCGACGTCGAGCGGCGCGACGGCAGAGTGAAGTTTCTGCGCCTGAAAAATCCCCAACCCGGCCGCAGCATCGGCCTCGCGTTCCGCCGCACCTCGCCGCGCAAGGCGGATTTTGCGGCGCTGGGCGAAGTGGTGAAAGAGAGCGTGGATGTCGCGCCCGCGCCGACCGCGAACAAGAAGCGTGGCTGACTGGCAATGGCCGTCATACCCGTTGGCGGATGATGACGGCGATGAGCGCCGATGCGTTCCACACAAACAAAAAGGGCAGCTGCCACGCCGCCCTTTCACACTCGATGGAATCGCGATCAGACGCCCAGCGTTCCGGCCTTTGCCGCGGTGTAGCGCTCTTCGACGGCCTTCCAGTTCACCGTGTTCCACCACGCCTTGAGATAGTCGGCGCGGCGGTTCTGATAGCTGAGATAATAGGCGTGCTCCCAGACGTCGTTGCCAAGCAATGCATGCTTGCCGTCCATCATGGGATTGTCCTGGTTCGGACGGGTCTCGAGCGCAAGCTTGCCGTCCTTCGCGACCGTGACAAAGGTCCAGCCCGAACCGAACACCTTTAGGCCGGCGGCGTCGAAATCAGTCCGGAATTTTTCCATCCCGCCGAGGTCGCGGTCGATCGCAGCAAGAACTTCGCCTTCGGGCTTTCCGCCATTCGGTCCCATGATCCGCCAGAACATGGTGTGATTGGCATGGCCGCCGAGATTGTTGCGCACGCCGGTGCGGATGCTTTCCGGCACGCTGTCGAGATTGCCGAGAACCTCGGCGATCGGCATCGACGCAATCTGCGGGTTTTCCTTGGCGAAATTGTTCAAATTGTTGACGTAGGCCTGATGGTGCAGGTCATGATGAATTTCCATGGTCCTGGCATCGATATGCGGCTCGAACGCGTTGACGGGGTAGGCGAGGGGATCGAGCTTGAAGGGACCGGCGGGCACGGCAGCCGCGGGCTGCGCCAAGGCGATGCGGGGCGAGGCTGCAACAGCGGCAATACCAGTTGCCGCGATCATCAGATGGCGCCGGGACAAGGAAGTCATCGTGGTTTCTCCGTTGAAGGGAAGCTGCGGGGAAGGAGCATGCGTTCTGTTCCGGACGTCTCGCAGGTGACAACAACGACTTCGGCAACGACATAGAACGTCACGACGCGGCTATTGCGTAGCGAGCATCCAGCAAACGCATTGAACAAATACGCGTGGCCCGCGATGCCGTTTCGATTGTCGGCGTCACGATGCCGTGGCGGAATCGCCCGCGTTCCTCATTGAAAAGTGATTTGCCTATCGGCACGAGCGACAAAAAAAGGGGCGGCTCAAAGCCGCCCCTTTTGAAACAGAGAATTTTTGCAGGATTATTATTCGCCGGCGGCTTCGCGCGGCGCAGCCTCGGCCGCCTTCTGCTTGGCCTCGAGGTCCTCGCCGGTCACCTGGTCGACCACCTTCATCGACAGCCGCGTCTTGCCGCGGTCGTCGAAGCCGAGCAGCTTGACCTTGACCTTGTCGCCTTCCTTGACGACGTCGGAGGTCTTCTGCACGCGGTTCGACGAGAGCTGGCTGATGTGGACGAGACCGTCCTTGGCGCCGAAGAAGTTCACGAACGCGCCGAACTCCATCACCTTGACGACGGTGCCGTCATAGATCTGGCCGAGTTCCGGATCGGACGCGATCGACTTGATCCACTTGATCGCGGCCTTGATCGATTCGCCGTCGGCGGAGGCAACCTTCACGGTGCCGTCGTCGTCGATATTGACCTTGGCGCCGGTCTTCTCGACGATTTCGCGGATCACCTTGCCGCCGGTGCCGATCACTTCGCGGATCTTGTCGGTCGGAATCTTGAAGGTCTCGATCCGCGGCGCGTATTCGCCGAGTTCGGCGCGCGCGGCGGTCAGGGCCTTCGACATTTCACCCAGGATATGGATGCGGCCTTCCTTGGCCTGGCCGAGCGCGACCTTCATGATCTCCTCGGTAATCCCGGCGATCTTGATGTCCATCTGCAGCGAGGTGATGCCGTGATCGGTACCTGCCACCTTGAAGTCCATGTCGCCGAGATGATCCTCGTCGCCGAGAATGTCGGACAGCACCGCAAAGCGCGAACCTTCCAGAATGAGGCCCATGGCGATACCCGCCGTCGGCCGCTTCAACGGCACGCCGGCATCCATCAGCGCCAGCGAGGCGCCGCAGACCGACGCCATCGACGACGATCCGTTCGACTCGGTGATCTCGGAGACCACGCGCACCGTGTAGGGGAATTCGTGATGCGGCGGCAGCACGGGGTGGATCGCGCGCCAGGCGAGCTTGCCGTGGCCGATTTCACGCCGCTTGGTTCCGCCCATGCGTCCGGTTTCACCGACCGAGTAGGGAGGAAAATTGTAGTGCAGCAGGAACTGCTCCTTGTAGGTGCCCGACAAGGAGTCGATGTACTGCTCGTCCTCGCCGGTACCGAGCGTGGTCACCACCATCGCCTGGGTTTCGCCGCGGGTGAACAGCGCCGAGCCGTGGGCGCGGGGCAGCACGCCGACTTCGGCGATGATCTGGCGCACGGTCTTGGAGTCGCGGCCGTCGATGCGCTTGCCGGTGTCGAGAATGTTCCAGCGAACGATCTTGGCCTCGAGTTCCTTGAACACGCCGGCGATACGCAGCTTGTCGTATTTCGG
>DATHHQ010000436.1:0-18206 GCA_035490095.1 Bradyrhizobium sp.
ATCAGAATGCGCCGCGCGACAATCCGGAGACCAAGCCACCGCAGCCGGCGCGGGTGGCGCTTAACGTGCTTGCGCTGTGTTTCGCGCTCTCGGTGCTCGGCCGCGGTCTCGGCGAGAGCTTTACCGTGTTTCTCAAGCCGATCGCGGAGAGCTTTGGTTGGGACCGCGCCCAGGTCGTCTCGGTCTACTCGCTGACGGCGCTCGCCGGCGGGCTGGCGGCACCGCTGGTCGGCAAGCTGTTCGACCGCTCGGGGCCCCGCACCGTCTATTCGCTCGGATTGCTGCTGCTGGGCGGCGCATTTCTGATCGCCGCCCATGCGCGCGAGCTTTGGCAGTTCCAATTGAGCGTCGGCCTGTGCGTGGGAATTGGCATTGCGTTCATCGGCAACGTACCGAACTCCATCCTGCTCGGCCGCTGGTTTGGCCCGCGATTGCCGACCGCGATGGCCATCGTATATTCGGCGACCGGCGCCGGCGTGTTGGTGCTGCTGCCGGTCTCCCAGATCCTGATCGATCATTTCGGCTGGCGCGGCGCCTACCGGATTTTCGGCGCCGTCGCGCTGCTTCTGCTGCTGCCGTTGCTGCTGTTGCCGTGGCGGCTGTTCTCGACCGGTTCGCCGAACATCGTGAAAAAGGCCGATCCGGATTTCATCGACGACGGCTGGACGCTTCTCAGCGCGATGCGCCACCACGCGTTCTGGGCGCTGTTCTCGACGTTCTTCTTCACCGCGATCGGCATGTACGCCATCGCCGCGCAAGTCGTGGCCTACCTGATCGACGCGGGATTTCCGCCGTTGCAGGCAGCGACCGCGTGGGGGTTCAGCGGTGTCGTGCTGCTGTTCGGCATGCTCGGCATCAGCTGGCTCGACGGCATCATCGGCCGCAGGCCGTCGGTATTGTTCAGCTACGCGCTCTCGATCGCTGGAATTCTGATGCTCTGGGCTCTGCAGTGGTATCCGAACTTCTGGATGCTGACAGGGTTCGTCGTGTGTTTTGGCAGCATGATCGGATCGCGCGGCCCGCTGCTGACGGCAACGGCCATGAAGATCTTTCGTGGCGAACGGGTCGGAACCATCTATGGCAGCATTTCGATCGGCAGCGGTCTGGGATCGGCGTTCGGCTCATGGAGCGGAGGTCTGATCCACGACTGGACCCACAGCTATAATCCGTTGATCGCCTTCGCGCTGGTCAGCGTGCTCCTGGGAATGATTCCATTCCTGGTTGTACCGGCGCTGCGGCGCTAGTACCTGGAATCACAAATCGGTATTGCAGCCCATCCTTCGAGACGGCCACTTCGTGGCCTCCTCAGGATGAGGTCTAACTTGTTGAAACACAACAACCTCATGCTGAGGAGCGAGCGACGCGAGCGTCTCGAAGCATGGGCAGCAAGCGACTCACCGATCTCTCATAGTCAGTACTAGTTTCGCTTTCTGCCATCGTCTCGGGTCCCGCACCTGCTCCATCATCCACATTCATTATTGGTAAAACAGTACCTGATACTTCCTGTGCAAGCGTTTTTCACCAGGAAGGTCGAAAATGAGTCTGCTGAGCCGTCTTAAAATCCGTACCAAACTGGCGAGCATGGTTGCGCTTTCGGCATTGACCGTTTGCACGATCATCGCGGTCTCAGCTTCGCTGAACCGGAGCCGCATGCTGGAGGACCGGATCGGCCAGTTGCGCACGGCGGTTGATCTGCTGTTCGGTATGGCCCAGACGCTGCAGGACGAGGTCACGGCAGGAAAAATGACCCTCGCCGAGGCGCAAGCCCAGTTTCGCCTGCGTGGCAGGAAGATGACGTTTGGCAGCGGGCAAGGCTACGCCAACGTCTACAATCCAGACAGCTCGGTATTGCTGAACGGAGCCAACCCGCAGATCGAAGGTAAAATCACCGGTGCGACAGACTCCAACGGTGTACTAATCGCCAAAGCTCAAATGGACGCCGCCCGGTCGAAGCCGGAGGGAAGTACCGCATCCTATCTCTACCCCCGTCCCGGCCAAACCGTGCCTGTTCAAAAAATAGCCTTTGTACGGCACTTTGCGCCGTGGAACGTCACAATGAGCTACGGGGTGTATGTGGATGATCTCGATGCAGACGCAAACGCACTGCTGCTGCGCCTTGGAGTGATGGGCGCCGGCGTCATCGCATTGATGGCATTGCTGTCGTGGCTGATCGCACGGGACATCCTTGGAGCGCTCGATCGGCAGAAGACGCGGATGCAGCACATCGCTTCCGGGTCGATCGACCATGTGGTCGAGGAAACCGAACGCGGCGACGAGATCGGACGCATGGCGGAAACACTGGAGATGTTGCGGCAGACCGCCTTGACGGCGCGAACGCTTGAAGCCGAGCAGATTGCGACCAAGCAACAGGGCGAAAACGAGAAGCGCGAAGCACTGATTGCGCTCGCCGATCGATTTGACGCTTCCGTGGGCCGGCTGGTCGGAATGATGGCGTCGGGATCGACCGAACTGGAAACCACCGCGCAATCCATGACCGGTACGGCGGAGCGCACCAATCAACAGGCGACGGTCGTCAGCACGGCGGCAGCCGAGGCCAGCGCCCGCGTTCAAACGGTCGCCACCGCGGCGGAAGAGTTGTCCACCTCGATCAGCGAAATCAGCCGTCAGGTGGCACAATCCACCAAGATCACCGATCGCGCCGTCGAGAATGCACGCCGGACCGACACCATCGTGCGCGCGCTTGCCGACGGTGCGCAGCAGATCGAGCACGTAGCGGAGTTGATTTCGAGTATTGCGGGACAGACCAATCTGCTGGCGCTCAATGCGACCATCGAAGCCGCTCGCGCGGGTGAAGCCGGCAGGGGCTTCGCGGTGGTGGCGTCCGAGGTGAAAAGTCTCGCAAGCCAGACCGCGGAGGCCACCAAGGAGATCGGGACTCGCATCTCCCAGATCCAGGGCGCGACCAAGGAAGCTGTCGAGGCCATCCAGGGAATCACCGCCACGATCGAGGAAGTCAGCGCGATTGCAACAACGATCGGTTCGGCGATCGAGGAACAAGGTGCGGCTACTGCGGAGATCGCGCGCAACGTTACCCAGACCGCGCAGGCGACGCAGGAGGTAACGGCGAATATTGACGGCGTCAGCGCGGCGGCCCATGAAACCGGCGGCGCCGCCGGCCTGGTTCTGAGCGCGGCCTCCAATCTCTCCAAGCAGGCCGAGCAACTGTCAGGCGAGGTCAACGTCTTCCTCGCCGGCGTGCGCGCGGCTTGAGGATAGGATCGAAAACGATTCGTTTTCCGTCATGGCTGGGCAGAAGCGCGTCTTCGCGCTAGATGTCCCGGCCATCCACGTCCTTCGTTGCTGCCATGCGGTTAAGACGTGGACGCGCGGGATCGCAGACAAGTTTACGCAGTCTGCGGAAGGCAGGCAGCTATGCCCGGGCATAACGAGTTAAACGCCGCCTGTCATGCGATCAGGTCACACGCCGTCGAATGGTCAATTGTTGGGCGGAAGTTCGATCGGGTTGTTTTGCTTGCCGGTGTTGAACTCCATGATTTTCCTGGAAACCCCGGGAAGTATTGCCGAAATCGGATTGACGCGAAGAACCGGCTTGTCGGTCGTACCGACGACTTCGTAGGTCACCGCGAACAGCCCCTCATTACTGCCGCCACCGATGATCAGCCCGAGGACCGGAATCTGGCCGAACATGTTGTTCAGCCCGTACATCGGAACGAAGGTGCCGCTCATGCGCACCTGATTTCCGGAATCGATGCTGCCTTCGATGGTCCCGCCGATCATCGGGCCTTTCAATACGCCCTCCCGGATCGTGAGCTGCCCGTTTTGGCGGGTGAATTCCGCGCGCGCGCGCGAGAAGGAAACGCCGCTCTGACCGGCGGCCGGCCCGCCCGCCGCCAGGCGATCGAGCGCAGCCTCGCCCTTGACGGCGAAATCCTTGACGTTGATCAGGCCCTGCTTCGCGCTGGGTTCGATGGTCGGAGGATCCATCGCCAATTGAAGCTGACCGCCAACCACCTTGGAGTAGGTGTCGTTGAAGCGGAAGAACGCGCCGGCGTCATTGGTTTCGAGATAGATCACGTCGCGCCCCTGCGCGGGCCTGCGCAAATCTCCGGTCAGCGGCGTATCCCGTCCGAGCTTGCCGCTGAGCGCAAAGCTTCTGATTGTGCCATTGCGCCGCGATAACTTGACATCGACGCTACGCACCGCTTCGCCATTGAAGCCGGCGACCGCACCGAGCTTTAGGTCGACATCGAGATCGATGTTCTTGGCTTTGGTCTTGGGATCGGCCTCCTTGCCCGAAATCGCCGACTTGAGAAAGCCGCGACCGTCGAACACATCGCCGCGCATCGTCACCTTCAGAACGCCATCGGCGCCACGATCGGCCTTCAGCGAGGTCTTGTCGCCTTCGGATGGCGAATAGGTCGGGAAGTTGGCGTTCATCAGGTCGCTGTTCTGATCGACCTCGAGCGATCCCTTGATCGATACGCCGCCGCCATCGATGACAATGTCCTCGAGGCGGGTCGATTGCGGCTTCTGCACCACGTTGAAAACCGCACGGCTCGACTTGCCCGGCAGCTTGACCCAGCCCGGTAAGATGTTGTCTAGCTTCAGCGAGGTAAGGTCGGCTTCGATGCCCATGCGGCTGTCGCGATCGGGGGCGCCGATCTTGCCGATCAGCTTGATCGGAATAGCGCCGCTCACCGCAGGTCCCAGATCGAATCCGAGGCGGGCCCGGCTGGTGTCATCGAGCGTCGCCTGCAGCTTGATATCCGCATCGCCGTCGTTCGGCTTGCGATAATCCAGCGCGGCCGTTTGCCCATTGATCTTGACGTCGCCCTTGACCTGATAGCCCTGGTTATTGGCGACGACCTTCAGTTTGTCGGCTTCGAGCTTTTGATTCATCACCAGGCGATCGGCGGCAAATCCGCCGAGGTCGGCCGTGATGGCATAGGTGGTGTCGGCCTTGGTCAGTTCGCGCTTGATCGGCAGGCCGAGCGTGACCACCGCGGAAACCGTTCCCTTGCTTGAATTGGGATCGATCAAGGTACCGGAAAACTCGCTGAGACGGTCGGAGGCGAGGATTTCCGCCACCGCCGGCACCGGGCCATCGATCCGAAATTTGATGCGCGCCGGCGAGGGTTTTGGCGCCATGTCCGGCACCTCGAACACAAAATCTGAAATGTTGAGTTTGCGGCCCGCGGGAGTGTCCACCGCCCCCTGTCCGATCGTCACGGTGGCGGTGCGGCCGGTGACGTGTGCTTTCAGATCCGCATCGCGCACCGACGGCAGTGTGTCCACCGGTCGCAATGTCACGCCCGACGCGACGATGTTGACGGCGAGACCGTCATCCGGAATCGGCGGGCCTCGCCGCGAAAGGTTGCGAACCGGCGAGTTGACGCCAACCTCGATGCGCTGAACCGAACCGCGTTCGATCCGCTCGATTACCCATTCGCGAACCTCCGGAACGATCAGGATCGGCCAGATCCGCTTCAGCGCGGACGCCGACATCGGCGTTCCCGCGAAACCGAGCGTCAGGCGCGGCTCTCCCAAATAATCGAGACTGCCGGTTCCGGCGATGCCGATCTCGCCGTTGCTGATGTCGGCCTTGGTCAGCAGCACCCGCTTTTTTTCGGTGTCGAAGCGCAGGCCGATGGCGATGCGGTTGAAGATCAACGGTTGCTCGCCGTCGTCCCCTGCAAGCACGACAGTGCCGCCACTGAAGCCCAGCTGCCAATCGGCAACGCTATCGTTGGGCGGCTCAAGGTGGGCCAGCAGCGTAACCCGGTTCGAACCGGAAATGATCTTGAACGGTGCGACCAGCACGCGCCGTCCGGAATCCCATTCGACATTGATTTCCGCCGAATCGATCGCCATCGGATAATCGGGCGTATCGCTGTCCGTGACGTGGCCCGCCCCCGCGGTCAGTTTGCCTCGGAAATAGGTCGGCAGGCCGTCACGGCCCAGTTCACCTTTCAGTTCGCCGGTGAGCGGCAAATCCGCGCTGTAGGTGAGGTCCTTCATCCGCAGCGCCAGCAGGATATTCGTAGTCGAGACCTTGTTGGCGCGAATATCGACCGATCGCACGCCGTTCGCGGGAGGTCCGACCACGACGCGCAGCGACCAGGCATTGTTGCCTTCTTCGCCGACGCTCAGCGCCACCCCGCCGGCGCTAGGCCGCCGAAGGCTGAGAGTGATGTTTTCGAAATTCCATTTGTTGCCGCGCTGCTGATCGTCAACGATAAGGTTTCCGTTCTTCAAACCGATTTCGTTGAGGTTTTGTCCGTCCAGTCCGGTCAGGCTCAGGCTGTCGAGCCAATCGAGGCCGGCAAGCAGGCCGCTTTGGGTGCTATCGGGACCCGCTGGCGCAGCGGCGGGTGAAGACGGCGAAACAGCGCCGGGTGGTGCTATTTGGCGCGGAAACGTCGGCGGAATGCCCGCTTCTTTCTTTGAGGCAACGCCGGTGGCCAAAGGTTTGGCATTATCGCCGGTGGAAACGGTAACGTAGCCGTCCGGGGTGATGCGCACCGCAAGTTCGGCGTCCACCAGATTGAGGCTCTCGGCGCGAAGCCGTCCCATCAGCAGCGCGGTGCCAGAAAGTTTTACTTCGGCTTTTGGCGCGCTCGCCACGATGGCATGATCGCGATCCCGGACAATGATATCGCGGATACGGACGGCGATGCGGATCCGCCCGGCTCGTTCGATCTGCGTGCCGCCGACCTCGACGGTGTTGCCGTGACCGATATTTTCCTCGATCGCCGCAGCGAGCCACGGCGTGGCCATCTCAAGATTGATCGGACCCGCGCCAAGCCGCCACCACAACCCGCCAAAGCATACCGTGAAGATCACCATCACGACCGCGATCACAACCGCGAGTCGTTTTACCCAGCGTTCTGTTGCAAGCCATCGGCGCAGCGCCCCGGCGTAATCGCCGAGCCGGTGAAACCGGGAACTTGGATTGGACAACAGCCGGCGCGCGCGATAGCCCGCCGCCTCGTCATGGTCCTGATCCCAACCGGCATCATCCCACTTCGAGGGCTGGACGTTAGCGCGCGGTCTCGGTCCCTTGGGCGACGTATTCCTTGCCATTGCCTCTCGGTGCGGACGCTGATTGTAAGATTGATCGCCGCCAAGGCCGCGCCCGCCGACACGTAACGGGCGCTTCTGTGCCGGCATCCCTGCCAATCCTCAATTAATACTGTTACTCGTCATCAGGCCCAAGCAACACATTCAACGAGCGGACGGGTGGTGCGTCAAATTCCTTGTAACCATACTCTCCCAGCCCATCAGGCTTGCCCAGCAGTCGGCCCGATTCCGGCCCGCCGAGGCACGGGCCGCAACCCCCATGATTGATCCGCCGAAAGCGACGAAAGGAAGGCGTATGTCCAAGAAAACGCGCAAGAAATCCCCCAAGCCCCCCTCCGGGAAGGCGACCCGCGCCCCGTCGAAGTCGCCGGCTAAAACGCCAGCGGCCAAAACCCGTAAGACCACGGCGAAAAAAACAGCCAAGACCGCCAACAAGCGACTCGGAAACGCTGCGGCGCGAGCATCGCATAAGGCCCCGTCCAAAAAGTTAAGATCTCCCCCTCCCGGCGAATCAACCGTGCTGGCCGCGGCCGAATCGGCGAAGCCGCAGGCAAAAAACCCAGCCGCGGCAAAACCGTCCGGCGGAAAAACTGACGCGGCCGCCGCTGTTAAATTTGAGCTGGCCGAGGGCACCAAAGCGCCCACCTTCCGCCTTCTGCGCGATGGCGGCGAAACCGTCGCGCTCGCCGACTATTCGGGAAGAAAACTTGTGCTGTTTTTCTACCCGCGCGCGGACACCCCGGGCTGCACCAAGGAGGCCATCGACTTCACACGATTGGCGGCTGCGTTTGCGGAGAGTGAGACCGCGATCCTGGGTGTTTCGGCCGACCCGCTCAAGGCGCAGGAGGCTTTTCGGGACAAGCATCGGCTCTCGGTGCCTCTGGTTTCAGATGAAAAGCACGAGATGCTGGAGACCTACGGGGTCTGGGGGGAAAAATCGATGTATGGCAGGACCTTCCTGGGCATCCTTCGCACCACGATCTTGATCGGCGCGGACGGCCGGATCGCAAGGATATGGCGCAATGTGAAGGTCGACGGCCATGCCGATGACGTGCTTGCGGCCGCCCGCGCCCTCTGAATTTGAGCGGCCCCATTCGCCAAAAATTAACCACGAGAGGGTCAAATCAACCCCGCAAATTTGGCCGTACGGAACTCATGTCCGACCGGCGCGGGAGTGCCGATGTCGAACCGTACGGGTCATTATTCCGACCATGCCCAGCACCACCAACAACACGATCACGGCAGGGCATCCGCGCGCCGCCCATCGGACAACCGGGCGTCGGCTTCCGCAACACGAGCCGTGGAACAGGGTTATACACTGGTCCACGCTGGCAAGCAGGTCCGCTTTGGTCCGGTTGTATTCTGGATCGTGGTCGGCACGGTGATCATGCTCGGCATGTGGTCGGCCGCGACCGCGACCTATTTCGCGTTTCGCGACGATGTTCTCACCCGGTTGATCGCACGCCAGGCGGAGATGCAATACGCCTACGAAGACCGGATCGCCGAACTGCGCGCCAGGGTCGATCGCACCACCAGCCGCCAGTTGCTCGATCAGGAGCAGTTCGACCAGAAACTCGACCAGATCATGCGTCGCCAGACCGCGCTGGAATCGCGTGCCACTGCCTTGGGCGCTATTCCGGACGCGTCGGTGACCGGATCAATCCGCGCACCAGCGCGAGGCGCCGCGGCGACCGACGCCGCTGGCTCTTCGGGTACCCCGAAGCCCTCGCCGATCAGCGATACCGTGATTTTCGTGGCGCCTCCGGACCGCGAAGCGCGCCTGGAATCGCGTGCCCCCGTCATCATCGCTCCCCGATCGAACCAGTTCGCGAAGGTCCAGGGCGTCGATAACGTGGTGGTCCGGCTGCAGAGCTCGCTCGATCTGATCGAGCGCCGCCAGATGGCGGCGCTCAGCTCGGTCGAAGACAGCATGGAATCGCGGGTGCGCCGGATGCGCGGCGTCTTCACCGATCTCGGCCTCGATATTCCGCGATTGGAAGCCGCCGCGCCGCGCGCGGGCGTCGGCGGCCCCTTCGTTCCCGTCAAGCTTGCTGCCGACGCCGGCGCTTTCGAGCGCCAGCTCTACCGGATCAATATCACCCGCACCCAGGTCGAGCGTCTCAACCGCACGCTGGCACTGGTGCCGTATCGCAAGCCGGTGGTGGGCGAAGTCGAATTCACTTCCGGCTTCGGAGTCCGCAGCGATCCATTCCTCGGCCGCCCCGCCATGCACACCGGGCTCGATTTCCGCGCAGCCACGGGTGACCCGGTGCGGGCGACCGCGAACGGAAAAGTAGTCTCGTCGGGATGGGCCGGCGGCTATGGCCGTATGATCGAAATCGATCACGGCAACGGCCTGTCGACCCGTTACGGACATTTGTCGGAGATCGGCGTCAAGATTGGCGATCAGATCAAGATCGGACAGGTGATCGGCGCTGTCGGCTCAACCGGCAGATCGACCGGTCCGCATTTGCACTACGAAACCAGGATCGACGGCGACGCGGTCGATCCCCAGAAATTCCTGCGCGCCGGCGTGCGGCTGAGTGCCGGCTGAAGCCGCATCCGGGCGTACCGTGATCACCGGCTAGTCTAGTGACCGACCTCACCGTTGATGACATCACCGAACAGCTCCCAAGCCTCGCCGTTGAACTTCATCAGCTGCATCTGTTCGATCGGAAAGAAGTCGTCCGGCGACGTGTTGACCTTGACGCCCGGCAGCATCATCTCGGTCGAGAAGTCCTTCATGCTCGCGGCCTGTTTCATGACATTCTCGCGCGTGAGATTGTCACCGCACTGCTTGAGAACCTGCTCCATTGCCTGCGCCTGAACGTAGCCATAGACGTTGTTCGCATTCAGCTTGTCGCCGTCGGGATAATACTTGTCCATGAAGGCTTGCCATTTCTTCACGCCCGCATCGTCCTTCCATGCGGGATCGGTCGGATCCTTCAGGTAGGCCGTGGAAATAATGTCCTTTGCGTATTGAAGTCCCGCCGGCTTGAGGACCGCGGCCACCGAGGTAGCGGTGTTGGCGAGAAAGAATTTCGGTTTCCAGCCGAGTTCGCCGACCTTCCTGATGGCTTGTGCCGATCCCTTCGGCGCGGCCCAGGAGAAGAAAATATCGGCGCCCGAATCATGCAACGCGACGATTTGCGAGTCGATCGTGGGATCGCTGACTTCGTAGGATTTTTCGGCGATGATCATGCCGGCCTTGTCGCCGAGACCATCGCGCAACCCCTTGACCTGATCCTTGCCGGCATCATCGTTCTGCCAGAACACCGCGATTTTCCCGTTGGGAAAGTGATCGAGGATGTATTTGGCGTAGATGCGGCCTTCGCTCTGGTAGTTCGGCTGGAAGCCCATGGTCCACGGAAAGTTCTTCGGATCGCCCCATTTGGTGGCCCCGGACGCCACGAATAGCTGCGGCACCTTCCTCGTGTTCATGTATTTCTGAATCGCCGAATTGGACGGCGTTCCCAACGCCTGGAAAATCAGCAGAACCTCGTCGCTTTCGACCAGCTTGCGCGCCTGCTCGATCGCCTTGGGCGGACTATAGCCGTCATCATAGGTGATAAAGTTGATCTTGCGCCCGTTGATGCCGCCTTCGGCATTGACCTTGTTGAAATAGGCCGCCTCGGACTTGCCAATCACGCCATAGGAAGAAGCGGGACCGCTGTAGGGCATGATATTGCCGATCTTGATTTCGGTATCGCTCGCGCCCGGATCGTATTTCTTTTGCGCTGATGCCGCGGTTGCGGTGACAGCGGCGGCGGCAAATGCCGCCAGGGCAACAAGGCTTCTCATCCGAATCGGCATCGTTTTCTCCCGCCATTTATTTTGATCAAGTGTCGCAAGTCGTGCGCGCGCATGCAAGCAACCACTTATTCCGCGGCACGAAACGCCATTGTTGCTCGTCGCCAATTATGATTGATGCAGGGGGCAGCAGCTGGATTGTCATCGACAAGGGCCGACGGATTGAACCCGAAATTACGAATTGGCCCGCGACATCCCAGGCTCGGCGCGAGCGGATTTCACGTCGCGCGATGGCTCGCCGCGCGAACGATGGGGGCCGCGGGTTTTCATCAGCTCGGCTCGGACTTTGCCGATGACCGGATTGCACGGATCCGCGAAAAGCTCGGCCGCGGCGAGACGGTTTATCTGGCTGGGCTCGGGCCTCCCGGCACGCACAACTCGGGTGTCGCGCTGGTTGAGGTAAGCCAGGCGAATGGTCCACGCCTGATCGTCAACAACGAGGAAGAACGCTTTTCCGGTAACAAGCACACCACAGAATATCCGAAGGCGTCGATCGACGCGATGGTCGCGACGCTGCGCGACATGGGACGCGATATCGGCGACATCGACGCCTGGCTCACCAGTTGGGATTACCCGACACTGGCTGGCACACTGGCGCGCTCGGTGCTTGAGGAACTGCCGCAAAGCTTAAAACTGCTTCGCACCACGGAGGCCGCCGGATTTGACGGCCGCCGGCTCGATCAAATGACGCGCACGCCGAAAATCCTCGGCAAGCAGCTCGGCCTTTCGGAGCGCGTGCCGCTGATCTGCATGCCGCACCATGACAATCATGCATGGTTTTCCTTCGCGGCGTCACCGTTCGCCGACAGCGATGAACCGGTCGCCATCGCCGTGCTTGACGGCACCGGCGACCGCGGGTCGATCTCGCTCTATGTCACCGAGAACGGCGCGATGCGCCGGCTGTATTGCAACGACAGCATGTTCGACTCGCTGGGCGCTTTCTACAGCGTGATTTCATCGACCCAAGGCGGCTGGACCTGGTTGTCCAGCGAGGGCCGCTACATGGGCGCCGCCGCCTGGGGCGACATGAATCGCGCCAGCAATCCCTACTATGCACGGCTGAAAGAGGTGCTGCATTTCGGCAGTGGTGGCGAAGTCCGGCTCAATCGCGCCATGGCCAACTGGTATTCCGATCCGTTCGATCATCCCTACAAGCCCGCGCTGATCGAAATCCTTGGGCCACCGCTGCGGCGCGATCAACTCTGGAACCCCGACGCGGTGCTGCGTGTCGAGGATATCAATCATCGCCCCGACACGTCGGACCGCCTCGACAAGGCCGCCGCCACGCAACTGGTGTTCGAGGATGCGATGATCCATGTGGTCGATCATCTCTTGCGGGCGACCGTCGCGACCCGGCTGGTGCTGACTGGAGGCGTGGCGTTGAATGCGGTGGGCAACATGCGGCTGCTCGAACATTTCGACCAGACGTGGTTTGCAAGATCCCAGCAGCGGAAAGCCCGCCTGCATCTGTGGGTGCCGCCGACACCCGGCGACCCCGGCGTCACCATCGGCGCCGCCTGGCTGTTCGCGCATCTTGCGGGCGCGCCGCGCGGCGCTCCGATGAGTCATGCATTTTATTGCGGCTCGTCGCCATCGCATCAGGACATCGCGACGGCACTTGAGGCCGGCGACACAGCCTCGCAGCGGATCGGGGATATCTCGACGCCTGAAGGCCGCGACGCCCTCGCCGATTTGATGGCGTTCATGGTCGCGCAAAACGGCATCATCGCATTGTATCAGGGCGCCGCCGAAACCGGACCGCGCGCGCTGGGCCACCGCTCGATTTTCGCCAACCCTTGCGATCCCCAGACCCGTGAGCGGCTCAACGAGCGGGTGAAATACCGCGAAGCGATCCGGCCCTTGGCGCCGATGGCGACGCTGGATGCCGCGCAGGAATATTTCGATCTGCTCGAAGGCGCTGCGGACGCCGATTACAACGCCTATAATTACATGGTGCTGACCGCGCAATCGAAGCCGCAGGCGCGTGCCAGGATCCCGGCGGTGATCCATGCCGACGGCACGGGGCGGATTCAGATCGTGCGGGCGGAAGACGATCCCCTCACCTACGCCTATCTGAAAGCGCTCGGCCGCCACATCGGCGTCGAGATGTCCGTCAACACCTCCTTCAATGTCGCAGGCCCGATCGCGCAGACCCCAAGCCAGGCGATCGATACGCTGCGGCGTTCCATCGGCCTGGACGTTGTGCTGCTGGTGGCTGATGACGGCGCGGCATACGCGGCATGGCACGGCGGGAATCGCGACAGCGGCCGGTTTACGGGGTGGTTTTCGGAATGGAAAAGCCGGGAATGAGTTTGAGCACCCGCCCGTCCATCAGCAGCAGCGCACTGCCGATCACGACAGCGCCGATGATCTCGCGCAGCGAGATGCTCTCGCCCAGCACCAGATAGCCAAGCAAGATGGCCGTCACCGGAATGAGAAGCGTCACCAGCATGACGTTGGTCGAGCCCGAACGTCGCAGGACCTGAAAAAATACGATGTAAGCGAGCGCGGTCGACAATGCCGAAAGACCAATCATCGCCAGCCATGTAGTCACGCCTGGCATCGGGAGTTGCCACGGCCGTTCGAAGACAGCCGCGACAATCGTCATCATCAGAGCGGACGCCAGCAATTGAAACGTCGCCGTCGCGAGCGGTGGCGAATTCGACAGTTTACGCCGCGCATAGAGCGCCGATAATCCATAGCTGAAGGCTGCGGCAAGGCAGAGCAGGATGCCGACACCCTCTCCACTCTGAAAGCCCGGATCTTGTCCATGAGCGTCTTGTCCATGAACACCTTGTCCATGAACGTCTTGTCCATGAAGAACAATCACCCCAATCAAGCCGGTGAGGACACCCACGACGCGTCGCGCGTGCAGTTTTTCGTCGCCGGCAGCAGCCATCACCATAACGGTGAACAACGGCGTCGTTGCGTTCAGGATCGAGGCCAGTCCGCTCGGGATATAGGTCTGCCCGATCACGATCAGCGAGAATGGCAGGACGTTGTTGAGAAGCGCGATCGCGAAAAACGGCTTCCAGCCCGACAGCCCCACCGGAAAGCGGATCTGGTAAGCCCGTAACACCGGCAGCAGGATCATTGCGGCGAGCGCAACCCGCAGCAGCACCACCGTCAGTGGCGGCAATTCCTTCAGCACCACCCCGTTGAAGAGAAACGATCCGCCCCACAGCACCGAGAGCCCGGCAAGCAGGGACCAATCCCGGGCGTCAATCCGATTGTCGTTGGCTGTCATCGCCGCTCACATTATCGCGTCAGGGCAACCGCTTACTCGAAATACCGGCACCATGGCCACCCGATTCCCGCGCATGCGCAAGGCAGTGCACCGCCTACTTCGACCGCGACACGATCTCGATCATTTTTCCTTCATCGTCATCCGGCGCATAGGCCTTCGCCCGGTCATAGGCCTGCACAGCGGCGCGTCCCATCAAGGGAACCTCGGACAACAGGCTCTCGGCCAGCGCGACCGCGTAGGCGGCATCCTTGTGCCGCAGCGCCGCCGTGAACGTCGCGCCGGCGAAATTCCGCGCCACCATGCGTTTGGAATGACGGATCACCTGCGGACTGCCGGCAACGCCGGTCTCGACCGCCTCCAGCACCAGCTTCATGTCGAGACCGGCCTGCTCGGCGATCGCAAGGCCCTCGGCGATACCGGCAATCTGGATCGCACCCATCAGATTGTTGATCAGTTTGTAGACGGTGCCGTTGCCGACCGCGCCGAAATGCCGGATCGTCGTGGACAGCGGCGCCAGGTAGGGCCGCGCGCGCTCAAGATCCGCGGGCTCGGCGCCGACCAGCAGCGTCAGTTTTCCGGATGCCGCGGCATCCGGCAATCCAGTGACCGGACTATCGATATAGACCAGACCTTGGCCGCGAAGCTCGCGCGCGAGCTCGAGCGCATGGCCATATGACACCGTGGAACATTCGATTGCCAGCGCGCCGGCTTTGGCGGTCTTGGCGGCGCCATCGTTGCCGAGCCACACGGCGCGCGACGCCTCATCGTCGGCGACCATGGTCACGATGGCATCGGCTCCGTCGGCCGCATCCGCGGGGGAAAAAGCCCATCGCGCGCCGCGCGCGATCAGATCCTCGGCCTTCGCCTTGCTGCGATTCCAGACCGCGACCGTGAATCCGGCGTCCAGATAGCGACCGGCCATGCCGTGGCCCATGCGCCCCAAACCGATGAAAGCCACTTGCGCCATGAGCTAGTCCACATCCTCGATGGAAGGCGGCGGAGCGCCAAATGCGCGTTGCGCCAGCGTCGCCGCCATGAATTCGTCGAGGTCGCCGTCGAGCACGCCTGACGTGTCCGACGTCTGCACGCCGGTACGAAGGTCCTTCACCATCTGATAGGGCTGCAGGACATAGGAGCGGATCTGATGGCCCCAGCCGATGTCGGTCTTGGCCGCCTGGTCGGCGGCGGCCTGCTGCTCGCGCTTCTTCAGCTCGATCTCGTAGAGCCGCGCACGCAGCATGTCCCAGGCCTGCGCCTTGTTCTTGTGCTGCGAGCGTCCGGCCTGACACACCACCGCAACACCGGTCGGAATGTGCGTCAGCCGCACCGCGGATTCGGTCTTGTTGACGTGCTGGCCGCCGGCGCCGCCCGAACGCATGGTATCGACCCGAACGTCGGACTCGGCGATATCGATCTTGATGCTGTTGTCGACGACCGGGAAGATGGCGACGCTCGAGAATGAAGTGTGCCGGCGCGCGTTGGAATCGAACGGCGATATCCGCACCAGCCGATGCACGCCGGCCTCGGTCTTCAGCCAGCCGTAGGCGTTGTGACCGCTGATCTGGATGGTCGCGGATTTGATGCCGGCTTCCTCGCCTTGGGTCTCTTCCAGATATTCGATCTTGAAGCCGTGTTTTTCCGCCCAGCGCGTGTACATGCGCAGCAGCATGGAGGCCCAGTCCTGGCTCTCGGTACCACCGGCGCCGGCATGAACCTCGAGGTAGGAATCGAACCGGTCTGCCTCGCCGCCAAGCAGCGCTTCGAGCTCGCGGCGCGCGACTTCCTTCTTGAGGGCTTTCAGCGCGGCCTCGGCTTCCGCCACCACGCCTTCATCGTTCTCGGCTTCGCCAAGCTCGATCATCCCGATATTGTCTTCAAGCTCGCGCTCGACCTTGCCGATGCCGCTGAGCGAATCCTCCAGCGAGGTTCGCTCCTGCATCAGCTTCTGGGCTTTCTGGGGATCGTTCCAGAGATTGGGGTCTTCAGCGAGCTTGTTCAGCTCCGCGAGGCGCGCCGTGGATGCATCGACGTCAAAGATGCCTCCTCAGCAGCCCGACTGACTGCTTGATCTCTTCAACGAGGCGTTCGACTTCAGCGCGCATGTACGTCTCTGATCTGCGGCGCAAGGCCGCTACTTGTGATGTTGCGAGGGATGTAGCGGCGGGCGCCGCAAAGCGCAATCGGCTTGGGCCTCTTCTCAGGCGTGTTTCTGGCGCGAGACGACGCTAATAGAGCCCGCCGGTTCCTGGACGCATGATATCGCCCGCGTCCGGCGGCGCCATCAGCGAGCGCCCCTCGGCATCAACCACGCCCATGACGGAGTAATTATCCGGCGGCGCGGTGCCCGGCTTGAAGTATTCCAGAATGGCCTTGTCGCCCGGACCGGCGCGCATGCCGGTCTTGGGATCGACGCGGACGATCTTGATGCCGGCAGGGATCTTGAACGGAATCGCCGGCTTGTCGGCGAGCGCAAACTTCATGAAATCTCTGGCGATCGGCCCAGCCGTGTGGCCCCCCTGAGCGCTTCTGCCCAAACTGCGAGGCTTGTCGTAGCCAAGATAGAGACCGACCACGAGATCGGGCGAAAAGCCGACGAACCAGAGATCTTTTGCATCACTGGTGGTGCCGGTTTTGCCGGCGATCGGCTTGCCGACTTCGCGCATCACCGTCGCCGTGCCGCCCTGGACCACGCCTTCCATCATCGAGGTGATCTGATAGGCCGTCGTTACGTCCAGCACCTGCTCCCTATGATCGACAAGCTGGGGCTCAGGCTGATTCTTCCATCCCTCGGGGGCATCGCAGCCACGGCATTCCCGCGCATCGTGCTTGAAGATGGTATGGCCGTAACGGTCCTGAATGCGATCGATCAGGGTGGCTTTCACGCGCCGGCCGCCATTGGCGAACATCGAATAGGCGGTGACCATCCGCATCACGGTGGTTTCGCCGGTGCCAAGCGCGTAGGATAAATAGTTCGGCAGTTCGTCATAGACACCGAAACGCTTGGCGTATTCGCCGATCAGCGGCATGCCGATATCCTGCGCCAGTCGCACGGTCACGGTATTGAGCGACCATTTCAGGGCTTCGCGGAGCGTCGTAGGGCCTCGATAACGGCCGACCGAAAAATTATCTGGACGCCAGACCTCAGCGCCCTGCCCCTGATCGATTTCGATCGGCGCATCGACGAGCACGGTCGACGGCGTATAGCCGTTGTCCAGCGCGGACGAATAGACGATCGGCTTTATGGTCGAGCCCGGCTGACGATAGGCCTGTGTCGCGCGATTGAACTGACTCTGGTCGAACGAGAACCCGCCGACCATCGCCAGCACCCGGCCGGTCCATGGATCCATCGCAACCATGGCGCCGGAGATTTCCGGCAGCTGGCGCAGGCGGAACTGGCCCTCGACCAGACTGCCATCCTTCGCAATCAGCGGATCGGCATAGATGATGTCGCCGGGGCTTAGAACCTGCGAGACTGCATTCGGTGTCTTGCCGCGTGTCGGGCCGCTGGCGGCCTTCGCCCACCGCACGCCATCAAGCGTGATGTTTCCGGTCTGTCGCTCCTTGCTGACGGCGCCACCCAGTTCGCGGCCGGGCTGAAAACCAATCCGCGCGGATTGGTCGCTGGTCTCCAGCACCACGGCCAGCCGCCACGGCGAGATATCCGAAAGCGATTTCACATCGGCGAGCTTGACGCCCCAATCGCCTGATATGTCGAGCTTGTTGCCCGCGCCGCGCCAGCCCTGCGCCTCGTCAAAATTCACGAGGCCGGCGGTCATCGTTTTGCGCGCCATCACCTGCAGTTTGGGATCGAGCGTAGTTCGTACCGAGAGACCGCCTTCATAGAGCTTCTTTTCGCCGTATCGCTCGAACACGTCGCGGCGGACTTCCTCGGCGAAATATTCGCCGGCAAAAATGTGCGCGGCGTTGGTCCGGCTGGTCACGGCCAGCGCATCCTTGCGGGCCTTGTCGGCATCGGCCTGCTTGATCCAGCCATTTTCCAGCAGCCGGT
Source organism: Bradyrhizobium sp. (assembly GCA_035490095.1). Taxonomy (GTDB): domain Bacteria; phylum Pseudomonadota; class Alphaproteobacteria; order Rhizobiales; family Xanthobacteraceae; genus Bradyrhizobium. Next base: position 18,129 of record DATHHQ010000436.1, read on the forward strand.
CGATCACGTAATTGCGGCGTTCAATGGCGCGGTCACGGTTCTTCACCGGATGGAGCGATGACGGAGCCTTGGGCAGCG
>DATHHQ010000437.1:0-14103 GCA_035490095.1 Bradyrhizobium sp.
CTTTCAGGATCGAGAAATCCTGGGTCATGTAGTTTCCGGCCAGAATGTACTTGCCGTCGGGGGTGAACATGACGGCCTCCGGCAATCCGCCGACCTCGATGTCCTGGGTCTTGGTCACCTTCTTGCCGTCGATCTTCAGGATCGAGAGGCTGCCGTTCTTCTGGTAGAAAAAGGCCTTGTTGTTGTTGGAGCCGCGCAGGATGGCGGCGACCGCGAGATCGCCCTTCGGTGACATCGCCAGCCCTTCGGGGCCGTCACCGACCACCACCCGATCGATGATGCGCGGCGGGTTGGCTTCGAGATCGATCACGCTGGTGGTGTCGACGCTGCCGTCGGAAGATCCGGCGCCGCCATTGTCCGAGGTCAGCGCGATCTTGCCATTGGGCGATACCACGACATTGTAGGGCCACTGGCCGGTCGGCAGGTCGACCTTGTTGTAGGTCACCTTGTCGCCCGCGATATCGAGCACCGACACCTTATGCGCGGGAAATCTCACGGCCAGCGCACGCTTGCCGTCCGGCGTGAACACCACATGCGCGACGCTGTCGGGAAAGGTGATGGTGTCGGTGACCTTGACGTCGGTACCGTTGACCGAGAGCACGCTGACCGAATTGTCGCCGCGGTTGGCAACCAGCGCCATCTTGCCGGACGGGCTGAAGCTCAGCCCCGACGGCTGTTTGCCGCCGATGACCGTGGCGGCCACCTTGGGTGGATTGGCCTTGAGATCGATGACGTAAATCTTGTTGTCCAGCACCTGTTTCATCGTGTCGCCGTCCTTGGTGACATCGACCGAATCCGCCACCAGCGCCACCGAGCCGGTGGGGTCGATGTCGAGATTGACCGGCGGTCCGACGATCGAATTCTTCAGCGGCAGGGTGGCGACGATCTGGGGACTTTCAGGATTGGCGAGATCGACGATCAGAACCGAGTCCTTGCCGGGCGCGGACAGGACCGGCTTTCCGTCATCGTCCCACCAGACTTTCTCGTCGTTGCCGACGATCATGAACGGCTTGGCATAAGCCAGATTGAGGCTGGAGCTGCAGAGCAGGACTGCCGCTCCCAAGGATAATCCAACGGCACGATTGACAGGCATTGAGGCGTTCTCCGGGATAGCACCGGCCTCTGATGGGCCGGTTTGCAACCCTAGAGTACGCGGGGAACCGCATTGTTGCCAGTGCGAAGGCGGCCGCTATCGAGGTCGACGGCGGCCGCGTCGCGCGAACCGGAGGCGCTAGCCGCCGATGCCTTTTTCCTTGAAGTATTTCAGTGCACCGGGATGGAACGGGATCGGTGAGCGCTCCTGGACCTGGTTGTCGAGCGAGAAGCTTTCGGCTTCCTTATGCACCGCGACGATGTCGGCTTTCTTTTCCACCAGCGTCTTGACGATCGCATAGGCGTCGTCGTTGCTCATCTTGTCGCCGGTAACAATCAGATTCCAGACCTCGGCAATGGCGTTGTCCTTGTCGGTGCCCGGATAGGCGCCGGCCTTGATTTTACTGGCGGTATAGAGCTTGCCGTATTTGGCGTTCATCTTTTCGACTGTCGCGCTGTGGTCGATCAGCTTCATCTTCATGCCGGGCGTCGCCGCAAGATCGGTCACCGCAGCGGTCGGAATGCCGCCGACCCAGAAGAAAGCGTCGATCTTGCGATCCTTGATGGCGTTGACGGATTCGGCGACGCCGAGCCGCTCGCGCTTCATGTCCTTGTCCTTGTCGAGGCCCGCAGCCTCGATGACGCGAAACGCCATCACTTCGGTGGCGCCGCCCGGCGAGCCGGTGGAGACACGCTTGCCCTTGAGATCCGCCATGGTCTCGATGCCGGAGCCCTCCACGGTCACGACATGCATGCGGTTCGGATAGACGACGAGCAGCGCGTGCAGCGGCACCTTGCCGCTCTTGAACTTGTCCTGGCCCTGCAGCGCATCGAGCGCGGCATCGGCCATGGTGAAGGCCATCTCGCTCTGACCCGACGCGATCAGTTTTAGATTATCGACCGAACCGCCGGTGACTTCGGCGGTGGCCTGTACGTTGGGAAGCGACTTCGACAGCACATTGGCGACCGCGCCGCCGAGCGGGTAATACACGCCGCCGGTCCCGCCGGTGCCGATCGACATGGTTTTCTGCTGGGCCTGGACTGCTCCTGCGAGCGCGAGCCCGGCCGAGAAGGCAATAGCCAGTGCCGCCGCGGTCCTTTTAGTTCTCCTCAACATGTACTTCACTCCCTGATTAGACTGTGACGGCCGGTCGTTTTGGCGCCGGGGTTCTGGCCTGCCACAACAAAACGCCGAGGCCGATGATCAGGCCGGGCACGTAAGTGTAACTGATGTCGCGGCCGATGACCGATTCGATAATCGCCTCGATCAGACTGGGAAACACCAACAGCAATCCCGATAGCAGAAGCAGGCCGCGCTCGACCGGTGTATTTTGTCGCAGCGCCCAGTTCTGGGCTACCGCGGCAAGAGCCATGAGCCCGAACGTGGTCTTGATCGTGATCTCGACGATATCGACCCACGAGCCGCCCTTGGGAATCGCCAATAGCAAGCCGACACCTTGCGGATCCAGCACGAACACGAATGGCACCAGAAACGCCGGCAGCGTGTATTTCCACGATTGCAGCGTGGTCCTGTAGGGATCGCCGCCGGTGATGGCGGCGGCTGCGAACGGCGAGAGCGCGGTCGGCGGCGATACTTCCGACAGCACCGCGTAATAGAAGATGAACATGTGAGCGGCGTAGTCGGGCACGCCGAGCTTGATCAGTGCGGGTGCTGCGATCACCGCGCAGATGATGTAGGACGCGGTCACCGGCACCGCCAGGCCGATGATCCATACGATCAGCGAGGTATAGATCGCTGTGAGCAACAGGCTGCCGCCGGCGTAGCTGATGACGATCGACGAGAATTTGAGGCCGAGCCCGGTCAGGGTCACGACACCGACCACGATGCCGGCGCAGGCGCAGGTGGTCGCGGCGTTCAGTGCGCCGATCGATCCGTCGGCCAGCGCTTTCACCAGCTTCTTCGGCACCAGCGCCGTCTCCTTGCGCAGGAAGCTCAGCGCGAAGGTGACCATCGTGGCGTAGAACACCGACAGCGACGGCGAGTAGCCGACGATCATGAACACGACCACGGCAAGCAGCGAGATGAAGTGAAAGCCGTAGCGCTTCGTCATCTGGCCGAGCGTCATTTCCGGCGTAAAGGTGACATCCTTGGCGCCGAATTTCTTGGCGTCCAGTTCGACCATGATCAGCAGCGACAGGTAATACAGGCAGGTCGGGATGGTGGCCATCCAGATCACGTCGAGGTAACTGATCTTGAGAAATTCGGCGATCAGAAACGCAGCGGCCCCCAACACCGGCGGCGACAAGATTGCTCCAAGCCCGCCGGCCGCCAGCAATCCGCCGGCGGCATTCTTCTCGAAGCCGGCCTTGGCCAGCATCGGATAGGCCACCGTTCCGATCATCACCGTGGTGGCGACCCCTGACCCCGACGGGCCGCCCAGCAGGAACGACGACAGCACCACGGTCCGCCCGGCGCTGTTCGGCTTGCCGCCCATCAGCGCCAGCGAGAAATCGATGAAGAATTTGCCGGCGCCGGACTGTTGCAAGAACGCGCCATAGATCGTGAACAGGATGATCAGCGTCGCCGACACATCGACCGCGACGCCGAAAATGCCTTCCAGCGTAATGAAGAGATGACCCACGAGCCGGGGCAAGTCGTAACCGCGATGCGTCCACGGCGCCGGCAGATACGGACCGAACATCGCATAGGCGATGAACAGCAGCGACACCACGGGCATGATCGCGCCGGTGGTGCGCCGTGTCGCTTCCAGCAGCAACACGATGAATATGACGCCGACGATCACGTCCCAGCGATCGGGCAGTGTGGCGCGGTCAGTAAAGTCATCGCCGCCCCACAACGCATAGAAGATGGTCGCAACCGCGAAAATGCCGGGCACGACGTCCCACCAGCGCACGCGATTGCGGAAACGCGTCGCCAGCGGAAACAGCAGGAAACTCAGCACCAGCGTGAATGCGACGTGGGTGTAGCGAAGTTCCTGGGTCGGCACGATCGCGTAGGCGGCGTAGAGGTGGAACAGGCTCATCACCACGGCGATGGCGGTCGAGATCCGCCCCGCCCACCCCATCAACCGGTTGGCCGCACCCTCTTCGGCTTCGACGAACGACTCTGCCTTGAGCAGGGCTTCGTCGGAAACTGCGATGACGTCGTCATTGGGCAATGTATTGCCCGGCGCTGACTTGTCTGCGGCCATGTTCCCCCCCGGAACGCTTTCTACATGGCGTAGCCCTGGCTGGCCGTGCCTTTGATTGCGCCGCATTGACCCCATTTTGGGGAGCCGTGGCAAGGGGTTATCGGCAGACTTTTGGATTATGGCAACCGCGCGGATAGTTAACGTTGCCCGGGACTAACGCTGGCGCAGGCGCGCATGAAGGGCTGCGGCGCCGGCATGGAGCGGCGCCAACGTTACGAAGCTGCGCACGTGTCATCCGTAGACCCTGTAGCCCGGATGAAGCCAACGGGTCGGCGCGAAGCGCCGCTCGATGACAGGCTCCACGCAATCCGGGAAGCGACATCAAAAAGAATGCCGGATTTCGCAAGGGCTCCATCCGGGCTACGGTTATCTCAACTTATCATCAAGGGAGAAGTCGATGGCACGGCTCAAGGGCAAGACAGCGATCGTGGTCGGCGCCGGCTCGATCGGGCCGGGCTGGGGCAATGGCAAGGCGACCGCGGTCACCTTCGCGCGTGAGGGCGCGCAGGTGTTTTGTGTCGACCGCAACCAGGCTGCGGCGCAGGAAACCGTCGCTATCATCACTTCCGAAGGCGGCGCGGCGACGGCGTTCACCGCCGATGCTGCGAGTGCCGGCGATGTCGAGGCGATGGTGGCTGCCTGTCTCAAGGCCTATGGCCGCATCGACGTACTCGACAACAATGTCGGCATCGCCGAGATGGGAAATGTCGTCGACGTCTCGGAGGCGAGTTGGGATCACGTCTTCAACGTCAATCTCAAAAGCGCGTTCCTCGCCATGAAGCACGTCATCCCTGTGATGGTGCGGCAGGGCGGCGGCTCGATCATCAACATCTCGTCGATCGCCTCGATCCGCCATCTCGGCATCTCCTACGTCACCTATGCCACCACCAAGGCCGCGATGAACCAGATGACGCGCACCACGGCGGTCGAATACGCGCCGAAAAATATCCGGGTCAACGCGGTGCTTCCGGGCCTGATGAAAACCCCGATGGTCGAACACTCCGCCGGATTGGCGGCGAGTTACGCCGCGGGCGACGTCGAGGCGATGTGGCGCGCGCGCGACGCACAGGTGCCGATGGGCCATATGGGCGACGCCTGGGATGTCGCCAACGCGGCGCTGTTTCTCGCGTCCGACGAGTCGCGATATGTCACCGGGATAGAACTGGTGGTCGATGGCGGGATCACGCTGAAGGCGGGGTAGTCCTCGTCGTCCCGGCGAACGCCGGGACCCATAACCCCTGGCGCGAGTGAATTGCGGGCAGCTTGTCTAACGCCTTCTCTCAAACGAGACGGCACGGCGTATGGGTCCCGGCGTTCGCCGGGACGACCAGAACCATCACCCCTGCGCGCTCAATTCCCGCCAGTCGAACTCTTCCTCGAGTTGATGAAAGGCGTCGTCGCCGATGGTCTCGGACTGGCGCAGGCTGAGCAGGGATCGTCGCGCGGCGCCGATCGCGCGCCGCCGCAGTGGATCTGCCGGAAGTTCGCCGGTCGCAACGCCGCCATCGGGGTCGCCCTCCGCGCGCAGCAGCAGCGCGCGGTATTCGAGCCGGAGGATCTCGGCTTCCTCGGAGGGATCGCCGTCGATTTCATCCAGCGCCGCGCGGTAGGCTACCGCGCGGGCGCGCGCGACCTCCGATGCCACCGGGTTCTCGTCCCTGAGCTTCAATGCCGAGATCAGCGGCCGCAAGGTCAGGCCCTGAATCACCAGCGAGCCCAGCACCACGGCAAACGCCGTCAGCAGCATGAGATCGCGATACGGAAAACCTTCCGGCAGCGCGTACGCCGCCGCCAGCGTGACGATGCCGCGCATCCCGCACCAGGACACGACGATGCCGCCTTCAACGGTGGGCAGGGCCGTCGGGCGTCTGGGATGAACGATGCCTCGCGCGATCAAGAACCGCACGGTAGTGCCGTAAGTGATCACCCAGGCAATGCGCGTGACGATCACGGTGGCGAGCACGCAAGCTGCCACCGCGCAATATTCCAGCCGCACCAGATCGTCGAGCCGTTCCCAGATCGGCCGCAGCTGCATCCCGATCAGCATGAACGCCAGCACGTTGAGCACAAACACGGCGGTGTCCCACACCGCGTAGGAGGGCACCCGCAGCCGCGCCGGCGTTCGTGCAGGCGCCGTGCGCGCGATGGTGATCGCATAGGCGACGATGGTCAGAATGCCGGAAAGGCCGATATGCTCGGCGACGATCCACACCGTGAAGGTGCCGGCGAATTGCACGATGATGGAACTCGGCGCATCGGTGATCCGCCTGGTCAGCAACATCGACGTCCGGGCGAACAGATAGCCGGCTACCAGGCTGCCCGCCAGCGCCAATACGATCGACGGTGCAAACTCGCTCCATTTGAAGTGCTGGACCGCGGCGGCGCCGACCGCGACGCGATAGATCAACAGCGCGCTGGCGTCGTTGAGCAGGCTTTCGCCTTCGAGGATCTTGAGAATACGATAGGGCAGGTTGATCTGGCGCAGGATCGCCGTCGCCGCGGCCGCGTCGGGCGGCGCCACGATGGCGCCCAGCGCGATCGCCGCCGCCCACGGCATGTCCGGCAGCAGCCAGTGGACCAGCACCGCCACCGCGGCGGTGGTCAGGCCTACCGCGACGAAGACCAGCGTCGAGACCGGCAGCCAGTTGTCGCGCAGGTCGCGCACCGAGGTGTCGAATGCGGCGTCAAGCAGGACCGGGGCCACGAACAGTGCCAGCGCCAGATCGGGCTCCAGCGTCCAGGACGGACCTGATGGTACGAAGGCCAGCAGCATGCCGCCGATGGCAAGAAAAGTCGGGTAGGGCACCTTGATCCGCCGGGCCAGCGCCGACAGGACCACTGCGCCCAGCAGCAAGCCGATAAGCCATTCGAATGTCGTCAAGCGAGGTTCCTGTCGTCGTCGCGCTGAAGCGTTTCGGTGCCAATCTAGCACCGAAATACGCAGCGTATCGCGCGACGACGTGCCGTCTTGCTATTGGGCGAGCGCCAAGATCCCGCCCGCAAGGGAATGCCAGGCCGATGTGGCGCTAATGGGCCAGTTCAGGACCTTCACGGCGACCAGTGCGATGCCGCCGTAGACGTACACCGGATGCGGACGTCCCCATTGGCGCCAGTCGAAAATCATCGCGGCCACCAGCAACAGATAAGCGACGAGTGCCGGCACGATGGTGACTTCGACCGGGGGCGGTCCCATGGGTCCGGGCGGCGCGAGGAAGGTGAGGAACCAGCGCGCCACCGCGGCGTCCAGGATGGAGATGCCGGCCAGCAGCATCAACCTCTTGTGCGTTTCGGGCCGCGCCCTTGCGGCAATGGCGAGGGCAAACACCACCGCAAAAAATGCGATGCCGCTGAGCGGGACAATCACGAACGCGATGCCCGCATCGGTTTGTCCGATCGCCGCAGACCGTTTCATCATGTTGACCGCCACCAGGAATCCGAAGATCGTCATCGCGGTTGCCAGCGACACGCCGATCAGCCCGAGCGACCGATGCCAGCCGGTCCGTCCGGAAGCGGCGAGCCAGGTCTGGAATGCGAAGTACAAGGTCCAGGCGAAAAACAGCAGGCCGTGGAAATGCACGACGGGCGATGACGAGAACGATCGCGACGCCAGCGGTAGCCAGTAGGTCGGCGCAAAGCCGAGGAACGCGACGGCGCTGCACGCCAGCGCCATATAGAAATAAAAGTATCGCGCGTTCGACGTCGCAACGACGCCAACGCGATTATCGTTGATCAATGTTGTCATGCGTAATCAGTCTTCCAAACTGGGTTATGGTCCGTAGTGAGTCTTTCAAACCGGGTTATGGTTCAAAATAAATTTGCGTGACGTCTGGCGCGGCTTCGCGGCATCGGACTCGTCGCCATCTTTTGATTTCGCGTGATCAGCGGAACCGGTTTGCGGTTTTCGCAGATCATGCGCTATCCCGAGAAAAGCCTCGCGAAAACGGCGATCGAAATCCGCATCCTTGGCGAACCACATCGAGGGTCCCGCCTGCCGCCAGAACTCGACCACGTCGTCGGCGGTCACGGGCGTTGCCTTGGCATTGCCGGACTGGAAATCTCTGCCAGCATAAAATTCCTGTTCAACGAAAGCTTCGCGGCTTGCGGCCGGGGTGCGGAGAGCGGGTTGGTTCAGCGATGACATATCGTCTCCATCGATCATTGGCGATGACGAACCTCGCGCTGTCGGCGGCGGCCCGTCCAGGAGCGCACAACTCGCAACTGGACGACGGTGAATCCAGTGATAAGATATCAGCATCATGCTGAATGAAATTAATCTTGCCCGCGCCGATCTCAATTTGCTGACGCTGTTCGAGGTGATCCTCAGCGAACGTCACGTCGGCCGCGCGGCGCTGCGGCTCAATCTGACGCCGTCGGCGGTCAGCCACGGCCTCGGGCGGCTGCGGGGGCTGCTGAACGATCCGCTTTTCCTGCGCACACCGAAAGGCGTAGTGCCAACGGCGCGCGCCATGGCATTGGCCGAACCGGTCGGCGACCTTTTGGCGCAGGCACGCAGCGTTCTTTCCAGCGCCGAACCGTTCGAGGCCGCGAAATCGACCCGTCGCTTCATCATCGGCGCGCCCGACGGGTCGGCGTTGCTCGCGCCGCTGCTGGCGGTACTGCGCGACCGCGCTCCCGGCATCGATATCGGGTTGCGTCAGCTGCTGCCGCCGCAGGGCGGCCATTCGGTCGAGCGTGCATGGGCGCCGCTGTTTGCCGAACTCGAGGCGAGGTCGATCGATATCGCCATCGCTCCGATCGATCGCGCCCCGCCGCGCTTCGTTGCCCAGACCATCTATGACGAGGATTTCGTCGTGGTGGCGCGTGCGCGCCATCCCTTCGTCGCGCGGCCGACGCTGCAGCGGTTCTGCCAGATGCAGCATCTGGTGGTTTCGATGACAGCCGATCCTTATGGCTTCGTCGACGACGCGCTGGCGAAGCTGGGGCTCGCCCGTCGTGTTGCGCTGACCGTGCCCGATTTCGCCTTGGGACTTGCGACGGTTGCGGAAACCGACTTGATTGCGACGATGCCGCGACGGTTCGTGGCGATGCACGCCGCGCGCTTCGCGGTGGTGAGCAGGGAGGTTCCGCTGCGCTTGCGGGCGTTTACGATAAAAGCCGCCGTGCCCAAGGTCGCGCTGATGGACGCCGGCCTCGCCTGGCTGTTCGAGGCGATGTGCGAGGTGGTCCAAAGCGGGCGCGGCGCGCGCCCCGGGCGCCGGGCGGGGCTTCGCGCCCAGTCATGATCAAGTGGGCCGGACTTCGAACCACCCTGGTGGCTGTCCTGGGAGCAGGCGCCTTGATCCTGTGCGGGGCCTGTCCCGCGTTCGCGACCAGCACCGAACCGGTCACGGACCCGCAGGTCGATCCCGCGCCTTGCGTCGCGGCAGCGGCGGCCAATAACGCCGACAGGATCATCGCCATTTGCGGCGCGTTGGTCGACAACGACAAGACATTGAGGGCCGACCGCATCAAGGCGCTGATCGCGCGCGCCGGCGCTTACGACCGCAAGGACCTGATCGACCGCGCCATCGGTGACTACGACACCGCGCTGCGGCTCGACCCGACGCTGGCCGATATCTTCAACATCAGGGGCGAACTCTGGCGCAAGAAGGGCGACCGGCCCCGCGCGCTGGCCGATTTCGGCGCTGCGATCAAGCTGAACCCGGATCACCTGGCGGCGAAGGGCAATTACAAATCGCTGGCGCAGGAACTGGAGCGCATCGGTGCGTTGATGGCGGTCAACAACAAGCCGAGCTTCAATTGCGCCACCGCCAGACGCGCGGTCGAAAGGGCGATCTGCGCCAATCCGGAGCTTGCCAATCTCGACCGCGAGATCAACGCGGTGCACACCAAGGTGGTCCGTGAGGCCGGCAGCGACAGTGCGCGCGCCGGCCGCGCATTGCAGCGTGAACAGGATGCTTTTCTCGCCGAGCGCAATGCCTCGTTCGGCCGGCCGGGATACGATCTGCACAAGGTAATGAAGGCACGGCTGGACCATCTGCTGGCGATTGAGTCCAACTAGTGGTGAGGCGATGAGGGCGCGCTCCCTCTCCACCCAACTCCGGTTTACCCGAGTTGGGTCTTCAATTGTCGAAGTCGGATATATCCGACTTCGATGGGAGAGGGTTGGGGTGAGGGGGTACGGTTTATCGTTAAGCCGTAACCCCTCACCCGGCGCTGCGCGCCGACTTCTCCCAATGGGAGAGGTGAGACCGCAGTCGTGACGCAGCGTTTTCGCCTTGAATTATCAGGTCATCGCGTGACAATGGCAGACGAATAAACGCGATTGGACCCCACGCCGTCCTGGCCGGGCTCGTCCCGGCCATCCACGTCTTGCTTTGCTGTTGAGGCAGAAAGACGTGGATGCCCGGCAGCACAGATAAGTTTACGCAATCTGTGCAGATTGCCATGGCCGGGCATGACGAGCGCAGGGCCGATCGCCGGGAGCGACGCCATGAACATCCAGGACAACAGCAGGTATCATGAGGTTCATGCCCGCTCGCTGGCGGACCCGGAGGGCTTTTGGGGTGAGGCGGCGCGCGAGATCGACTGGATCGAGCCTGCGAGGAAGGTGTTCGATCCGGCCATGGGTCTTTACGGCCGCTGGTTCACCGGTGCCGTGGTCAACACCTGTTACAACGCGCTCGACCGCCATGTCGCCAATGGGCGTGCCGATCAGGTGGCGCTGATCCACGATTCACCGCTGGCGGGCAGTGTCACCAAGTTCACCTACGCGCAAATGCTGGCCGAGGTCAAAACGCTCGCCGCCGTCATGGCCGATTTCGGTGTCGCCAAGGGCGACCGTGTCATCCTCTATATGCCGATGGTTCCAGAGGCCATGATCGCGATGCTGGCCTGCGCGAGGATCGGCGCGGTGCACAGCGTGGTGTTCGGCGGCTTTGCCGCGAAGGAACTTGCGACCCGGATCGAGGATGCCAAACCAAAACTGATCTTCTCGGCGAGCTGCGGACTCGAGCCCGGCCGCATCGTGCAGTACAAGCCGCTGCTCGACGAAGCCATCAAACTCTCCAGCGTCAAGCCGCAGGCCTGCATCATCCTGCAGCGGCCACAGCAGGGCTGCGACCTCGTCGCCGGCCGCGACCACGACTGGGCCGAGCTGCAGAGCAAAGCTTTGTCAGCGAAAAAATCCGCCGACTGTGTGCCGGTGCTCGCGACCGATCCGCTCTATATTCTCTACACGTCGGGCACCACGGGCAAACCCAAAGGTGTGGTGCGCGACAATGGCGGCCACCTGGTCGCGTTGAAATGGTCGATGTTCAATCTCTATGGTGTTGCCCCCGGCGAGGTCTGGTGGTGCGGCTCCGACATCGGCTGGGTGGTCGGTCACAGCTACATCATCTACGGACCGCTGCTGCATGGCGCGACCTCGATCATGTACGAGGGCAAGCCGATCGGCACGCCCGACGCCGGCGCGTTCTGGCGGCTGATATCGGAGCACGAGGCGGTGGCGCTGTTCACCGCGCCCACCGCCTTCCGCGCCATCCGCAAGGAAGACCCCGAGGGTAAATTCATCCGCCAATACGATCTTTCAAAATTCCGCACGCTGTTTCTGGCCGGCGAGCGCGCCGATCCGCCGACGGTGGAATGGGCGGAAGTGCAATTGAAGGTGCCGGTGATCGATCACTGGTGGCAGACCGAAACCGGCTGGTGCATCGCCGGCAATCCGGTGGGGCTCGGCATGCTGCCGGTGAAGCACGGCTCGCCGACGGTGCCGATGCCGGGCTATCAGGTCGACGTCGTCGACGAGTCCGCAAAGCCGTTGCCCGTGGGCACCATGGGATCGATCGTGATCAAGCTGCCGTTGCCGCCGGGCTGCCTGCCGACATTGTGGGAGCAGGACGAGCGCTGCAGGGAAGCCTATTTCAACGAATTCCCCGGCTACTACAAAACCTCCGACGCCGGCTACAAGGACGAGGACGGCTACGTATTTGTGATGGGCCGTACCGACGACATCATCAACGTCGCCGGCCACCGGCTTTCTACCGGCGGCATGGAGGAGATCCTGGCTTCGCATCCCGATGTCGCCGAATGCGCGGTGCTCGGCATCAAGGACGCGATCAAGGGCGAGGTGCCGTGCGGCTTCCTGGTGCTGAAGGCCGGCGTGACGCGCAGCCACGCCGAGATCGAAAAAGAGACCGTGGCGCTGGTGCGCGAGAAACTCGGCCCTGTGGCCGCGTTCAAGCTCGCAATCACCGTGGCCCGGCTGCCGAAAACGCGTTCGGGGAAAATCCTGCGCGGCACCATCAAGAAGATCGCCGACGGCGACCAATGGGCGATGCCCGCCACCATCGAGGATCCCAAGGTGCTCGACGAAATCGGCGACGCGCTGAAGGGAAGGGTGTGAGTCGCGATCGTCATTCCGGGGCGATGTGAAGCATCGAACCCGGAATCTCGAGATTCCCTGATGTGCATTGCACATCAGAGGTCTGGTCCTTCGGACCATCCCGGAATGACAGTTCCCGTCATGCCCGGGCTTGACCCGGGCATCCATCACCTATCAATAAACTGCCTTGTTTTCGATGGATTGCCGGGTCAAGCCCGGCAATGACGGAATTGAACGAACGGGTGAAGCATGCGACCTAACTCCGCACGACTCTATATCGCGCTACTGCTGGTCGCGCCGTTGATCGCGGGCTGCCTTGAGCGGGGACAGCCGACCATGGCCGACACAAGCGGCGACGACGACGCGTTCTGCCGCGCCAACAATGTCAAGACGGGCTCGCCGGAATACGTCGCCTGCCGCAAGGACCGCGACGTTCAACGCAACAACGCCAACACGCGCGCCGACCGCGCGCAGCGCAATCTCGGCGAATACATGCTGAATAATCCGGGCAGGCCGTGACACCAGGAGGCCATCATGAACGAAGATGTTTTCAACACCAGCCTGCGCGGATTTCTCAAGAAGGTCGGCATCACCTCGCAGCGCGAGATCGAAAAGGCGGTGCGCGACGCGGTCGCGGCCGGCCGTCTCAAGGGCAATGAAAAACTGCCGGCCAGGATGGTTCTGACCGTCGGCGGCATCAGCCTCTCGCATGAGGTCACCGACGAAATCGAACTGGGGTAGTCCTGGCCGACGGCACCCGACCTCATCTTTCGAGTCTGGCTCGAAATGCAGGCAATAGGCAGGCAACAGAATGTGTCCTGTTGGCTAAAGTCGTCATGCCCGGCCTTGTGCCGGGCATCCACGTCTTAAGAGCAAGCCGCAAGAGAGACGTGGATGGCTGGGACGAGCCCGGCCATGGCGGAAAAACGAATCGTGTTCAAGTTGCAAGGGAGGAACGGAATCATGGACATCAAGGTCAGGGATTCAAACGGCGCGCTGCTCGCCGAGGGCGACAGCGTCACGCTGATCAAGGATCTGAAGCTGAAGGGTTCCTCCACGGTGCTCAAGCGCGGCACCGTGATCAGAGGCATTCACCTCACCGACAACGCCGACGAAATCGAAGGCCGTACCGACAAGGTCAAAGGCCTCGTGCTGCGCACGGAGTTTTTGAAGAAGGCGTGAGGGGGAAAACCCTGGGCGGGCCGCGTGGTGATTTGCCCGTCGGGCCGTTTGCTGTCGAGTCTTTTATTTCTGATTTTCCGAAAAATATCTGTTGCCACCTGACCCAAATCAAATCTAGAACTTTCGCATCCCACCCCACCAGAGGGGCGTATCATGATCGTCACGGACGCGGGGAGGGATGCGGTGGACGCGGCAGCGTTTTGCGCGCGATGGATGGCAGGGCGGGCTTCGGCCTGTGAGCGATTACAAAGCGAGCTGACGAGGGATGTTGCAGCGTACGGCGAAGTCGTGTGGTCCTGACGCCCCGATGCT
>DATHHQ010000438.1:0-7845 GCA_035490095.1 Bradyrhizobium sp.
ACGCCGTCGGTGGTCAGCATGGGCAATCCGCATGCGATCTTCTGGGTCGACGACGTCAGCGCCTACGATCTCGCCCGCTTCGGGCCGCTCCTGGAAAATCATCCGATCTTTCCGGAGCGCGCCAATATCACGCTGGCGCATATCGTGGATCGCGACCACATCACGATCCGCACCTGGGAGCGCGGCGCCGGGCTGACCCGGGCCTGCGGTTCGGCGGCCTGCGCTACCGCGGTGGCCGCCGCGAGGCTGAAGCGCACCAACCGCATCGTGCAGATTTCGCTGCCCGGTGGCGAGCTCGCGATCGAATGGCGCGAGCGCGATGACCACGTGCTGATGACGGGCCCGGCGACGTTCGAGTATGAGGGGCGATTCGATCCGGCACTATTCGCCAGCGTCGCCTAGGATGAGTGTCGACGTCGTCACCTTCGGCTGCCGGCTCAACGCGTTCGAATCCGAGGTGATCGCCCGCGAGGCGGAGAGCGCCGGGCTCACCGACACCATCGTCATCAATAGTTGTGCTGTCACCAACGAAGCTGTGGCGCAGGCGCGGCAATCGATCCGCCGGCTGAAGCGCGAGCGGCCGGAAGTGCGGATCGTGGTGACCGGCTGTGCGGCGCAGACGCAAGCTCGGATGTTCGCCGGTATGGCCGAGGTCGATCGCGTCGTCGGCAACGACGACAAGATGCGCGGCGAGGCATGGCGCCAGGCGCGCGTCGCGTTCGACGCGGCGGCTGGATTCGGCATCGCCAACGAAGAAAAGATCGCGGTCGCCGACATCATGGCGGTCCGGGAGATGGCGCCGCATCTGCTGAAAGGATTTCAAAAGGGCCTGCCGCGGGTGTTCGTGCAGGTGCAGAACGGCTGCGATCACCGCTGCACCTTCTGCATCATTCCCTATGGCCGCGGCAATTCGCGCTCGGTGCCGATGGGCGCGGTGGTCGATCAGGTCCGCGCGCTGCTCGAGCGCGGCCATGCCGAGATCGTGCTGACCGGCGTCGATCTGACCAGTTACGGCGCGGACCTGCCGGGCGCGCCGAAACTGGGGCTGCTGACCAAGCAAATCCTGCGGCACGTGCCCGGGCTGAAACGATTGCGGATCTCCTCGATCGATCAGGTCGAGGTCGACCGGGATTTGCTCGATGTGATCGCCGACGATGAGCGTCTGATGCCGCATCTGCATCTGTCGCTGCAGTCCGGCGACGATCTGATCCTGAAGCGGATGAAGCGGCGGCATTCACGCGACGATGCCGTTCAATTCTGCGCGCAGGTGCGGCGGTTGCGGCCGGATATCGCATTCGGCGCCGATATCATCGCAGGATTTCCGACCGAAACCGAGGAAATGTTCGCGCGGTCCAAGGACTTGGTCGAAGCCTGCGGTCTGACCTTCCTGCACGTGTTTCCCTATTCACCCCGTCCAGGCACGCCGGCCGCACGGATGCCGCAGGTGTCGGGCGAGTTGATCAAGCAACGCGCCAAGCGATTGCGGGCGACGGGCGAGGCCGCGTTGCAAAAGCGGCTGGCTTCGGAGATCGGCGCGATGCGTCAGGTTCTGATCGAGAGCGCCACGCAGGGCCGCACCGAACATTTCATGCCGGTGGCGATTTCGGGCCAAACGCCGGGAGCGGTGCGGACGCTTGCGATCACCGGGCATGATGGCGCGCGGTTGATGGTGTGAATGTTGTTATCATGCCCGGCCATGACGCGTATGGCTCACTCCCCATTCCATCCGCAGGCCGTGAGCCGTTCGTGCAAATGCGATGGCGCGGGGGCCGCCACGCGCACCGGGTCCTTGTTCCTCGAAATCGGGATCACGATCTCGCGGGAATGCAGATGCAGGCTCGGCTCGCCGAAGCGCGGTCCGTTGCCATAGATATTGTCGCCGACAATCGGCCAGCCCATGGCGGCGGAGTGAACGCGCAATTGATGGGTGCGGCCGGTGACCGGTTCCAGCGCGAGCCAGCTTAGGCCATCGCCGCGCCCCAGGACTTTCCAGTTGGTGATCGCGGTCTGGCCGTCCGGATCGGGCTTTTGCCACCAGCCGCGCTCGGCATTGAGGCGGCCGAGCGGCATGTCGATCACGCCTTCGTCCTCGACCGGGCCGCCTTCGACCACCGCCCAATAAGTCTTGGAAATCCGGCCATGCTTGAACAACAGGCCTAGCGACGCCGTCGCCTTGCGATGGCGTCCCAGCACGAGACAGCCGGAGGTATCGCGGTCGAGCCGGTGGGCGAGAACCGGCGGTCGCGGCAGGCCAAATCGTAACGCATCGAACGAGGACTCCAGATTGGCGCCGCCCTTGGGCCCCCGATGCACCGGCAGCCCCGCGGGCTTGTCGATCACCAGCATCAGCCCGTCGCGATGGAGCACGCGCGCCTGAATTTCATCGGCGGTCAACTCGGGAACATCGATGCGTTCGTTGTGACTTTCGCTCATGGCGCGAAACCGCTAACACACCCCCAACATGAACGATACCACTCCGGAACAACCCAAACTGAGCTGGTGGCGGCGGCTGTCCAGCGGCCTGAAGCGCACGTCGAGTTCGCTCGGGACGGCGGTGGCCGATCTCGTCACCAAGCGCAAGCTCGACCGCGCCATGCTCGACGATATCGAGGACGTACTGCTGCGCGCCGATCTGGGAACCGAAGTGGCGGCGCGCATCGCGGCCGCCGTCGGCGTCGGCCGTTACGACAAGGCGATCTCGGCGGATGACGTGAAATCCGTGGTCGCGACCGAGGTCGAGAAGGTTTTGTCATCCGTGGCGAAGCCGCTGGTGATTGACGAAACCCAAAAGCCGTTCGTCATTCTCGTCGTCGGCGTCAACGGTTCCGGCAAGACCACCACCATCGGCAAGCTCGCGGCCAAACTTGCCGCCGAAGGCCGCAAGGTGATGCTGGCCGCCGGCGATACCTTTCGCGCCGCCGCGATCGAGCAACTGAAGATCTGGGGCGAGCGTACCAACTCGCCGGTCATCGCGGCCGCGCAGGGCTCGGATTCCGCGAGCCTTGCCTTCAATGCCCTCACCGCGGCGCGGGAGGGAAAGCTCGACGTGCTGCTGGTCGACACCGCGGGAAGGCTGCAGAACAAGGCGGAATTGATGAACGAACTCGAAAAAGTCGTTCGCGTCATCAGAAAGGTCGATTCGTCGGCGCCGCATGCGGTGCTGCTGGTCCTGGACGCCACGGTGGGACAAAATGCGCTGTCGCAGGTCGAGGCGTTTCATCGTACGGCAGGAGTGACGGGCCTCGTCATGACAAAGCTCGACGGCACCGCGCGGGGAGGGATCCTGGTGGCGCTGGCCGAGAAACACAAACTGCCGGTGCACTTCATCGGCGTCGGCGAAGGCGTCGACGATCTCGCACCGTTCACCGCGCGGGATTTCGCGCAGGCGATCGCTGGGATTGAATAGGCCTCATCCTTCGAGACGCGGCTACGCCGCTGCTCGGGATGAGGGAGAAGCCAAATGGAATGTCCTCATCCCGAGGAGGCGCGAAGCGCCGTCTCGAAGGATGGGATGCGACGAAAGTAATGGACCGAACAAATGGACAAGACCGCGCCGCATCCGCTGTTCAAGCTCGCGACCGAACTCGGTCCGCTGATGATTTTTTTCATCGCCAACGCCAAATTTGACCTGTTCGTCGCCACCGGCGCGTTCATGGTGGCGGTGATCGTTGCGATGGTCGCATCGTACATGGTGACGCGACACGTACCGATGATGGCGATCGTTACCGCCGTCGTCGTTATCGTGTTCGGCACCCTGACACTGATGCTGCACGACGAGACCTTCATCAAGGTGAAGCCGACCATCGTCTATACGCTGTTTGCGGCGATCCTTGGCGGCGGCCTGCTGTTCGGCCGCTCCTTCATCGCCATCATGTTCGATCAGATGTTCAATCTGACGCCGCACGGCTGGCGTATCCTGACATTGCGCTGGGCGCTGTGGTTTCTCGCCATGGCGGTGCTGAACGAGATCATCTGGCGCACCCAGTCCACCGATTTCTGGGTGACCTTCAAGGCATTTGGGATGGTGCCGCTGACGATGTTGTTTGCGGTCACCCAGATGCCGCTGATCAAGCGCTATCATCTGGAGCCGGCGTCACTCGAGGCAAGCGAGGCGGACGCTGGTGACGTGACGAAGGGGTGAGACCCAACGCTCTCCTCTCCCGCTTGCGGTCGAGACGAGCGGAGATCGCTCTTGGAGGGGCCGGGGCGGGGGTTCTCGCGGCGAAAAAGAATTTGAGTTGTAGGTGAGCGCCGTGCCCGGCCCCTCACCCGGATCGCGCCGGACGGTGCTTCGCATGGCCGAGGCGATCCGACCTCTCCCCGTTCTGCACGGGGAGAGGTGAAGAAAAGCAGTTAGCTCTTCTGCTTGGCGATGATCTTGTCCTTGATGCCGTCATAGGTCTTCTGCGGCACGATCTTCTTCTGCACCAGTTCGTCCTTGCCCTTGTAGGGACGGCCCTTGATGATCGCCGCGGAATAGGCCTTGCCGACTCCCGGCAGCGCATCGAGGTCGTCGGAGCTGGCGGAATTGATATCCAGCAGATCGGATTTGGTGGCGGGCGCCATCTTCGACTCGGTGGCCGGTGCTTTCGGCGCAGGGGCCATTTTACTGTCGGATTTGGCGGCGGGTTGCGCGGTCTGGGCCATCGACGGCGAAGCCGTCAGCAAGCCCAGGGTCAGCGCAGTTGCCGCAAGTGAAGCGAGTGTGAAACGACGCATTGGGTGTGTCCCTCCAAGGACGGTTTAAGTAACGCCATCAAAGTAGCTTCGCATTCGTGGCGGTGCCATGGCTGCCAAATGAACGGAAGATAAAAGCGAAAATTAATTTAATGAACGACAGATAAATGTGGAATTTGTTTTGTCTCGTCATGGTGAGGAGGCGCGCTTGCGCCGTCTCGAACCATTGAGTCCCCGATGCTGCTCATCCTTCGAGACGCGGCCGAAGAGGCCGCGGCTCAGGATGAGGTCAATGACTCAAGACCCCGCCTTCAGCGCCTTCTCGATTTCGACCTTGAGCACGCTGTCGACGTTGTCGGATGTGACCGGGCCGACCATCTTGTAGACAATGGTGCCTTCGCGCCCGACCACGAAGGTCTCCGGCACGCCGTAGACACCCCATTCGATCGAGGCGCGGCCGTTGCCATCGACGCCGACGATGCCGAACGGATTGCCGTAGCGGCCGAGAAAGCGCCGGGCGTTGTCGGCGGCGTCCTTGTAATTGATGCCGACGAACTGCAGCCGCTTGTCCTGACCAAGCTTGGTCAAAAGCGGCGCCTCGTCGTGGCACGGCACGCACCACGAGGCCCAGACGTTGACCACGCTGACCTTGCCCTTGAACACGGCAGGATCGAGCCCAGGCACCTGCGTGCCGTTATTGACGAGGCCTTCCAGCGCCGGCAGCGCCGTTTGCGGCGCCGGGCGACCGATCAAGGCCGAGGGGATCTTCGACGGATCGCCGCCGTGCAGCCGCAGCAGAAAAATTCCGGCCAGCGCGATGAAGCCGAGCAGCGGCAGCATCACCAGCCAGCGCCGGCTTTGCGGCGCCGCGCCGGATGTCGAGGGCTCACTCATTGGATATCCGCCGCGCTGCGCCCGGAGCGACGGATAACGCCGGACGCGTCGAGCTCGCGCAAGCGTTCTTTCTGGCGGCGGTAATCGATCGCGATCGAGAAGATCAGGATCAGTACCACCGCTCCCACCAGTGCGTAGGATGTCACGATGAAAGACGCGTAGGGGCCCAGCGACATCGCTCTACGCCGCACGCTGGCTGGCTTGCATCATTTGCAAGCTGCGCACCCGGCGGCGCAGGATCTCGTTGCGCATCGCCGCCAGGTGCAGCGTGACGAACAACAGCGAAAATGCCACCGCCATCACCAGCAGCGGAATCAGAAAGGCGCGGTCGAGCGAAGGTCCGCCCATCCGCATCACCGATGCCGATTGATGCAGCGTATTCCACCAGTCCACCGAGAATTTGATGATCGGCAGATTGATCGCGCCCACCAGCGTCAGGATCGCGGCGGCGCGCGCGGCGCGTGAGGGATCCTCGACCGCCCGCCACAGCGCGATCAGGCCGAGATACATCAGAAACAAGATCAGCACCGAAGTCAGCCGCGCGTCCCATTCCCAATAGGTGCCCCACATCGGCCGTCCCCACAGCGAGCCCGTCACCAGCGCCAGAAACGTAAAGGCCGCGCCGATCGGGGCGGCGGCCTTGGCCGCCACGTCAGCCAGCGGATGCCGCCACACCAGCGTGCCCAGTGCCGCGAGGCTCATCACGCCCCAGACGAACATCGACAGCCACGCGTTCGGCACGTGGATGAACATGATCTTCACGGTAGCGCCCTGCTGATAGTCGTCGGGCGCCATGGCCGATTGATAAAGGCCGATCAGCAGCAGGGCCGCAGTGACGGCCGCAAGCCATGGCAACAGCCGCGTCGTCAGCGTCAGGAACCGTGTCGGGTTGGCGAGATCGATCAGCGTCATGGCATCCCTGATAATCGCAGCGGTGGCGGCAGGCAATGTCGGGTGGTTTGTTTCATTTCGCCTCCGTGAGAGTTGATCGGCGTCAATTCGGTGTTCAGTCCAGGCCGTGGCGCAGGCTTGCGGCGGCCGCGAATGGCCCGATCACGAAACTGACCAGCGACAGCGCGCACAGGATCGAAAACGGAGTACCGAACGACAGTGGTCCGGTTATGGCGGCTTGCGAGGCCGCCACGCCGAATATCAGCACGGGAATGGATAGCGGCAGCACCAGCACGGCCAGCAACAATCCGCCGCGATGCAGCGTCACGGCCAGCGCAGCACCGATCATGCCGGTAAATGTCAGCGCCGGCGTACCCGCCAGCAGCGTCAGCGCGACGGCTGCAGTCGATGTTGCATCGAGATTCAACAACAGCCCCAGCACCGGGGTGGCGATAACGAGCGGCAATCCGGCGGCCAGCCAATGCGCCAACGCCTTGGCGGCGCAGGTCAGTTCCAGTGGCGTCCGGCTCATCACGATCAGATCCAGCGAACCGTCCTCGTGATCGGCCATGAACAGCCGGTCGAGGGTGAGCAGGCTTGCGAGCAGCGCGCCGAGCCAGAGAATTGCGGGACCGAGCCGGGTCAGCAGTGCGAGATCGGGTCCGATCGCGAATGGCATCAAGACCACTACTGTGAGAAAGAACAGCACGCCGATCAGCGCGCCGCCGCCGACGCGCAGCGCGATTTGGATATCCCTGCGAATCAGGGCGGCGAGGGCGGTCATGACGGGCGGCCTTGCGGCGATTCTGCTTCAGACGTCCATGCAAGTTGACCCCCACCCCCGACCCCTCCCTGCAAGGGGGAGGGGAGAGGAAAGCGTCGCCTTGCGTTAATAGGCTGGGCGCTCTGGCCCAAGCCAACCGCATCTTCTGACGGCTGAGGAGAGATCGCTTTTGGCAAATGAGCGCGCGAGTTCGCGTCAGCATAAGCTCCCCTCCCGCTTGCGGGCAGGGGTCGGGGGTGGGGGTGCAACACCGGGTTCCTCACGATTCTTCCCCGATTCGCAGCTCGCGCGCGGCAAGTCCCAGCGGCGTGTGGGTTGCGGCGACGATTAGGCCGCCGCGCGAAAGATGGTCGCCCATCAGGGTGGCGAACAGGCTGTGCCCGGCCGCATCGAGCGCCGAGGTCGGTTCGTCCAGCAGCCAGATCGGGCGACGCACCGCCAGCAGCCGGGCGATCGAGAGCCGGCGCCGCTGCCCGGCCGACAGATACGCCGCCGGCAGCCGCAGGGCGTGATCGAGCCCCACCGCGGCAAGGCTTTCCGCGGCATCGAACGCCGCGCCGCCCAGAAACTCCCGCCAGAAACACAGGTTTTCCATCACG
>DATHHQ010000439.1:0-19286 GCA_035490095.1 Bradyrhizobium sp.
ACCACACGACTTCACCGTCCGCAAGCAGCGCCGTCGTCTTGCATGCCGCTAACCGCTCACGGAGAGCAATCCGCCCTGCGCTCGCATCGCACGCCTAACACTGCCGCGTCCACCGCATCCCATCCCGCGTCTCTGACGATCATGATACGCCCCTCTGGTGGGGTGGGATGGCGACAGTTCTAGATGTGATTTGGATCAGAGGGAACAAATATTTTTCGGAAAATCCGAAAGAAAAGACTCGACAGCCCTGCCGCCCGACGGGCAAATCACTTGAGCCGGTCGTGTTGTCAACACCGTCGTTCAGAGTGGACTTGGCTCACGATCGGATTAAGACTTTGGCTAGGAGGAGATCAGCCTGGATTGACCCACTGATATTGCAACGGAGGTTCGCCATGCCCGTCACGACTGGAATGAAGGATCATGTTTATAAGATCCTGGAACTCGTAGGTTCTTCTGAAAAAAGTATCGAAGATGCCATTCAGAACGCCCTCACCCGCGCATCAAAAACCATTCGCGATATGAAATGGTTCGAAGTCGTGCAAACGAGGGGGCATATCGAAAATGGATCTGTTGGCCATTACCAGGTCACCTTGCGCGTTGGATTTACGCTGGAGGGGTAATTCCCGGCAAAACACCCAAGGGCCGTAGGGCGGGTTGGCTCAACAGGTCCGCGCAAGGAGCGTCCCGATGACAGGCTCCGGCGTAACCCACCTCTTTATCGTCGGTGAACGGCGGACTGCGCGGAGTTTATCATCGGACCGCGCATTCGCGACCCGTTGGCTCATCCGCCCTGCGGGCTAAAGCTGAGCTTCGATCGCCGCCTTGTCGATAACCGACCATACTTGTGCAATCTTTTCGCTGCGAAATTCGTAGATCACATTCTCGGCAAAGCAAACTCGCTTGCCGTTGACATGGAGGCCAAGGAACGTTGCCTTTGGTGTACAGTCAAAGCGCAGCCGGCTCGCTATATAAGGCGGATCGGAAATCAGCATCTGGATGTTGAAATGAAGGTCCGGAATTTCATCAAAGTCTCGCTCCAGCATTTCGAGATAACCCGATAACCCGAGCCGCCGACCGTTGTGGATCACCTCATCATCGACGAACTGTCCCAGCCTCGGCCAGTCCTGCCTGTTCAGGCAGGCAATGTAGTCCCGGTAGACGTCGGAGAGGTCGGTTTTGATCACGGCAATTGCCCCTGTCTTCTGCAAGGCCCTGCTGCAAAGGGTGTGTCTCAGTTTGAACTTGGCGGCGCCCGTCGTAATTTCACGCTCGGGATGGCAGCGGCCAATACCATTGTGATACCGTCCACGCCAGATCGATGGCGCGGCTCACGTCACTCCGTAGATCGTCCACAGTACGATGGGTTGAGCCTGCGAAACCCATCATCTCCATAAAATGCAATTGATGGGTGTCGCTTCGCATGGTTTGCAAACTCGATCACCTCTCGATCATTGCTCCCACCCTCGAAGAAGGGGTCAAGCACGTCAGGGAGAGTTTGGATATCGATATCCCTTTCGGTCGAAAGCATGTCGACATGGGTACACACAACCATCTCCTGTCACTGGGTGAAAGCGCGTATCTCGAAGTTATCGCTGTCGATCCACAAGCGACCGCCCCCTCGCTTCCACGATGGTTTGGTCTCGACGATTCAAGCACAGTGCGCAAAGCCTGGGATCAGGGGCGACGACTTAGGGGCTGGGTGGCGAGTACTCGCGATATTGACCGACTTCTCATCAAACATGGTTCGCTTCTGGGTGAGAAACGCCGACTTTTCGGGGGAATATCGGAGTTCTTCTTTTCAGTTCCTTATGACGGCTCACTGCCCATGGAGGGCGCTGCACCGTCACTTATCGACAGGCTTGGACGTGAGCCCTCAATTCCACCGCACGCGCAACTAGGCTGTACATTAGCATCAGTCCGACTGGCACACCCTCAGTTCGAGGTGTTGCAAAACCTAATCGCCGATCTAAGCGTGGTTAACGCACCGCGGCTAGCGTTTGCTGAAAGCTTTCGCATGGCGTTGGTGGTGGACACTCCATCAGGAGAGAAGAGCCTACGCTGACAGAGCCGTAGGGCGGGTTAGCCGCAGGCGTAACCCGCCTCTTTATCGTCGGTGAACGGCGGATTATGCTGCGCTGATCCGCCCTACGGGCTAACGCCACCAGGGCGCTTGATCGCGCAGGCGGCGTGGGCCACGCTATGTTGCTTCGTTATGTCGGGCTGTATAATTGCCACTAACAAGCTCGCCTTGGGGGCCTGTGACCCAAAATAGGCTGTGGCAGAACTTGGTTTCTTTGAATTCGCCAAAGACGTCTTCGTAGAGGACGGCTTCCCAGATATACACGCGCTTCGGGAAACCAGACTTGATTTCTTCGACTTCCGCATCGTCAACGAAGTCCGGGACAGTAGCGTTGATGAGAATGTTTTGGTGCGGTCCCAGAACGAGTCCAGATTTGATATCATCCGCTTGGGGGAAGTCGAAATCTTCCGGTAGAGGCTGGGGCAATATTCGAGCGGTCGCCCAATAGGTCAAATTGTGAGCTGGAGTGTTTCCGGAATTGAAAACAATGGGGCGCACGTCAAATCTCAATCCCCGCTCGCGTTCCTGATACACTCCATTATTAATATTGACAGAAATGTAAGCCCGCATTTGCAGTGCGGTGCGCTCCCGTATCGTGGCAACGCTATTCTCGGCAGCTCGGGCGCTGATCGCTATGCCGCTTGCAACCCGCTCCATTGCGGTTGCGGCGCGCGCTGCCTCCGCAATGGAATTCTTAGTCTCGACGGCCTGTTCGGTGGCATTGCGCGTCAAGAATTCAAATTGCTTCTCGCCAGCTACCCACAACAAGCAAGTCGAGATACCCAATCCGATAGTCGAGACGACGAGCCAGAAAGTGAAGAACGCGACAGGGTCTGTCGTCGTCCTCTCCCAGAAGGTTTTGCACTCTTCTGTTTTGTGGCCGGCCTTATGAGCGCTTTCCTCACACTGGTGCTTTTCCATTTCGGACGGGGTATAGGCGGCCTGCCAACCCAAGACACCAATCCAAAAAACAGTAGCGATGAGAAATCCAAAGGCGATTTCAGGATTGGCTAGTTTGAGAAACTTTCGAAGCATCAAGCTACCTTAGTACGTAGGCGGGTTAGCCGAAGGCGTAACCCGCCTCTCTTGCGTCGCTGAACGGCGGATTACGCTACGCTAATCCGCCCTACGAGCTCGAGCATTTCATGTTTGGTTGACCGGGCTTACCGCAGCCCCCGACTGCTGCAATATCGGCTAGCCTCACTCGCTGAGTATCCCATTTTTTGACCACCCGCGATGCAATCAGAATAGCTACCCGTAATTCCGGCAGCCGCAAGACATGAGGTGAAGGCGGTATTGTCACCCCCAATCCATTTGTGAGTTGTCGGGTCGCATCGTGCCCCTGCTTTTTTGAAACACTTCCCGCCCGGCGTGCCCGGGGGGTCTCTGCATGCTTGGGTTTGGACGGCACTAATTTGGGCTTGGACGGCACTAAATGAAAACGTCGTCAGAACAATTACGGCAGGGAACAAGGCTCTCATTGAAGTCCTCCCCTTGCCCGACGCCCGTATCGCTGGCTAATCGTTTGGATCGCCACGCCGCGCCAAAATCTCGTCATTCTCAAGCTCATCGGCCTTCATTTGATAATCGTCCGCCAGCCTGCGCAGGCTCACCTGCAAAACCGGGTCGCTGCTGTCGTGGGCGAGTCGGCGGCATCTGTCGGCTTGTTCTCTAAAATATGATTGGTCCATCGCTGCGCTCGCGTTAAGACGGGAGGAATCGTTAGCTCTCAGTCACCGGGCAAGATGGGATCATGCTTCATTGAGCTCCGACATGCTGGTCAATATTGCTCATGCTCTGAAAACCGCCGGATCCGCACGCTGAAGCGGGCTGCGCTTCGAGACCATGGAGCACGGCGGAGAATATCCGGACCCAATCCCTCGGAGCGGATTCGTGGCCAGGAAAGCGATCACCGTCAAAAAGGCTGTCCGGCGTGTCGGATATGCCCCCCGGCGTTCGTCCTGGGGACCTACATCGGCAAACAGTCGGAGCGAGAGCCATGATGCAGCAAGGCGGAACGGCCGAAAGTCGAATTAAAGCAATTATCGGAGCATGGGCGGACGCAGTCCGCCGGCATGATCTTTCCGGCATTCTTGCCCATCATGAGCAGGACATCGTGATGTTCGACGTCCCGCTGCCGCTGCAATCACGAGGAATGGATGAGTACAAGAAAACATGGGATCTGTTCTTCAGGTATCACAAGCCGTCACAAGCGTTCGACATAGAGGAGCTTGCAATTACCGCCGGCGAAGATGTCGCCTTCGCCGTCGCCATCGTGCGGTGCGGCTCCGGCACGCTCAGCGGCCCTGCGGAGGAAAGCGGGTTCCTGTTCAGGCTGACACTCGGACTGCGCAACATCGATGGCGACTGGCGTATCGCGCACGAGCATCACTCCGTGCCGTCGACAGACTAGCCCATAGGGCGCGTTAGCTGAAGGCCGCGCAATCGTCGGCGAACGGCGGATTACGCAGAGTTTAGCATCGGGTGCGCGTTCGCGCGACCCGTTGGCTAATCCGCCCTGCGAGCTGGTCCATACAGTCGGTCATAGAGATATCGGTAAGCGGTGTCTGCGTCGTCCTTGAACTGGCGCAGTTCATCCAGCGACTGGATATCGGCGCCCGCATCGAGGACCTTGCCGGTAGCGCGATTTTCCTTCCTGTTCTCGGGAAAGAAGCCGTGAGCGATCCCACTACGAACGGCATTAATTCGGTCGATAATCTTTGACACCTCGTTCGGCACGGGCCCGATCGCCCGCACGATGCTCAGTTTCTTCAGCTGAACCATCTCATCGAGTATGTGGTGAACGAAGATCTTGAACTTCTCCGTCTTCCACGCCTTCTCGAAATGGAGCACGTCCGGCTCAATGTCGAAGAAATACCGCACGATAATCTCGGCCAGTATCTCGTCGATGCGCGCATACTGGCTAGCCACCTCGGCGGCGAGCACGAGGCGGACATCGCTGTTGTCCTTGATCTCATCTACGTTCACGCCGACGAACTGGGCAATCGCGACCGCCTCGTCAGCCAGGTTCACAGATATCTTGGCCATATCTTTATTCCTTCCGGATATCTTGTTTCCTTAAGGATATCCTGGTCGACCGGCAACCTGCGAGACAAGGCACTTCGCCGACGTCCCACCCATCCTCTCCATAAGATGAAATTGATGGGTATCGCGGAGTTTATCATCGGGCGCGCATTCGCGCGACCCGTTGGCTCACCCATCCTACGGGCTACGGGCTATTTCAGACCGCCGCCTTCCAGGCAATTTTAGCAGTAGCTTAAGGTCCGCATGAGAGGGTGGGCTTTGAGGTGAATTTCATGATCGACGACAAGGTCAGAATTAGGTGCACGAAGTGCTCCCAGGTATTCCGGGAGCGCGCGCAGAAGGTCAGGCCCGGTTTTCAGGTCAACTGCCAGCACTGCAACAGGCTCATCACCTTCGAGTTCGGTTCGGAAGACCCCAACATCCGAAGGGCACTGTCGAGCGCAAGAGAAATCAGATCGGTGCTCGAAGCGGCTCCCAAGTCGCCAGCCTGAAGTCTTCGGCAATCACACCACCGCAAGGATGATATCGATGGTTGCCCGGTCGTGCCCGGGATTGCTCATCCTGAACATGTCAGCTTCCGTCGGCAGATAACCGCAGGGGCGGGTTAGCCCAACGGGTCCGCGCAAGACGCGGCCCGATGACGGGCTCAGGTGTAACCCGGAAGACATTTCCTCGCAGCGAGCTCTTCTCAGTTTGACCCACAGCCGACGTCGCTGCTGCGCGCGGCTAAGTGGGAAACGAATTTTATGCGGCAGGTATTGCCGCGAAGGACAATTGCTCGCCGGGCGAAAATCTGATGTTATGCTTTGGGAGAAGCCTCCCTGCCAACAATTGAACGAAGGAGAAAATGATGCGCTCACTCCTACTCGCTGCGCTCGGCATTGCCGCGTTCTCCGCAACCATGGCTGTCGAGACACCTGAGGCAAATGCTGTTGTCTATTGTGCCGCAGGTGTCTACCGCGCCGGCTGCATCGCCCGACCCGGCGTAGTCGGCGTGCGAGGTGTTGCCCGGCGGACTACCCGGCGTGTTGTTCGGCGATCCGACATGATGCTTAAGCACGACATCTCGCTTCTCGGCCACCTCGATAACGGCCTCGGCTTCTACCGCTTCAGCTACAACGGCAGCGACAAGGCCTATGTCGGCGTGATGGCGCAGGAAGTCCAGACAGTCATGCCCGCGGCGGTATTGCGCGGCAGCGACGGCTATCTGCGTGTCTTCTACGACAAGCTCGGCCTGAAGTTCCAGACCTACGACCAGTGGACCGCGTCGGGCGCTCATGTCCCGGCCGGCACACCAGTTGAGCAGTAACGCTTCTCGGCTTCGCTGGCGTTGGCTTCATAGCTTATCGTCGGAAGTCAAAGCCAGCATTGACGGCCGCCTGATCCACGATCATCAGGTTTGAATTGAGAGTCGCCCTCGGGGCGGCTTTTCTTTTTGGATTCGCCCAGCAGTTCATGCGTCGCTGTCGGGGCATAGCGGACATCGATCAAGCCGCACCAATCAAGCTCGATTTATGAGTACGCACCCTAGCCAAAAACGAGCGCGACCAGGCCGGAGCAAAGCAGGACAAGACCGGCAACGGCTACGGCGAGGAAACTGTAGGAGGCGAACTCGTCACGCATATTGAAACTCGCGGCTAAGCGGACCTGCCCGGTCGATCTCAGAACCATTCACCGGGAATATATTGATCGAGGATCAAGACGGACAACGACAACAAAAGGCCAACCCCACTGAATAATGCCACCCTGACGAATGCATCGATGTTGGCGACCGATTCCGCAGATGCGCGCGGAAAAATTCTTGCAATAGCCACAGCCATTTGATGCTCCAAAATTCACGCTTCAAAATTAATGCCTTAAAATTCCTGGGGCCGTTACCAGCGTACCGTTATCAGGCCCACGTCCGCTGCTTTCGAGCCGCGGCCAGATAGCTTCTGCAAGCCTGGCGGTAGATCAGGCTGATGATGACGTGCCACATGATCGAACTCCATTGTTGACCAGGGCATATTGATATCCTGCCTGTGTTTCCGGCTGTTTTCGCGCGCCGGTAAAATGGCTTCGTCGGCGCGTGGATTGTTTCGTGGACAGGGGTGGACGGCTTCCCGGACGCGAACGGACGAAGCGCCAGCCGGTAGGGCTGGCAGGCCCAACGGGCTGATGCGCCGTGCCGCTAACTTTCGGCTTGGGCATCAGGCGCTTGAGGGCCTGGGTCAGGCGCCGCGCCGCATTCATCAATTTGAGATTTGAGATCAGCCGCCTTTTCAATCAGGACGGCAGCAAGCTGAGGATTGGTGGTTTCCTTGGCGAACTGGAGCAGCGCCGCCGCCTGACGCACGAAATACTGCCTGCTTAACACGATGTACCCCGCAATACGCCCGGCCGCCCAGCGCCAAAACGCGGCAGCCGGGAATTTGGTTCCAGCCAAAATGCACAAAAGTGAACCAAGGGAACTCGGAGGGAACTCGGGGAACTCAGACCGCTCCACCGTGCTCGAATGACGAATGAAGGCCGATATCCAGCGCCATGAAAAACATCGGCCAGCAGACTGGCCGAGCGCCATAATTGAGCGAAAGCCGGGCCTCTATATCGCCCTCTGACGGTGGCTAGCTGACGTGCAACATCGGTCGTCAAGCTGGAACAGGAGAAGCAGGGGATGATCTTGAGAGCAGTCACAGCAGCACTTTGTGTGCTGTTGAATTTGCCGGCGTTCGCGTACGACGCCAAGACATTGAAGGCCATGGACGGTGTGGAATCCGAGCTGTCGTACTGCATCGGCTATTTCAGCATCGTGAAACAGTGCATCGGCAATCAGGATGCGAAGCTATCGGAAAGCACAGCACAGGTTATCCGCGTGGTGGGCGAGCGGGCCATCAAACTCGGGCTGGATATCGGCATGTCCAACGAAGCCATCGTGGCCAGATCCTCGGCTTCCAAGGAAGAGCAGCTCGCGCTGATGCAGAATAATTGCGCGGCCATAAAGCCGGTCGTCGACCGTTACGCCAACCGCTGCAAGGAAGTGCTGCTGCACCAGGACGCTATTCTCCAGGAATACCTCAATCGGTGAGTCCCACGCTCGGCCGCAAAATTCCGTTCCGATCACGACCATGTGCTCCGGAGTTGATTTCCTTTCCGACAAATGTGTGAGGCGTTTCACACGGCTCGCTCGGGCTGCTGCTTACGATGTGCAGCTTTCGTTGAGCGAGGAGCCGCGCATGCGACGATTACCGGATAATCTTGATCCCGAAGACCAGCGAGTTCGGCGGAAATGGGCCAAGGGCTTTTTTGTTTTTTATGGCGTGCTGATGATTGTTACGGCGGGCTTGGTGTTTGGTAACCGATTATCGAATAACCCGACACACGAGATGGCCTTGGCAGGGGCCGGCGGCGAAAAATTGCAGGCTGCCAGCCGCGCTGCAAGACCTATGACGCAAGCGACGAGGCGCGACTAGCTAGCATCCCGCTCTAATCGCGGGCTGATCTTCTTTCGCTTCGCCACGCGCGACAACTTTCAATGCCTCATCCGGCAACGGCCGCTGCAGCGCTTTGGCTTCATCCCACGGCGCGCGCAGCCAGACGTCGTATTCCTCCGGCGTCGTGAGGATCACCGGCATCGCCTTGTCGTAGATCGGTTCGACGATGGTGTTCGTACTGATTCATCACCCTGAAGAGTGCCGCGATGGCGGCCTGGTTCGTGGTAATCGAATACAAGTTGCACATTTCACCGAACCTGTAGCGCCGCGCTGTAGTTCCACCCCGCAAATCCTAGTGGGATTGCGCATGAGAGCAAAGGCCGCTGAGATGGCGTGCCATGAACACAAGATCGCGACAGTCGATATTCAGCTCCCGGCTGACGGGCGCAAAGATTCGCGCCGAGGGTGCGCGGGAAGAAGCCACGCAGGCGATCCGCAAGGCCGATCGCGCCGAGGCCGAGGCGTGGTCGATCCGCATGGAAGGATATGGCGGGCCGGCGCAGCCGTCGCCGACCATCGCGCAATGCCTCAATGGCGGTTACGGCTGGCTGCAGGTGCAATGCCGCCGCTGCGAAACCGAGGCCAGCATTCCGCTCGAACACGTCCGCCGGCCGCGCGATACGCCGATCTGGAAACTCGAGGCGGCGCTGAAATGCCGATCATGCCGAACGCCGCGCTACGCGCCGCCGGTGCACATGATCCGGCTTACCGAAGAACGGCAGACCGCGCCTTACATCTGGGTGCACCCGAACGATAATGACCGGTGAGAAGACCGGGCCTTGTGCGTCGCTGTTCTTTTGACTTGAACGGCGGCACACGGCTCGCGAGGATGCCACGGTTCATCCAGCCATAGGGAGAAAGTGCCATGCCATCTTCCCTGTCAGCCATTTTTCTGAAAGCCAATTCTCTGCAAGCCAGCTCTCTGAAGGCCAATTCTCTGAAAGCCGTGCGCGCAGCGTTTGCGCTGAACATCGTGCTGTTGTCGCTTGCGACAGTCGCTTCGGCCGGACCGAAGGAGGACGTGGCGGCGGCGACCTCGACATGGGCGGCGGCGCTGGGCGAAGACGATCCCGACAAGGTGTTGCCGCTCTATGCCGACGATGCCGTGTTCTGGGGCACGCTGTCGCCGACGCTGCGTGCCGACCGGACGGCGTTGCGGGATTATTTCGTGACGGCGTTCAAGGTTCTTCCCGGCCTCAAGGTTGCCTTCGGCGATCAGCTGATCCGCGTCTATGGCAGCACCGCGGTGAATACCGGCTATTACACGTTTTCCTATGTCAGGGACGGAGAGACCAAGAACCTGCCCGCGCGCTACAGCTTCACCTACGTCAAGAGCGGCGAGAATTGGCTCATCGTCGACCATCATTCCTCGGCGATGCCACCGCCCCCGAAATAGCAAATAGCCGGTTGCTTGCTTTTCAGGCCTAATCGCTATTTATGGCAGCAGGCCTTGCCGCCTTCGCCGTACCGCAACTGGTTCGAGTTCAACCATGCCCGCACCGAAGCCACCCGCTTTCGAGACGCTGAGCCTTCACGCCGGGCAGCATCCGGATCCCGTCACCGGCGCGCGCGCCGTTCCGATCTACCAGACGACCTCTTACGTTTTTCAGGACTCCGACCATGCGGCGGCGCTGTTCAACCTCGAACGCGCAGGCCACATCTATACCAGGATTTCGAATCCGACTACTGCCGTGCTCGAAGAGCGGCTGGCCGCGCTCGAGGGCGGTGTCGGCGCCATCTGCACGGCGAGCGGGATGGCCGCGATGCATCTCGCGATCGCGACCTTGCTCAATGCCGGCGATCACATCGTCGCCTCGTCCTCGCTCTATGGCGGCACCATTAACCTGTTGGCGCACACGCTGCCGCGCTTCGGCATCACCACGAGCTTCGTCAAGCCGCGCGCGCTCGACCAATTTCGCGCCGCCATCCAACCCAACACCCGCCTCGTGATCGGCGAGACCATCGGCAATCCCGGTCTGGAAGTGCTGGATATTCCCGCGGTTGCCGACATCGCCCATGCCGCGAAAATTCCGCTGTTGATCGACAACACTTTTGCAACGCCCTATCTCAGCCGCCCGATCGAGCTTAACGCCGACATCGTCATGAACTCCGCCACCAAATGGATCGGCGGCCACGGCATCGCCATCGGCGGTGTGATTGTCGACGGCGGCCGGTTCGACTGGCGGGCCTCGGGAAAATTTCCGGTGCTGACCGAACCCTATGCCGGCTATCACGGCATCGTCTTCGACGAGCAATTCGGCCAGGCCGCCTTCATCATGCGGGCGCGCACCGAAGGCTTGCGCGATTTCGGCGCCTGCCTGTCGCCGACCAACGCATTTCAACTGCTGCAGGGCGTCGAGACCCTGGGCGTTCGCATGGATCGGCACATGGCCAATACCCATGCGGTGCTGGAGGCCCTGACCGCGAACAAGGCCGTCGACTGGGTGTGGCATCCCTCGCTAGAAAGCCATCCGGATTATCAACTCGCCAAACGGTTGCTGCCGCGCGGCGCCGGCTCCATCGTCAGCTTCGGCATCAAGGGCGGCCGGGCCGCCGGCAAGAAATTCATCGAAGCGCTTCGGATGATCAGCCATCTGGCCAATGTCGGCGATGCCAAGACGCTGGTGATTCATCCGGCCAGCACCACCCATCAGCAGATGGATGCCGCGCAGCTGAAGGCCGCCGGCGTCGGCGAGGAACTGGTGCGGCTGTCGGTCGGCATCGAATCCGCCGCCGACATCATCGACGACCTCGGCCAGGCGCTCCGTATCTCGCAGAAGGCTTGAGCGATGCAGTTGTCCGTGAACGGGTCAGATACATTCGTCGCCACCGGCGGCCGGGATTTCGATGCCTCCTTGCCGACCATCGTGCTGCTGCACGGGGCGGGCTTCGATCATTCCAGCTGGGCCCTGCATAGCCGCTGGTTCGCGCATCACGGCTACAATGTGCTGGCGCCGGATCTGCCGGGCCACGGCCGCTCGTCCGGGGCTCCCCTCTCTGCGATATCGGACATGGCCGACTGGACCGCGGCGCTGATCGAAGCCGCTGGTGCCGCCAGGGCGCGGCTTGTCGGCCATTCCATGGGATCGTTGATTGCGCTGGAGACCGCGGCGCGGCATCCGGCAAAAGTCTCGGCGCTCAGCCTGATCGGAACGGCGGCCACCATGACGGTCGGACCCGACCTGCTCAAGGCCGCGGAGGCCAACGACCGTTCGGCGATCGACATGGTCTCGATCTGGGGTCTTGGCTTTCAGGCCGAACTCGGCGGCAGCCTCGCGCCGGGCCTGTGGATGCACAGCGGCGCCCAGCGCGTTCTCGAACAATGCCGGCCCGGCGTGCTGTTCAACGATCTGTCTGCCTGCAACGCCTATCAAAATGCGCTGGCTGCCGCAGCGCAGGTCACGGTTCCCGCCACCTTCATTCTCGGCGAACGCGACATGATGACTCCCGCCAAGGCCGGCAAGACGCTGGCCGCGGCGCTGCCGAATTCTCGAACCATCATCCTGCGCGGCGCCGGCCACATGATGATGGCCGAGCGTCCCGATGAACTGCTGGCGGCGCTGCAGGACTGACCGGGTTGCGAGCGCCCTCGCCATCATTATCGGCGCGCCATTCGTCATCGGCCCTGGCTTCCGATGCGACAAGCGGCGAGGTTGCCCGACTTTTGAGCGACCATCGGGCCGCCGAAACAGCTAGAGTTGCCATCTTTAGAATTGCCTGTTCGGAGTTGCCATGGCCAGCCTCATCATCCGCGGCGGTACCGTCGTGAACCATGATCATTCGCGGCGCGCGGACGTCCTGATCGACGGCGAGACCATCGTGGCGGTCGGCCCCGCGATCGACGCGCCCTCCGGCGCAACGGTCGTCGACGCCGGCGGCTGTTACGTCATGCCGGGCGGCATCGATCCGCACACCCATCTCGAGCTAAAGTTCATGGGCAGCGTGTCATCCGACGATTTCGAATGGGGCACCAAGGCAGCACTTGCCGGCGGCACCACGATGATCGTCGATTTCTGCATTCCGGATCCCGGGCAATCGATGCTGGCGGCCTATCAGGACTGGCGGCGCAAATCCGAGAAGGCCGCCAGCGACTACGGCTTTCACATGGCCGTGACATCGTGGTCGGAGCAGGTGTTCGATGAGATGGCGGTCGTCGTCAAGACCTACGGCATCAACACCTTCAAACACTTCATGGCCTACAAGGGCGCGCTGATGGTGAATGACGACGAGCTTTACAACTCGTTTGCGCGTTGCGCCCAGCTTGGCGCCATGCCGCTGGTCCACGCCGAGAACGGCGACGTCGTCGCACGCATGCAGGAGGCTGTGCTGGGGCGCGGCGTCACCGGTCCCGAGGGCCACGCCTACTCCCGCCCGCCGGAGGTCGAAGGCGAGGCGACCAACCGCGCCATCATGATCGCCGACATGACGGGTGCGCCGCTCTATGTGGTGCATACGAGCTGCCGCGAGTCGCATGAGGCGATCGCCCGGGCCCGCGCCAACGGCAAGCGCGTCTATGGTGAGCCGCTGATCCAGCATCTGCTGCTCGACGCGACCGAGTATGAAAACAGCGACTGGAACCATGCCGCCCGACGCGTGATGTCACCGCCGTTCCGCGCGAAGGCGCATCAGGACAGTCTTTGGGCCGGGCTGCAATCCGGCTCGCTGCAGGTGGTCGCGACCGACCACTGCGCGTTCACCACGGAGCAGAAGCGACTTGGCATCGACGATTTTCGCAAGATCCCGAACGGCACCGGCGGTCTCGAAGACCGCATGCCATTGCTCTGGACCGCTGCGGTCAATACCGGCCGGCTGACAAAGGAGGAGTTCGTCGCGGTGACTTCTTCGAATATCGCCCGCATCCTCAATATCTATCCAAAAAAAGGGCGGCTCGCCGCCGGCTCGGACGCCGACATTGTGGTGTGGGATCCGGCGGCAAGCAAAACCATCAGCGCCAGCAGCCAGTTGAGCCGCATCGATTACAATGTGTTCGAGGATTACGCCTGCATCGGCGCGCCGGTTGTCACGCTGTCACGCGGCAAACTCGCCTGGACGATGGGCGAGCTTCGCGCCGAGAAGGGCGATGGACGTTATATCGAGCGTCCGCCGTTCTCTCCGGTCCATGTCGCAAATTCGACCTGGAAGCAGCACAGCGCGCCGAAAGCCGTGCGACGCGCCGACGTAACGCCCTGAGCCAAGACCCTTGAGCCAAAACCCCTTGCGCCAAAACCCCTTGGGCCAGGCCGCGGAGCGGCGACCTCGTCACCGCTCCGCAGGCCAGCCTGAAGCAGACGTCAAGGCCGCAACCGTCCGGCCGATCCACCGATGCTTAGGCTGGCGGCGGCATTGCTTGCCGGCTCTTTGAGCAATGAACATCGAGCGTTGACCGGATTCGATCGCTTGCGAGCAGTCCGAAAGTCCGCTCGTAACCTTCCTTGGCCAATTCCTTTTGTATCTCTTTCCAGCTGTCATATTTGCCGGTGTTAGCCAGATCAACAGCGCGTCGATATATCTCCAGTCTTCGCCTTCGCATCTCACACCCCTGTCCAATCGGTGGTTCAGCATCGGCTCGCGGCGGCTGTCGACGAAATTGTATTGCTCAGCCACACGTGCCGATAAAATGTCTGGTCAATGTCAAAAGTGTACGTGGCAATTCGGCGGCAATGTTCCCGTCTTGTAAAATTTTTCCACCAGACCGTTTAGTTGTTCGCAGTTTTAATTGCTCGATGACGCAGCAACTTCGAAATGCTGCGGTTTTGAACTGTACCAACGCATCCTGATTGAATCCAAACAACTATCCGCTCCGCCGTCAGCGCCTCCACCGATCGGCTGACGACGGATTTCCAAAGAAAACGGCGGGGACTAGCGAAAAGATCTTGCTCAAACAAAAAGATAGAGCGGGATGACGATTCGAAGAAAAGTCATCCCGCTCTAGACGGGGACTAGAGCCATTTCCGTTTCGATAGAATCGAAACTGCGCTCTAGATTCTTGATTTGACGCGTTTTCTTGACGCGAACCGGTCTCCACCCCGGATCAAGTCCGGGGCAGGCTTTCGCTTGAAAACGCTCTAGAGTCGCGCCTTCAATGAACGAGGCGAAAGTGGGACGCGAAAAATCTTAAAGCCGGCGATGTCGGGAAACCACTCCGCCGCTTCCGGGGACACCAATGTCAAAACTGCGGCGGGCACCTCTCCACTGATCAACCTGCTGATCGCCTTGGTTTGCCCCTCGCTTAGCTGGGCTTCACCCGCTCCCGCTGCCGCGATCGCGGTCCGGACACTATCGCTGGACGCGGATTGCCTATCATCGATCGCAATGTTCTTGCTGGCCAGATCGGAAACCGACTTGATTTCCGGGCGCGCCATCAGAAGGGCGACCAGAGGATCCGTGTCGTTCGGCGGCGCAGATGCGGTCTTTTCGGCGGCATTTGCCTTCGGCTCCGGCGCCGCGACCGCTGCGGCGGCCGTGACGTGCTCCGCCAGCGCCGTGGCGGCCGCGACCTGCTCCAGGATTGTTCTGGCGTTGGAATTAGCGGCGGCACCGCCTGCGGGGCGCGAATCCGGGATCTTTGCTGGTGCGCTACCGGACCCGGCGGCGGCGTTACCTGCCGTCTCCAACCGTGCCTGCACCGAATGCGGCGAAAGCGGGATGCGAAAGATCTTGAAGCCTGCGAATTGGGGAAACCCGGTTTCTGGATAAACCAACGTCAGCACCGCAGCCGGCACTTCTCCAGCGATCAACCGATCGATCGCCCTGGTTTGACCCTCGCTGAGTTGAACCTCAGTCGTCCCCGCTGCCGCGATCGCGGTCCGGACCTTGTCGTTCGATGCGGAATGCCTGTCATCGATTGCAATATCCTTACCGGCGAGATCGGATATCGACTTGATTTCAGCGCGAGCCATGAGAAGGACAACCCGATCATCGTTGTTTGGCGATGCGGGTGTGGTCTTCTGGGCATCCCGCAGCGTCATCACGTGCTCGGCGACCGCCGTGGCAGCCGTCACCTGCTGCTGTATCTTTCTGGCATCGGGATCGGCAACGGCGCTGGCGGCAGCCTGACCTGCGGGCTCCAGCCGTGCCTGCAATGCGGGCGGCGAAAGCGGGATGCGAAGAATCCTGTAGCCCGCGATTTCGGGAAACCACTCCGCCGCCTGCTGAGACACCAGGGCCAGAACCGCGGCCGGCACCTCTCCATTGATCAACCGATCGACAGCCGCCGTTTGACCCTCGCTCAGTTGGACTTCGGTTGCTCCCGCCGCCGCGATCGCCGTCCGGACAATGGCGTTGGACGCAGATTGCCTGGCATCGATCGCAATGTTCTGGTTGGCCAGATCGGACACCGACTTGATGTCCGGGCGCGCCATCAGAAGAGCAACCAGACGGTCCGTATTGTTTGGCGACGCAGGACCTGCTTTCTGTTCCGGCGCCGGGGCGGCCGTCACCTGCTCCGCGAGCGTCGCCGCGGCCGCGACCTGCTGCTGAATCGTTCTGATGTTGGAGCCGGCAGCGGCATCACCTGAGGACTCCAGTCGTGCCTTCACTGGAGATGGCGAAAGCGGTATTCGAAAAATCGTGAAGCCTGCGATTTCGGGAACCCAATCCGCTGCTTCCGGATAGATCGAAGTCAACACTGCAGCCGACACCTCTCCACTGATCAACCGATTGATCGCCTTGGTTTGTCCCTCGCTCAGCTGGACTTCGCCCGCCCCCGCTGCCGCGATCGCGGTCCCGAGATGAGTGTCAGACGCAGCTTGCCGGTCGTCTATCGCAATGTTCTTGTTGGTTAGATCGGATACCGATTTGATTTCCGGGCGCGCCACGAGAATGGCAACCAGGCGATCCCCGTTGTTTGACGACGCCGATGCGGGCTTTTCGGCAACGCCGGGCAATACAACTTCCGCGCGGTCGGAATGGCCCGCTTTCTGTTCCGGCGCCGGAGCCGCTGTCGCGGCCGTCACCCGCTCCGGTGTCGTTCCGGAATTGGAAACGGCATTACTTGCGGGCTGCGAATCCGCGATTGGTGCTCGCC
This sequence comes from Bradyrhizobium sp., assembly GCA_035490095.1. Classification (GTDB taxonomy): domain Bacteria; phylum Pseudomonadota; class Alphaproteobacteria; order Rhizobiales; family Xanthobacteraceae; genus Bradyrhizobium. The sequence continues at coordinate 16,622 of DATHHQ010000439.1, forward strand.
GGATGTCGTTGGAATTTGGTGCGGCCGGTTTCGCCAGGCGGACGCGCGTCGCGGACCTCGATCCTTCCCCGCGCATCCCGGTCGCGCCGCGCGGTTTCGGGAAACGCGGCGCGAACGCAGCTTGCGCTGATATCGACGACGCTTTGCGGGACCACGCCATATAGGACTGGCAAAGGCTGTTGCACGGCAGTCCGTCGATATACACGATGTCCGGGGAGTCCAGCGGCGTGGCTTCAGCGGTTCCCGCGGAACCGAGCAACAACATGCTGGTCAGCAGCACCCATCTCTTCCGCATGATTTACTCCACTTGGTCGCAATACTCGCAGCCCGATTATTCAATGGTGGTCGCGCACGACGGAAATTTTTACGTCCGCGCGGCTGATCGAGCAGAACTGCCCGTCAGCGCAACGATTGTATGCCGGCGCGTCGTGATGGCCCGTTAAAAAACGCCGGCGCTCAAATCCAAACCGAAAGTCGCCACGCAGAAAGCTGCGCCCAAACCAGACCGCAAAACAGCGCGATGGTCATGAGCGGATGAACGTCGAGAGGATGAACGTCAGCCTGGGTTGCGGGAATGGCGCGCATGGAAACGTTTGAAATGGCGTTCATAGCAACCTCCAAAAAAAGTAAAACTAATATAATCAACCTTGCGTTGAAAGAAACCGCTGTGCCGCAGGCATAACATGAGTTTCGATTGTGGCTAAGAGGTGACAGCCTAACGCGTGGGCCTGCTCAATCCGGGCGTGGCGGCCGATAAGTCTGTTCATGGCCGGACATAACTCCAGCCTTGCTCCTGCAGCTCCATCAATCGAACGACGCCCGACGGAACGATGACGGCCTCAGAGAGCACCTTGATCGGGTGGCCCTCTTTCTTCTCCATGCCTTCCTTGGTGTTGTTGCACGCGGAAAACTGGATCTTGCTGGGAAACGCAGCGTCCTTCAAACTCTTGATGCGATCCTGTACCGGCGATGTATCGGCGCGCAGCATGTGCAGGCCGGGTCCATAGGTGACGATATCCACCGTTACGTCCACGCCCTTTGCGCGATAATACTCGATGACGTTGGTGGCGTTATTCAGCGCGAGGTTCATGACCGCCGGATCGTTCTGATCGACCTGAATGGCCAGACGATGGGGCTTTGCAGAACCGAGCGCTTTCGGCTTATCCGCCAAAGCCGCCGAGATCAGAGAAACCGAGGCAATCGCCGCGAATGTCGCCTTACGAAACCATCCACGCATCCCAAACTCCTTTGGAACTCACATACCTGTTTTAGCGCGAACCAGGGTAACATCGTCCCAAGTCAAATGATCAGGTCAACTGATCAAGTCACCGGATTTCGACAATCTGGCTTAGCGCTTCTCCGAAGTTATTTTGTTGGCTGGTGGCGCCCACTTGCATGCCACCGCAATTTTTTCTCGGACGGCATCCAATCCGGCGAGTTGGAACGTCGCTTCGTGGCTCGGACCCGGTCCATCGAGCACGCTGATTTTCAATCGTCCGCCTTCCGGCAGCGACTGCAAAAATCCGATTGCATTGTCTTTGTAACTCGCGGTCTTTCCATCCGCGGACGCGGTCCAGGCCAGCCTGACGGAGGGTTGGTCGTTGATCTGATAATCGACTTGCACTTCCCTGGCGCGCGATGCCCGCCATGTCCCCTCGGTGCGAACCAGGAATTCGGTGCGTCCTCCAAGACATCGAATGGCGAGAGTGTTCGGTGCATCTTTCACGCTGAACGGCAAACGGATCACCGCTGTGGTCAGCGGGGCGTAATCCACCGGTGAAGTCGTCTCGCTAACGATCCAGTTTGTATCGGTTGGCTTTGACGGACTATCGACGGCTCTCGCAGGCCGGTCTGGTGAAACGGCTGCGGGCTTTTCTGGCAAGACGGTTGCTGCTCCCAATGCGGCGGTGGCAGCGGGTTTTTGCGCCGCTGCGAATGCATCAGAGGTGGGCGGCGGAACGTGCCGCAGACATTCGAGCTGTGCGGTGCGTGCCTTCTGAAGGCAATCCAGGCGCTGAACCGCATCATTTGGCAGGTTCGAGCAAACCGAGTCAGCGCGGCGAGCCGATTGAAAGCAGGATTCCAGGCCTGCGACTGTCTCGTTCGCAGTTTGAGCGCAAACCGCCCCGCCAACACTCGAGAGAACGACGGCGATCAGCGATGCGCGCATCATGGACGCCCACTTTGCTTGGTAGGACTCGTCCGATCAAGCCACTCCTGGGCCGGTTGAAAACGCTCCAGGCCGGGGACTCGTGTGGTCAGATTGACGTCCTTCCATTTCGGATCGAAGCCGGGCGCCTGCAGCTTGTCCACCCGACTGAAAAGTTGATCGACAAAGCGCGCAACACGATGATAGCGCGGCGAGCTGGGGCGCCAGTTGAACGAAGCGAGAATCGTGGGCACCGCGATGGTGGCGATCCGCTCACCCTTGGCGACAAGGTTGGGATAATCCGTTGGCTCCAGATACGAGGGGAGATAGTAATCCTCGAATTTCGAACCGTATTCGACGGCCAGGAATTTGAAACCCGGCTCCCATTTTCCCTTCACGAACGCGTCGACCGGCTTCGAAGTCACAAACACGACGCCGGCAATCTCTCCGCGCTTCAACTGCTCGAGCGCTACGGGGTGCGGGATAAACATCTTCTCGACGTCGACGCCGAGGCGG
>DATHHQ010000440.1:0-9017 GCA_035490095.1 Bradyrhizobium sp.
TTACTCGTGTGCGTTCTACCACTACCAAGTGCACACGAGGCCGCGGGTGCCACGGGCATCCGGCGTTCCCCACGCCCTCTAAGAGGGCGAAAGATTAAATGCACAACTCGGGCGCGTCGCGTCGCGAGATCGTGAAGTTGCAACTGGAATTGTTTGTCTGAAAGCTGAGTCGAACGCGCCAACCGCATGGACCGAGCAACCAAAGCGTGGCACGCTTCTCAAATCTCTGAATGCCGACCTGAGACTTCACATGACATCGACCGATCCGACACCACCCGATTTCGGCACGTCGGAAATTCCACCCGAAACATTTTGCATCTATCTGGCGAAGCAATTTATCGCCAAAAAAGGCTTCGAGCTTGCGAGCGTTCCCGAAGTTCAAAAACTCGCCGCCGTCAGCGACATCGTTCTCACCCAATCGGATGGATATACATTCACCATCCTTTGCATGATCGATCGCGAGGCATACCCCAACGAGGCCTTCAGTCTCGGCGTCGACGAAGTCCGGCAGATCGGTGAAACCTGCCTGAAATACACCGGAAAAATAAACAGCGCTAAGATGCCGGTCTTTATCCGGATCATGGAAGTCGGTCCTGGCTCGACTGATCAGCAACAGCGGCTCAAGCTCTTCAAGCGATCGTCTCTGAGAGCCAAGGTCATCCCCTCCGCCATGATCGTCGACACGGCGTCGGGCGAGGTGTGGAACAGTGACAGGACATGGATCTCCAAGGGGGTCTATCATGGCTTTGTTGAGCAACTCGTTGCCGCGCCGCGCGAGGCCGATGGGAATCTAGCGCCACCGGTCATCGCGGTGGCACAACCATCGTTTCCCATCCTCACCGCTGCAATCCTGGCGGTCCTGTTCGCGGTATTTGCAGCCGAGATCGTGTACGGCATCGGTCCGTGGACGAAAATGCTGGAGCCGACAATCGCCACGCTGGTGGCCTTTGGCGGTCTGGCGCAGTCGCTCGTTCTGCAATCCGGCCAGTGGTATCGGCTGTTATCCGCACCGTTCTTGCATGTGGACGCCGCCCATCTGGCGATGAATGCGGTTGGATTGTTCCTCGCGGGCCGCGCCCTCGAAAGTCTGATCGGACGCGCGTGGTTTGGCGCCCTATACGCCGTCGGCGCGCTCGGTGGATCGCTATTGTCGCTGGTGTTGAATCCGGCGTCGATCGTATCGGTCGGCGCGTCGGGTGCGATCATGGGACTGTTTGCCGCCATGCTGGTCATCAGCATGCATTTTCCTCCCGGCGCTCTCCGCACCGGCCTGCAGATGAACGCCATCTACGTCCTGATCCCGTCGCTGCTGCCGCTGGCGAGCGCGCTGCAGGGCCACAAGGTCGACTACGCGGCACATTTCGGGGGTGCGATTGGCGGCGTGGCCGTCGGTCTCGTTATGCTGAGGGTCTGGTCGCAGACCGAAGTATCGCCAGGATTTCGGCAGGCCGCGGCGGCAATTGCGGTCGCGGGGGTTTTCGCGTTGGCTTATCCGGTCATATCCATCCTGCAAAGCTACCAAGCCGCGGCCTTTACCGCGCAGCTCATTCCCCCGGATAAATTTCCAAAGACAAACGCCGACATGAGAGCCCACGCGGCCGAGTTGATCGCACAGTACCCGCACGATCCGCGGCCTCGTTTCCTGAGAACCGCCGATCTGCTGGATGCCAACGATCCGGCCGGCGCGGAACGAGAAGCGCGCGCCGGTCTCGCCGAGGAAGGGGCCTGGCGTTCGATCCTGACCCCGCAAGTTGGAACTGGCCTGCGCGCCATGCTGGCCATCGCCATCAGCCGGGACCGTCCGGAAGAAGCGCGGTCGACCGCCCGCCCGGCATGCGCTGCCCTGAAGGATGGCCCGATGCGCAAGCTGCTGGACGACCGGAAGTTATGCGGAACGTGAGCGGTGCACACTGATCGCGTCCCCCCTCGCCTGTCGGGTCCGGCCGTTGTAAACCAAGGCATGACCCCGCCAAAGAATGCCTCCATCGATATCAAAGCATTGGCAAAGAACCTCCGCGCCGGAGGCCGCGCGGCGCTGGCGCGGGCGATCACGCTGATCGAAAGCCGGCGCGCCGATCACCAGGCCGCGGCGCGCGATCTGGTGCAGGCGCTGCTGCCCGACACCGGCAAGGCGATCCGGGTCGGCATTACCGGCTCGCCCGGCGTCGGCAAGTCGACCACCATCGACGTGCTCGGGATGTTCCTGATCGAACGCGGGCACAAGGTCGCGGTGCTCGCGGTGGACCCCTCCTCCGCCCGCACCGGCGGCTCGATCCTCGGCGACAAGACGCGGATGGCGCGACTGTCCGCTTCCGAAGGCGCCTACATCCGGCCCTCGCCGGCATCCGGCACGCTCGGCGGGGTCGCCGCGAAAACCCGCGAAGCGATGCTGTTGTGCGAGGCCGCGGGCTTTGACGTGGTGCTGGTGGAGACCGTCGGCATCGGGCAATCCGAGACCGCGGTTTGCGACATGACCGATTTTTTCCTGGCGCTGATGCTGCCGGGCGCCGGCGACGAGTTGCAGGGCATCAAGAAGGGACTGGTCGAACTTGCCGACATGATCGCGGTCAACAAGGCCGACGGCGACAACATCAAGCGCGCCAACCTTGCCGCAGCCGAGTATCGCGGCGCGCTGCATATCCTGAGCCCGCGCTCGGAGCACTGGCATCCGCCGGTCCTGACCTATTCGGCGTTGACCGGCACCGGCATCAACACGCTGTGGCAGAAAATCCTCGATCACCGCACGGCGATGAAAGCCTCGGGCGAATTTGCCGCGCGACGGCGACAGCAGCAGGTGAAGTGGATGTGGTCGATGCTGGAGCAGCGGATGATGGCGCGGCTGCGCGCCGATCCGGCAATTCGAACGAAAGTGAAGAAGATCGAAGCCGAGGTGGCCGACGGCCGCATCACGCCGGCGCTGGCGGCGGAGCAGATTGCGGAGATGCTGCGGTGAGATTCAGTCCAGTGTGCTGTTCCAACAGCAGCGTCATCGTCCGCGAAAGCGGACGATCCAGTATTCCAGAGCCGCGATCGAGAAGCACATGCGCATCGGCGTTTACGGGATGCCCGCTGGAGCCTGTCATCGGGCTTGCCGCAGGCGAGACCCGGTGGCGGGCATGACGGGCAGAGGGTTTGATCAAATTGAGCGATAAACTCCGCATCCTCATCACTGGTTTTGGTCCGTTTCCCGGCGCGCCGTACAATCCGACGCAGCCGCTGGTGGCGCGGCTGTTACGCCTGCGCCGTCCCGCGTTCAGCGATGTCGAACTGTCGGGCCACATTTTCCATGTCACCTACAGCACGGTCGATCGGGAACTACCCGAACTCATCGCCCGGCATCGTCCGCATGCGCTGCTGATGTTCGGCCTCGCCGACCGCACGCCGCACGTCCGGATCGAAACCCGCGCCCGCAACGCCGTCACCACGCTGTGGTCCGATGCCGATCGCACGCGCGCGCGCAAGGGATCGATCGCGGGTGGCGCCGACGCCATGATGTTCGGTCCGCACACCGCCAAATTGCTGCGTGCGGCCGTCGGCACCGGCGTCGATGCACGGGCCTCGCGCGATGCCGGAAGCTATCTCTGCAACTATCTCAGCTGGCGCGCGATTGAGGCTGCGAACGCTGGCGATGGCCCTCGCCTGGCCGCCTTCGTGCATGTGCCGCCGCTCGCGCGCGGTGGCACATCGCAACGCAAGGACGCGGCGCACCGCGTTACGCTGGAACAGCTGGTCGATGCCGGTGAAGCCATGTTGCTGGAGATGGTGAGACTGACGAGGCAAGCCGAGCGGGAAAGATCCACGCCGGTCGGCCTCGTAGTTTCGTAGGGTGGGCAAAGCGAAGCGTGCCCACCAATCTCATTTGCATTGGAAATGGTGGGCACGGCGCAAGCGCGCCTTTGCCCACCCTACGAAACTACGAGGCTACGTCGCGAACGTTAATTCGCTCAATGATTAACCCTACCCCCGACAATCGCCCCGTTCTGCCCTCGCCTTTGCCACGCTCGGCCGCATTTTTGCGTTACTCAGAGGTTGCGGACAAGGGTCAAGCGTATCCGCCGGAGACGCGATCATGCACATCAATCGCCGCCATCTCATCGGAGCTTCCGTAGCCGGCGTTGCCGGCGCGGTGGCGATGTCGCCGGACGCCGCTCGCGCTGCACCGCCAACCTCGGCGTTCGGGCGCGACGCCACGCATTATGGCGTCCGGCCTGGCAGTGTCGACGATCAGACCAAGGTTTTGCAGCGGGCGATCGACGAGGCCGCGCGCGCGCAGGCTCCCCTGGCGCTGCCGCCGGGCGTCTATCGCACCGGGCTGCTTCGCTTGCAAAGCGGCACCCAACTGGTCGGCGTGCGCGGCGCGACCAAATTCATGTTCATCGGCGGTGCGTCGATGCTGTCAGGCGAAGGCACCAACAGCGTTGGGCTCACCGGCATCACGCTGGATGGCGGCGGCATCAAGCTGCCGGATCGCCGAGGCCTGGTGCATTGCCTTGGCGGACGCGACATCCGTATCACCGATTGCGAAATCACCGGCAGCGGCGGCAACGGCATCTGGTTCGAGAACGTCTCCGGCGACATCAGCGGCAACATCATCACCAAGTCAGCCACCACGGCGATCGTGTCGTTCGACGCGCAGGGTTTGCTGGTTTCGCGCAACACCATTCAAGGGACCAACGACAACGGCATCGAAATCCTGCGCACCGCCATCGGCGACGACGGCACGCAGGTGATCGACAACCGCATCGAGGACATCAAGGCCGGCCCCGGCGGCTCCGGACAATACGGCAACGCCATCAACGCGTTTCGGGCCGGCAACGTGATCGTGCGCGGCAACCGTATCCGCAATTGCGATTATTCGGCCGTGCGCGGCAATTCGGCGTCCAACATCCAGATCACGGGCAATAGCGTCAGCGACGTCCGCGAAGTGGCGCTGTATTCCGAGTTTTCGTTCGAGGGCGCGGTGATCGCCAACAACACCGTGGACGGCGCGGCTTTGGGTGTTTCAGTCTGCAATTTCAACGAGGGCGGACGCATCGCGGTCGTACAGGGCAACATCATTCGCAACCTGTTGCAGAAGCGCCCGATCGGCACCGCGCCCGACGACGATGCCGGCATCGGCATCTATGTCGAGGCCGACACATCGGTTACCGGCAACGTGATCGAGAACGCGCCGGCGTTCGGGATCATCGCCGGCTGGGGCAAATATCTGCGCGACGTCGTGATAACCGGCAACGTGATCCGCAACGCCTTTGTCGGCGTCGGCGTGTCGGTGATGCCGGGCGCCGGCACGGCGCTGGTCAACAACAACATGATCTCGGAAACGCCGCGGGGCGCGGTGGTCGGGCTCGATCACGCCCGCGCCATTACACCGGATCTTTCCGCCACAGGCGCGCAACATTTTGCCCAGGTGGTGATTGGGACGAATGCGGTGCGCAGATAGGCTCACGTCATCGCCGCCCACCTGTTTGGTCCCAGGAAATTGGCGTGCCTTACATCACGTTGCGGAGCAGCGGATAGCGTTGCGCGAGCGAGGCAATGTCCAGCGCAGCGTTTTCCAAGGCTGACCTATTAACCGGCGCGTTTCTGTCCGGCGCGGACGGCGCTGCGCCCGAACAAAATTGATCGGATTCCGCGACGTTCGAACGATCTGATGGCGGCGGCGGTTCGGCCGGGATCTGCACCGAGTGCGGCTGAAACCGATGAACCTGATCGCTTAAAATGTGACCGCGCGGTTGCATCGCCCTGGTGGCCCTGCTGCGGCGGAGCCAGGACATGTCGATGGCGGCGTTGTCGCGGGAGGCCTCGCGCGTCAACAGGTCGCGCCAGGTTTCGACCGCGGTTTTGGCCTCCTGGATATTCTCGAGAAATTCTCGCTCGGTGTGATAACGACGCCAGCGGCCGGTTTCGAACAGTTCCGTCAGATATTCCAGCCGCCGTTCGGCAAAATCGCACCAGCGCGCGACAACGTCGCGGCCACGTGCCACGTCTGCTCGATGTGTCATAAACCAGCCCGTAAGGAGAAAAACGGACGCGGACGCAACGGGAGACGAATCACCTAGACGTGACAAGGATATTCTGTGGAAAACTCCAGCGTTGTCCAGCGGTCTGCCCCCGCCAGAACGCTGGCGCGGATACAAATCCGCGTTTTTCCTGCCTCTTCACGTCAAGCCGCGTCCCGGCATGACGGGGTTGCGGCGACTGACCTTCGAGGAGCGCTTGAGGAGCACAAAGCTAGCGGCTGATTTTGCTCAGAAAATGCGGCCAAAACGAAAGACCCGTCCGGGGGGACAACCGGACGGGTCAAGCTATACAGGCGCTTGGGGTGGATGGGCGCTCGCGCCGAATACAGCCTCGATGGGGAGGGATTACCGCTCCCACAAATATAGGTCGCGGGAGGGTCGCCGAACGTTCAAACGGCCCGCGAATTTTTTTAACTTCTGGGCAACTATTTTTGAGCGGCATCCAGGCTGAAATTATTGCGCGGCGGGGCGATGGGCTTCGCGAACGGCCGACTTGTCGGACGCCATGGCGGCACCCGGCGGGCTCAAGTCCCTGGTCGAGGGAACGTCCTGACGAACCTCGACTTTTTCAGCGGCGGGGGTGCCCGAAACCGCGGCAACCGGCGCCGCCGGCGCGGTGACGACGGCGGAGACCGCCGCAAAGGCATCCGCTTCGCCAGCGCCGAACAGGTCATCGCGGCCGGGGGAACCGAGATCGCGGGCTGTTTTCATCAGGATCGTGCGCACTTCGCCCGGATTCAATGCAGGATTGCGCTCCAGCATCAGGGCGGCGAGGCCGCTGACATATGCCGCGGAGAACGAGGTGCCGGACGTCATCTGGTACTTTTCATCGGGCGCCGGCAGGAAGATATCGACGCCCGGGGCGGCGACCGCGATATGGCCGCCGCGGTTCGATGCCGCAAACAGTTTGTCCTGTGCATCGGTGGCGCTGACCGCAATCACGTTTGCATTGGCGGCGGGATATAGTGGCGGTGATTTCGCCCCGGCATTGCCGGCGGCGGCAACCATCACGATACCCTTGGCGGCGGTGGCGGCGATGCCGCGTTCGATCAAGGCATCCTTCGGGCCGGCGAAGCTCATATTGACGATCTGTGCGCCGTTAGCCGCCGCGTAATCGAGCCCCTTCAGGATCACGAATGAGGTGCTTTCTGCGCCGCCCGCCGCCACGCCGAAGGCGCGGATCGCCAAAATCCTCGCCGCCGGCGCGCTCCCCATCAGCCGCGCATGCGACACGATCGTGCCGGCTATGCCGGTGCCGTGGACATGCGGGCCTTCCTTGCTGCCGAGCGCATCAAAGGAGCCTGCAATCGCATTCGCAAGTTCCGGATGTCGAATGTCGATTCCGGAATCGATAACGGCGATGGTGACGTTGGCGCCGTGGGCCAGCGTATGCGCCTGGGGCAATCGAAGTTTCAGAAGCGCATATTGGGCGGGATCGCCCTCGGTCGATGCTGCCTGCTGGTCCTGCAGCACATAGCGGAAGTTCGCCTGCACCGAGCGAATGCCGTCGGCTGTGAGTTCGCGGCCTACCGTCTCCACCGTCCTGCGGTCAACGATGCGGAACAGGCCGATGGTGGCGCCTATGAGCGGAAAGTTCTGCGATCCGATGCGCTCGAGCCGATGACGCCGCGCCAGCTCGTCGGCCTGCGCGTCGGACAGCGAGCCGTCGATCTCGGCCACGATTTCGCCTGCGATCGTGCGCGAATTGAGGACTGTCTGCGGAAGCTTACTGAGCGGGCCGCTGTGCTTACTCTTGTTCTTGCCTTTGCCCGTTGAACCGCCGCCGCCGTCGGCCGATGACACCGGCTTATCCGAGCATTCGCCGTTGCTGTCGCGATAGGCGTAGCTGCAGGCCGGATACGTCCTGAGGTTGGGTGTGATTCTGCCTGCGATGTTCGGATTGATACTCGGAATCCGCGACCCTATGTTGAGGTTCGGCGAGCGCATGATGCTTTGCGCATAAACCGATGCGCCATCGAGACACGCAAACGGCAACGCCGCGACGGTCAATGCCAGCGCCGCGCGTCGCGTCTTACTCCGCCAGTTGGCACGATCGTGGACCATGAGGCCTCGGGTTTATGCGGTATCGACGATGCGCCGTCGCGCGGCTTATTGTGCATCTACCGCGAGACTGACGATCTTCTCGTTTTGCAGCTTGCGCATCAGGCCGGCAAATTCGTCCCTGCCCATCGCTCTGTTGGCGAATTGCAGCCGAAACAGGCCGCCCTTGGCGCCGTCGATGATCGAGGCTTGATAGTTGTCGAGCAACGCCGTGATGTCGGCGACGCGTGCATCCGGCGCAAACCGCACCAGCGCGCGCGGCGGCGGCGCTTCCGGTCCCAATGCGCGGGTGATCGGCGCACCGGGGCTTGGCGCACTGGGACTTAACGACGCCGTCTGGAACGAGGCGTTCTGCTTCGTCATCAGCACCGCGCCGATCACGCCAGCCTGCAATAGCAGCAGAAGCGCGCCCAGGCCCGCCGACCAGGCCAGCGTCCGTGGTGAGAGCTTCGCGAAAAACCCGGCGATCCGGGCGGAGATGTCGAACGACACCGACGGCTTGCGCGCCGGCTCTCCATCGATCGCCGCGAACAGCTTCTGCATGGCGCGCGCGGACGGCGCGCCGAGGCTTTCGTTGAGATGAATGGTTTCGGCGTATTCTTCCTGGATCGCGGCGTATTGTCTCGCAAGTCCGGGATCGCGGGCGAGTGCTTCGTCAACGCGGCGGGCATCGCGCGCGTTGAGGGTGCCTGCCGCATGCCATGGCAACAGCATTTCTACTTCACTGGGCTCTTGCTCCAGGATTTTTTTGCTTGTCGCCATCACGGCCAACCTCGCTCCACACCGGCTGCCTTGAGCAGTTCGGCTAATTTTTTGCGCGCATAAAACAAGCGCGTCTTCACGGTGTTCTCCGGTATACTGACGATTTCAGCTACTTCTTCCACGGATTTCTCGTGGTAGTAGACGAGATCGACGATCTCCCGGTGCTCCGGCGAA
>DATHHQ010000441.1:0-6161 GCA_035490095.1 Bradyrhizobium sp.
GCGGTCGCGCTGGCGGCGATAGCCGCCAGCAGCATGGTCATGAAGCGCGCATCGTGAAGCTTGTCGACCAGAAAACTAATCATGCTGCACCATCAGAAGTCGAAGTTGATCATTTTTTTCATGACGAATATGCCGATGGACATCCAGACCACGCAGCCAACCAGCATCAATTGACCGGTTGGATGGGTCCACAGCAGCGAGATGTATTCGGGGGTCGACAGGTAGACCAGCAGCATGACGATCGGCGGCAATGAGCCGATGATGCCCGCGGAGGCCTTGGCTTCCATCGACATGGCCTGAATCTTCTCCGCCATTTTCTTGCGATCGCGCAGCACCTTGGACAGGTTGCCCAAGGCCTCTGACAGGTTACCGCCGGACTTCTGCTGGATCGAGATCACGATGCCGAAGAAGTTCGCCTCCGGCACCGGCATCCGTTCGAACAGGCGGGCACAGGCGTCGCCAAGCGGCATGCCGATCGCCTGGGTTTCGATGATGGCGAGGAATTCGCCCTTGAGCGGCTCCGGCGCGTCGGCCGCGACGACCTTGATGGATTCAAACAGCGGCAGACCCGCCTTGATGCCGCGAACGATCACGTCAACGGCGTCCGGGAGCGCCTTGAGGAACGCCTTTTCCCGGCGCGTCTTGAGATAGCTCAAGCCCCAGCGCGGCAGACCGAAACCGGCTGCGAATGCCAGGCCGACGGCCGCGAGCAATCCGCCCCCGGCCAGCATCGCGATCGCAAAGCTGACGGCGGCGAGAACGCCGGAAATGATCATGAACTTCTTGACGGTCCAGGTCAGGCCGGCCTGGGTGAGGCGGCTGCCGAGCGGGATCTTCTTTTCCTTCTGGCGGCGCGCCTCGAGGTCCTTCAGCGATCCTTCGACCTGTTCGCGGCGCGAGCGCTGATTTTTATCGACCTGACGAGCGGCCGGCTCCGACTTCGCGACCGCGGCCCGGCGATGCTCGGCCTTTCGCTCTCCCGAAAGTGCAGGATAGAGAAATACCCATGCCAGACCGCCGACGGTGGTGGTAGCGAGAAAGGCCAGTGCGAGCGCTTGCATGTTGATGGTTCCGCCTAGACGTCGGTGATGACTTCAGCGGCATCGAGTGCTGCGGCAAGCCGCTTCTCTTCGCCGTAATATCGTGCGCGATCCCAGAAGCGCGGCCGTCCGATGCCGGTCGAGCGGTGGCGCCCGATGATATTGCCGTTCGCGTCCTCGCCGACCATGTCGTAAAGGAACAGGTCCTGGGTGATGATGGTATCGCCTTCCATGCCCATCACCTCGGTGATGTGCGTGATGCGCCGGGAGCCGTCGCGCAAGCGGGCGGCCTGGATGATCACGTCGATCGAGGCGCAGATCATCTCGCGAATGGTCCGCGACGGAAGCGAGAATCCACCCATCGTGATCATCGATTCGCAGCGCGACAGGGCTTCGCGGGGATTGTTGGCGTGCAGCGTCCCCATCGATCCGTCGTGGCCGGTATTCATGGCCTGCAGCAGGTCGAATGCTTCGGGTCCGCGGACTTCGCCGACGATGATGCGCTCAGGACGCATGCGGAGGCAGTTTCGGACCAGTTCGCGCATGGTGACCTGGCCCTCGCCTTCGATGTTGGGCGGACGGGTTTCCAGGCGCACCACGTGCGGTTGCTGCAGTTGAAGTTCCGCGGCGTCTTCGCAGGTAATGACGCGTTCGTCATGCTCGATGAACTGGGTGAGGCAGTTGAGCAGCGTGGTCTTGCCGGAGCCGGTACCGCCCGAGATCAGGACGTTGCAACGGACGCGGCCGATGATCTGCAGAATCTCCGCGCCGTCCGGCGAGATCGCTCCAAACTTGACCAGCTGGTCCAGGGTCAGCTTGTCTTTCTTGAATTTGCGGATCGTCAGTGCGGGGCCGTCGATCGCCAGCGGCGGAACGATGGCGTTGACGCGTGAACCGTCGGCGAGCCGGGCGTCGCAGATCGGCGAGGATTCGTCGACCCGCCGGCCGACCTGGCTGACGATGCGCTGACAGATATTCAGCAATTGCTGATTGTCGCGGAAACGGATTCCGGTGCGCTGAATGCGGCCGGCGACTTCGATGAATACCGTTCCGGCGCCATTGACCATGATGTCGGAGATGTCGTCGCGCGACAAAAGCGGCTCAAGCGGGCCATATCCGAGAACGTCGTTACAGATGTCGTCGAGCAGTTCCTCCTGCTCGGCGATCGACATCACGATGTTCTTGATCGCGATGATCTCGTTGACGATATCGCGGATTTCTTCCCGCGCCGACTCGCCGTCGAGTTTGGCGAGCTGGGCAAGGTCGATCGCTTCGATCAAGGCGCCGAAGATTGTCGCCTTGACCTGATAATAGGTGTCGGATCGCCGCGCGTCGACGACGGGCGCAGGCGCCGCGGGTTTTGCAGGCGAGAGCGGCGGCGAGGAAACACTGGGCGGCGGTGCCTCACGCGAAGCCACAGCCGGCGGGCCGGAAGATGGCTCCAGCACGCCGACGGCGGATTTCATTGGCCGCGAATCGTTTTCTGTTCCGCTACGCTTACCAAACACGACGGTACTCCATGCGGGTGCTTACTTTGCCCGCAGCTTATCGATGAGGGGCGACAGGAACGAACCCCGCGGCTTTTTGGTTTCGCCACGGCCTGTCAGCCGTTGCGCGATCTGCAGAAACATCTCGGTGGTGCGATGATTGGCGGAGATTTCCGCGATCATCTGGCCATTGTTGGCCGCCGAACCGAACATTTGCGGGTCGAATGGAATCGTCGCAATCGGCGGGCTCTCGATGGCCTTGGCGAACTCGCCTGCGTTGATTTCGGGCCGCTTCGGGATGCCGACCTGATTGAGACAGTAGAGCGGCGCCCGGTCGTTGGGCCGCGATGCCTTCAGCAGGTCGAAGATATTCTTGGTGTTGCGCAGGTTGGCGAGATCCGGCGCGGCGACGATCAGAATATCGTCCGCACCGATCAGGGCGCGCCTGGTCCATCCGGACCATTGATGAGGAACGTCGAGCACGATGCACGGCATCGTGGTGCGAAGCGTGTCGAAGATCGAGTCGAAGGCATCGGCGCCAAAATCGTAGACCCGCTCGAGCGTCGCCGGCGCCGCCAGCAGGCTGAGGTGGTCGGTACACTTCGACAGCAGGCGGTCGATAAAGGCCGTATCGACACGATCGGGCGAAAATACCGCGTCGGCGATCCCCTGCGGGGGATCCTGATTGTAGTCGAGGCCGGCGGTGCCGAACGCGAGGTCGAGATCGGCGACGACGGAGTCCAGTGCGAGATCGCGCGCGATCGCCCAGGCGACGTTGTGCGCGATGGTGGACGCGCCGACGCCGCCTTTGGCCCCGACGATGGCGATGATCCGACCAACCGCCTTTGCCTCCGGCGCCGAGAACAGACCGCAGACCGAACGCACCACGTCGATGGTGTTGACCGGCGCGATCACATAGTCGCTGACACCGCGGCGCACCAGCTCGCGATAAAGCGTGACATCGTTGACACGGCCGATCACGAGGACGCGGGATCCGGAATCGCACACGGTCGCGAGCTGATCGAGGCCGGTGAGGATATCGCTGCGGCCTTCGGTCTCCAGGATGATCACGTTCGGAGTAGGCGCGGTACGATACGCTTCGATGGCGGCGGCCATGCCCCCCATTTGGATCTTGAGATGGGCCTTGCCGAGGCGGCGGTCTTCGCCCGCCGATTGCACGGCGGCTGCGGTTTCCACCGTCTCGCAAAAGGCCTGCACAGACACGCGTGGCGCCGGGGCGATGTGATCGTCCGCGGCCGGGGAAGTGGCGTCCGGCTGGTCTTCGGGATTTTTTTGCGCGTAGCTGATCATTTGCCTGTGTCGCTGAGTTTGGCCCTGTCGGGATCGGAATAGACGACCGTGGTCGGGGAGCCCTTGCGATACTTCTCGAAGGCGGTCGTGCGTTGCGTTGTGTAGGTGGGCGTTTCGGGCCGCGGCTGCACGAGGTCCGCCGGATTGTCGACCATCGCCGCCATGTTGCGCTGATAGGCGCAGCCGAAATTGTAATAGGATTTGTTTTCGCTGTAGCTCGGGTTCTTGATCGAGGGTCCGATGTCCTCGGGCCACAGGCCACACGGCCCGGCAACCGCGGATATCTTCGGATAGTTCAGCCGGATCGCTGCCAACTGGCGCGGGTCTTCCGGATGATAGCGGCGGACAGTAATCCCGCGTGGCGGCACGCCGGCCGCCGCGAGCAGCGACTGAATTTCCCGGAACGAATCCGCGGCGGCCCGCGCGTTCGGTGTGTCGACCGGCACATCGGCATTGATGGCGCCGGTTCCTTCCCGCAGCCAGACTTGCGCCAGCCCGATCACGTCGGCGCGCTGCGAAGCGGAAAGGCCGCCACGCGCGTGGCCGACGAAGATGACAATCGACCGGTCGGCTTCCTGAATGGCGATCGGATGACGCTGACGATAATCGTTAGGGTAGCCCGCGACCGTCACGGCTTCCTCGGTATGCGTGCAGGCCCCCAGCGCGACTGCAAGACCAACAAGCGCTCCCGCCGTGCGGCAGGCGCGAATGCGGTCGACGGGTATTTTCACTGTCATCGTTTTCGTCCTCGTCCCGTCTCAGTCGGTGATAAAGCCATAGGTGCCGCGATAATTCCGGGCGGGCTCTACCCGGCCTGGAACGCCATAGATACGATTGATGTTGCCGATCAGATCGGCTTGCGGATCGGACGCCGCCGCGAATCCGTCATCGGGGCGCGACAGGTCCTTTTGAGCAACCGCACGAACGATGAAAGGCGTCACGATCACCATCAGCTCGGTCTGGCTGTTGACGAAGTCACGGCTGCGGAACAGCGCCCCAAGCACCGGCAATTGCGTCAGACCCGGCAAGCCGTTGATGGCCTGCTTGGTCTGGTCTTGAATCAAGCCGGCCATCGCCATCGCGCCGCCCGACGGAATTTCGAGCGTCGTTTCGGCGCGCCGGGTCTTGACCGAAGGAATGGTCAGCGAGCTGCCGGCCTGGTTCAACGTAATGGAGTTGTCGTTGGAAAGTTCGGAGACCTCGGTCATTACCCGCAGGCTGATCCGCCCCTCGGTCATCACGACCGGCGTGAAGTTGAGCGAAATACCGAATTTCTTGAAGCTGATCTGGGTGGTACAAGCACGCGTGATCGGGTCGCAGGAATAGCCGGCGGGAATCGGAAATTCGCCGCCGGCAATGAACGTCGCCGACTCGCCGGAAATCGCCGTCAGGTTTGGTTCGGCCAGCGTTCGTATCACGCCGGCGCCTTCCATGGCGCGTATGGTAGCCTGGATCGAGGGCACAGGGACGCCGTTACGTGTCGCCGAACCAAAGCCCGCTACCGCCGAATTGCCGGCAAGCGAGCGGCCAAGCGCGGTGAAGGGATTGTTGTTGTCGAACGTCACGGCGGTGGTGCCGTAATTCATGGTGGCGGAGAGGTCGATGCCCAACTGCTTGATGATGCTGCGCTGGACCTCGGCCACCGTGACCTTCAGCATCACCTGATCGCGGCCCCGGACCGAGATCGAGTTGACGACCTTGTCGGCCCCGCCCACCAGCCGCGCCGCCAGTTCGCCCGCCTGCTGGGCTTCGATCGGGCTTGCCGCCGAGCCGGACAGCATCACGCCGTCGCCGACGCCCTCGATCTGGATGTCGGCGTTCGGCAGCGTCTGCTTCAGTGCTGCGCGCACGCCGTTGAGGTCGCGCTTGACGGCGATGTCGTAGGCCGCAATCTGCTGGCCCGCGGAATCGAAGAACACGATGTTGGTCTGGCCGACCGCCGCGCCGATGATGTAGGCGCGCTGCGCCGAGCGAACGACAGCGTTCGCGATTTTCGGATCGGCGACCAGCACATCCTTGATGTCACGCGGCAGATCGATCACGATGGATTTTCCGATGCCAAGCGCAAGAAAGCGCGCGTTCATCTGTCCGTCGGCGGCAACCGGCGCCACGGCGCGGTAGTCGTTCGCCACCACCGGCGTCAGGGCCGGATTGAGCGTCAGCGCCGCGACGGCCGAGAACGACAGCGCGCGGACCATGAGGGTCCGGGTCGATCGCTGATTTTCCCTGCATTTCATATCGGCCGTCCTCTTTATCACTTCTGAGTCATCATCGGGATTGCGATGCCGTAGCGAACGACGTTGATGCTGTCGCCACGCCTGGG
>DATHHQ010000442.1:0-7651 GCA_035490095.1 Bradyrhizobium sp.
TATTGCGGACATGATCATTCCAAAAGCGAGCTTGGCCGTGAGGTGCGTGGTTTCACCCACGGCACGAACCTAGGGTCGAGACGGGGGCTATTCTTTTCCAGGAATGCCGAAGATTTCCGCCAACTACTGTATTCAGCGCATCGTCCGGTCATTGTCCGAGCGTCACACCCGACTTGGATTCCCCTGGCGCGGTTTCCGCCGGCGCCGAAGTAGTTTGGTCCTGTACACCTGAATGAGGGGATTTTGGTGCCAGCCGTTGATGCCGACTGGATATGAGGTGCAGCGGTCTTCGCCGCAGCTGCCGTTCCTATTCTAATCGAACGGAGGAGGGCGCCATGCGAGAACGTTCTTGATTGCTCAAGCCTGATGCGACGAGTTCTCGGCCCAGCGGCGCTTAGCTCTCCACCTGATATAGGCTGGCTGCTTCAAAGGACCGCCGCGGCCTTAGTTAAGGTCGTGGTTGTATCTTCCTCATATTTTTGGGGCTAACGGCCGCAATGGGGTCGCTCCGGAGACCGACCTTGTCACGCCGTGGAGACGGATTGGCTCAGTGCGGCCGCGCAGCATGTGGTGCCCTAGGTCAGCGAACATCTTTGCCAGGTTGTCGCTGCCTTCTACATAAAGTGCGTCGACAAACGAGGCCGTGACAAGCATCGCAGCATCGAGCGTTCGACAGTATGCTTCGACGCGGCTGGCAATATTCACTGTATCGCCGACTACCGTGAGTTCCAGTCGCTTATCGCTCCCAATGTCACCCTGGACGATTGGCCCATAGTGAATGCCGACGGCAACCCGGATCGCTCCATCACCTGATCGATGGCACCGCGCGTTCCAACTATCGATTGAACGCAAAATCTCGAGTGCGCAACGCGCCGCATTGGTAGCGTCAGCCGGGCCCGGCAGCGGTGGGCCGAAAACCGCCATCAACCCGTCGCCCAGGAATTTATCAACGGTGCCATGCTGGGAGAAGACGCACTTGCTCAGCAGCGCCAGTAGATCGCGCAGCAACGCGATAACTTCTTCCGGCGTCATCTTCAAACAATATGCGGTGAAGCCGATCATGTCGACAAACAACACCGCCGCTGGCTGGTATCGAGTGAGGCTAAGCGGCGTGTCTATTTTCACAAGCTCGTCCACCAGCTGTGGCGGGAAAAATCGGGCCAAGTTCGCGCGTTGCCGCTCGGTTTCTCTGAGGCGCTCATTCGCTGAGAGATTCTTCATGACGAGAGACGTCGTTATGCCGATTGCCGCAAGACTCACAACGGCCCGAATGGGCGCCGTATCTCGGAACCCCAAGCCGTGTACCAGCACTAGGCTCAAGAGTGTCAGTGCAACGCACCCCGTGGCGGCGATCAAGACACCTCGCCGGCCGAGATAAGTAGCGGCAATCAATACGACGACGGCATAAAGCACTGCGACGGCGAACTGCAGCGGACTGAGAGTATCAACCACGAAAATGCCAACGGCTAACGTGAACACAAGGAGCCGTAGAAGACTCGATCTCTGTCTGGTGGAAATGAGCATCCGCTTGGCTCGGATTGGGACATCCTGATCGGGGCGTCGACGCCGTTTATCGACAGCGGCCCTCGGACCGCCCGCCTGCGGACGACGGGTCTCGTCGGGGCTTCGTGGAAACTTATTTGGCCGCAGCACGCGATGGGCTACTTGCTGAGCGGCGGCTTCTCGCCTCGGCTTGAGCATAGGTGAGGTTTCGCCGACGCCAGGCGCCTGGGGCGTCGTCCAGCCAACGCCGGAAGAGCTTCGAGAGGTGCGCCTGATCCGCCAGGCCGCAAGCGAGCGCGATCTCGCTAAGCGGCATCTCCGTGGTCAACATTAGCTTTTGCGCCAATTCCAACCTCAGCCGAATGATGTACACGTGTGGAGTGCTCCCGAACGTGTCTTTGAACGCGCGGTAGAAATGGCTCACGCTCAGGGAAGCCTGTTCTGCCAGCTCATCCACCAGCACCGGGTGCTCCAAGTGCTCTCTCAGATACCGATCGACCTTGCGCGTCTGCCACGGCGCCAGCCCCCCGCGAGCGCCCGCCGATTCAACCTCAGCCGGCAGTGTGAGGAGCGTCACCAAACGCAAAGCAGCCGCGCACGCGTCTTCCGGGCTCCGCTCCACCGCGCCCCGGATGTCATCGACGATCCGGGCCGCCTGGGCGGACCGAGCCTCCGCCGACCACGGTCCAGGCTGACATTTCTTCCGGTTGAGACTAGCGTGCGAAACCATCAGATTCATCTCCCGCGCGCGTGACTGGGGCCTTGCCCCCCAGCCGCAATCCGCCTGCTGCCTCAAACATTTACGCAGAGGTCGCGGGAAGTGCCTGTTATGCTTTGTGAAGCGCTGTTAGCAGTCGCCTGCAGTGGCAACTCGTAGAGCACAGCCGCCTGCCCACGCGCTCGTCTTGGATCGCCGTCCGGCGCGGCAAAACTGGTAAGCAGGATCTCAATCGCGCTCAACGCGAACCCCGCCGAAGGTGCGTATCCCGGTACTGATCACTGACCTCGGATGCAACCCAGGTCGGGCGGCTACGAAAGAAGACAGCATGATGAAGCCGACAGCGCAGACTAGAGACGTACTATCGTTTGGACCTTTCAGCTTGGTCGTAAGCGAAAGACTCCTTACAAACGAGGGCGTCCCCGTGGAATTGGGTGCGCGGACCCTCGACACTTTGATTGCCCTGGTGTCCCAACCCAACGTGGTCGTCAGCAAAACGGATTTGTTGGCCAAGGTCTGGCCCGACGTCACCGTCGAAGAAGGCAGTTTGCGGTTTCACATCGCCGCCCTGCGCAAGGCGCTCGGCGATGGGAAGGACGGCGCACGATACATCACCACCCTGGCTGGGCGGGGCTACTGCTTTGTCGCGCCAATCACACGATCGAACGCTGGGGCCAACGGGAATGCGACGGTCGCCGCCACTTTCCCGGGCGCCAACTTCCTCCCAGCCCGCTTGGCGCGGATGGTCGGGCGAGCAGATGGCATCCTCACGCTTTCGACCGAGCTGGCCGCGTCGCGCTTCGTAACGATCGTGGGCCCTGGCGGAGTCGGCAAGACCACGGTCGCCATTGCGGTTGCGCATGATTTGCTGGAGGCCTTCGCCGGCGCCGTCCTCTTCGTCGACCTCGGAATGCTGATCGACCCGGACACGGTGGCCGCTTCCGCGGCATCGATGCTGGGGATATCGGTTCAATCCGACGATCCCACCCCCAGCCTGATTGCGTATCTGCGCGACAAGCGCATGCTTTTGATCCTCGACAGTTGCGAACATGTCATCGAGGGTGCCGCCAGCTTGGCAACGCGCATTTTCCTGGCCGCGCCCCAGGTTCATATCCTGGCGACGACCCGCGAACCCCTCAGGGTTGAAGGCGAGCAGGTTCACAGACTGATGCCGCTTGGCTTTCCGCCAGAAGATCGAGCGCTCACTGCGGCGGTTGCTCTAACGTTCCCTGCGGTCCAGCTGTTCGTGGAACGCGCTGCGGCGAGTGGCGCCCGCCTGAACCTAAGCGATGCGGACGCCGCAATCGTGGCAAACATCTGCCGAAAGCTTGATGGTCTGGCGCTCGCGATTGAGTTGGCGGCCGGACGGGTTGGGGCCTACGGCCTGCAGCAAACTGCCGCGCTTCTCGACCAACGACTGGCCCTGCCGTGGCTGGGGCAGCGCACTGCGCCGCCCCGTCAACAGACCCTGCAGGCCACGCTAGATTGGAGTTACGGGCTCCTGTCTGACTTGGAACGCGTGGTACTTCGCCGGCTCGCCATATTCGTCGGAAATTTTACGCTCGAGGCGGCGATGGCCGTCGTGACAAGCGCGACCGTCGATCAAGTTCGCGTTGTTGGCGCCATCGACAGCCTCGTCGCCAAGTCGATGGTTGCGACCCATCCCGTCGAGGCAATGATGCGCTACCGCCTCTTGGACACGACGCGCGCTTACGCCCTCGAAACCAGCGTTGACGACGCCGAGCTCACCGACCTGGCCGCGCGTCACGCAACCTATTGCCGGCGATGGCTGGATGAAACCGCGGCCGAATGGCCGACTTTGTTGAACGCCGCGGAACGGGCGCCCCGCCTCGCCGGTCTTGGCAATGTGCGCGCGGCTCTGGAATGGTGCTTTGGCGTCAACGGCAATGTCGAAATCGGCGTCGGGCTTTCCTCCGCTGCCGCATCCGTTTTTATGGCGATGTCTCTGCTGACTGAGTGTCATCGCTGGTCGGAGAGAGCGATCCTCGCGCTCGACGATGCCGCTCGCGGGGGGTGCGAGGAGATGCATCTTCAGGCGGTGTTGGGACTGTCGTTGATGTTCACACGCGGCAACAGCGAAGCGGCGCTTGCGGCCTTGAACAGAAGCCTCGCGATTGCCGAAGAACGTGGCGACGCCCTCAGCCTACTTCAGATCCTAGGCCTGCTGCGCACGTTCCACGAACGCATTGGAGATTTCAAAACCGCCCTGCACAACGCCAAGCGCAGCTCCGCCGTTTCCAGGACCATTGCGGATCCGGCCGCAATCGCGTTAGCCCATTCCCTTTTGGGGAGTTCACTCCACCATGTCGGCGACCTTAGCGGTGCCCGCGTGGAGCTTGAGGCAGCGCTACAGCACGGGCTGGCTTCCCGGCGAACCGGCATGATCTATCTCGGGTTTGATCACTACATTTACGCCGGTGCTGTTCTGGCAAAGACCCTGTGGTTGCAAGGCCATCCAACACAGGCCGTCGAACGCGCACGCCAGACCATCAAGGACGCCGCAGGCATAGACCATCCGGTAACGCTCTCCCTCGCTTTGTCCTGGGCTATTTCCGTGTTCCTTTTGACCGGCAATCTCCAAAGCGCCGAAGAGCACATAGATTTGTACATCACCCACGCCGAGTCCCATTCGCTCACGCCCTATCTTGCGGTCGGCCGCGGCTTCAAGGGTCAGGTGGCCATCCACCGAGGCCACGCGAAAGGCGGGGTTGAGAAACTGCAGGGCTGCCTGGAGGCTCTCCACGCGGCACGTTACGAGCTGCTAACCACGACGTTCAACATCTCATTCGTTCAAGGACTTGCGGCGATCGGTCGGTTCGCGGAAGGCATCGCACTGGTCGACGAGACGATCAGACTGGTTGAGGCAAACGGAGACCTCACTCACATGCCAGAGTTACTGCGCGTTAAGGGCGACCTTCTTCTCTCAATGCCGCAGCCCGGCGGTGACGATGCCGAGATGTGCTTCATACAGTCGCTTGAATTGAGTCGTCGACAGGCCGCGCGAGCATGGGAGTTGCGCACCGCAGTCGACTTGGCGAAGCTGTTGGCCGTTCGGGGACGGGCCGAGAGCGCGCGAGCGCTCCTGCAGCCGGTGTTCGATCAGTTCGTTGAGGGCTCGGATACGGCAGATCTGAAGGCTGCCGAACGCCTGTTGGCGACCTTGGGCTAGTTTAGCCTCCAGCTCGGATCGCGCCGCTGTCCTACCCTCTCATAAACCCAGCGGCGGCTATCCTGGTTGATTTATTCGGACATTTTCACCGTACCCTTTCCGTAGTTCAACGTTTAGTCGGGAGTGCCGCCTCGGGCGAGCCCGGTACGATCAGCCCGCTCTCATCGCTCGACGACTGCGTCCGCAAATGCCCTTAGATTTTCCTGCGGCAAGGTGTGACTGAGACCAACTGCCGGACCGCGGGCCTTCATGTTGGAACGCTCACTGCGCCTGGGGTCGGTCATGGATTTGGTACCCCTTTGTCGTGCGCGGTGCTCAAGACAATAACCGCACGATACGCCGGTTGCAGTAGTTTGCGGAAATCTTCGGCATTCCTGGAAAAGCGCAGCCGCAGTCTCGACGGTAGGCTCGTCTTCGTGGGCGAAACCATTCACCGCAAGGGCCAAGCTCGCTTCACCAGCAAGGAGAATGACCATGTCCGCAATATCGTTATCGCCCAAATCCTCGATGACGTCCGCCGCGCGATGGACGGAACCCGGTAGGCGCGCGCGGGGCTGCTTTGCGATTGGTGACGCTCCTCACGCTACAGGGTGATCGTTCCGCATCTGCGCGGCCATGAGACGACACGCTTCCTTTCAAGTGGAACGTCCCGAAATGGCTAGCAGTCTGTGGTCGCTCTCGAGGCATCGCGTTGATGGATGCTCTTACAATCGAAAACGCGAGCCTCGCCGGTTACGAATTTGGGAGCGCAGACGGCCCGCATCATCGCGGCACTCTGGCCGGAGCGCTGCAAGGCCCATCGTCTCGGTGAATGGACCGATGGCACCCACATTGTTCGTGAGATCCAGTTGCGGAACTCGCCCCTGCATTTTGTTCCTTCTGTTGATGCAATTGCCATCATCAAGTTCGATCAACGCATGACGTTCGATCTCATCAGAACGAGGATCGCATGACTGACTTCGTCACTCACAATACTGCGGTTACCCAACTCGTTGAAGGCGATGGCCTTCGCTACGCCTATCGGGCGTTGGGTCCAGCAGGCGGCGTACCGCTCGTCTTGTGCCATCGGTTCCGGGGAACCATGGACGATTGGGATCCCGCCGTCGTCGATGCACTCGCGGCGGAACGCCGGGTCATTTTGTTTGATAATGCCGGCATCGGGTTGTCGACGGGTGAGACGCCCGACAGCATCAAGGGCATGGCCGACAGGGTTGCAGAATTCATTCGGCTGATCGAATTCAAGCAAGTGGACCTGCTTGGCTTCTCGCTCGGAGGATATGTCGCGCAGACGGTCACGCTGGACCACCCTGATCTCGTCCGGCGCCTTGTACTTGCCGGAACTGGCCCCGGCGGTGGCGAGGGCATCGTGCTCGCCGGTCCGGAGATCAGACGGGTTTCGGGGCGTCCTGTCCTCGGCCTTGAGGAATACCTCTATCTGTTCTTCTCGCCGTCAGATCCAAGTCAGGCCGCGGGCCGACGCTATTGGGACCGCGTCAATGAGCGCGGACCGGAACGCGAACCACCGGTTTCAGAAGCGACCATCAAGGCACAAGTCGCGGCATTGGTCGCGTGGTCTCAAGGCAAAGGATCGGCGTTCCCGCGGCTCGGCGAGATCAAGCAGCCCGTCCTGGTGGCGAACGGGCACAACGACGTCATGGTCCCGACCATTAACTCCTTCACGATGGCCCAGAAGATCAAGGACGCCATGCTGATCGTCTATCCCGACTCCGGACACGGGTTCCTGTTCCAGTATCCTGGGACATTTACTCGGCATGTTCTGAATTTTCTCAAAGCCTAGAAACGGAGAATGCAATGTACAAAGGCTTCGATCTTTCGAACAAGGTCGCCGTTTTGACGGGGTCGACAGCGGGCATGGGCTTGGCCATTGCGCGAGGTCTCGCGCAATGCGGCGCCAAAGTGGTTGTGTCAAGCAACACGCAGGAGGAGACAAATCACGGCGCACAGCTGCTCGTAAGGGAAGGCCATAGTGCCAAAGGCGTCCGCTGCGATATCCTGAGCCGCAACGATATCGAACGCTTTTCCGAAGAAGCCAAACGAGCGTTCGGACGCGCAGACGTCCTTTTCTGTCTCGCGGCGGAACCCGCTCCGCTCGGGTCTGTCATGAACAGTGACTTGGCGGCGCTCGACTCGATGCTGCTGTCGACGGTGAGCAATAACCTCGCGCTGATCCGCCGGTTTATCCCCGATATGGCTGAGCGGCGCGACGGCAGCATTGTCGT
>DATHHQ010000443.1:0-7928 GCA_035490095.1 Bradyrhizobium sp.
TCTCACCGGTAAATACAGCATTGCCGCCGCTGACCTCGTGACCGTCGGCTACGGCAAGAGCAAGCTCAAGGACCCGGCCAACCCGCTGGCGGAAGTGAACCGCCGCGTGCAGGTCGTCAACATGGCGAACAAGAACACCGCATCGAAGTAAGCGACGTAGTTGACGCTGAGTGAGATTTTGTAACGCCACGCGTCCCGCAGCCAGCGGGACGCAGTTCGTTTGGGCGCCACCTCTCCCATTGGGAGAGGTCGGAGCGGACCGGTGATGCGGAGCATCAACGGTGCGATCCGGGTGAGGGGTTATGACCTAACGATAGACCGAACCCCCTCACCCCAACCCTCTCCCCACGGGAGAGGGAGCGCGCCGTCATTGCCGAGACCTCGAACCGTTTCATTTACGTCATTGCGAGCGCAGCGAAGCAATGACAATCTTAGACTCATCTTTATTGGCCGCGTTTCCGGTTATACTCTCCCACCAATAGCTCTGGATTGACCCGGCGATGACGATCTCCGCATTTCTCAAGCCTGTGTTAGCCGTGGTCGCGGTGGCGGCTCTGGGCGCTGGATATTACTGGTTTGAGCACCGCGCTCATCCCGAGGAGAAGGAAACGCAAAGCAACGCCCTCGTCATCGTTGCGAAATCCACCAATGCCTGTTTCTCCGATCTGGTGCGGGTCACCGGATTTATCGTGCCGCGCCGGGAAGCCGTGGTCGGGGTCGACCAGGAGGGTTCCAAGGTTGCCGACCTGCTGGTCCGCGAAGGCGAAATGGTCGCCGACAATCAGGAACTGGCGCGGCTGACGCCGCCGCCCCAGCAGCCGGGAGCCCCCGCCGCTGGCGGGCGCGCCGCACCGACCTCGCTGCGCGCTCCGGCCGCCGGGCTGATCACCGAGGTCAGGACCATCGTCGGCGCGCCGGCCTCGCCGCAGGCCGGGCCGATGTTTCGAATTTCGGTCAACAACGAGATCGAGCTCGATGCCGAGGTGCCCGCGGTCCAAATGATGAAACTCAATCCGGGCGCGACGGTGCGGATCAGCCGCGACGATGCGACCGATCTGATCGGACGCGTGCGGCTGGTTTCGCCGCAAATCGATCGCACCACCCAGCTCGGCCGTGTCAGGATAACGCTCAGCAACAATCCGTCGCTCAAGGTCGGCATGTTCGCCCGCGCCAGCATCGACGCCAAGCGCAGTTGCGGCGTCGCGGTTCCGCGTACCGCCATTGACCATCTGACCGTTCAGGTGGTCAAAGGGAATACGGTGGAGACCCGGAAGGTGCGGGTGGGACTGGTGTCCGACACCTCGACGGAAATTCTTGAAGGCCTCGACGAGGGCGAAATCGTGGTGGCCGACGCTGGTTCCTCGCTGCATGACGGCGACCAGATCAAGACCATGTTCGCCGAGGACCTCGATCGAACGCGGGTACGCTGATGGCTCTGAATATCTCGGCATGGTCGATCCGAAACCCGCTTCCCTCCATCGTCTTTTCGATCATCCTTCTGGTGCTCGGCTGGGTCAGCTTTACCAAGCTCGCGGTGACGCGGCTGCCCTCAGCCGACATCCCGGTGATCTCGGTCGCGGTCTCGCAATTCGGCGCGGCGCCAGCCGAGCTGGAATCGCAGGTCACCAAAACCATCGAAGACGGCGTGTCCGGCGTCGAGGGCGTGCGGCACATTTCATCGTCGATCACCGACGGGCTGTCGCTGACCACGATCCAGTTCGCACTTGAGACCAACACCGACCGCGCGCTGAACGACGTCAAGGACGCCGTCACACGGGTGCGCAGCAACCTGCCGCAAAACGTCAACGAACCGCTGATCCAGCGCGTCGACGTGATCGGCCTGCCGATCGTCACTTACGCCGCGATCTCGCCCGGCAAGACGCCGGAGCAACTGTCCTACTTCGTCGACGACGTCGTCAAACGCGCGCTGCAGGGCGTCCGCAACGTCGCCCAGGTCGAGCGTATCGGCGGTGTCGAGCGCGAGATCCTGGTCTCGCTCGATCCCGACCGGCTGCAGGCCGCGGGGCTGACCGCGGTCAATGTCAGCCAGAGCCTGCGCGGCACCAATGTCGACCTTGCCGGCGGCCGCGCCGAAATCGGCAAGAATGATCAGGCGATCCGCACCCTGGCCGGCGCCAAGACGCTCAACGATCTGGCCGGCACCATGATCCCGCTGTTCGGCGGCGGCGAAGTGCGGCTGGACGATCTCGGCACCGTCACCGACACCATCGCCGACCGCCGCACCTTTGCGCGCTTCAACGGCGAGCCGGTGGTGGCGCTCGGCATCAAGCGCTCCAAGGGCGCCAGCGACGTGGTGGTTGCAGCCGCCGTGCAGAAGCGCATCGACGCGCTGAAGATCGCCTATCCCGATGTCGATCTGAAGCTGATCGACACCTCGGTGGAATTCACCAAAGGCAATTATGAGGCGGCGATCTCGACGTTGTTCGAAGGCGCGATTCTCGCCGTCATCATCGTGCTGTTGTTCCTGCGCGATATCCGCGCCACCATCATCGCCGCGATCTCGCTGCCGCTGTCGATCTTCCCGGCGTTCTGGGCGATGGACATTCTGGGATTCTCGCTGAATCTGGTCAGCTTCCTCGCCATCACGCTGTCGACCGGTATTCTGGTCGACGACGCCATCGTCGAGATCGAGAACATCGTGCGTCACATGCGGATGGGCAAATCGCCCTATCGAGCCGCGCTAGAGGCCGCCGACGAAATCGGCCTCGCGGTGATCGCGATCAGCCTGACCATCATCGCGATCTTCGCGCCGGCAAGCTTCATGTCCGGCATCGCCGGTCAGTTCTTCAAGCAGTTCGGCATCACGGTATCGGTGCAGGTGTTCTTCTCGCTGCTGGCGGCGCGCTTCGTCACGCCGGTGCTGGCGGCCTATTTCCTGAAGGATCATCCGCATGACGACCCGCCGCCCGGGCGCGTGCTGCGAGGCTACACCAAACTCGTGACCTGGTCGGTGAAGCACTACTTCGTCACCGTGCTGATCGGCTTTGGCATCTTCGCGCTCTCGATCTGGAGCATCACGCTGCTGCCGCAGGGCTTCCTGCCGGCGCAGGACACCGCGCGTTCGCTGCTGGCGATGGAGCTGCCGCCCGGGACGCAACTCGCCTTCACCGAAAAGACCACGGAGGAGATCGTGGCTCGCTTGCGCAAGCGGCCAGAGGTCAAGAGCGTTTTCGTCGACGGCGGCCGGGTGCCGCCGGGAACGTTCGAGGTGCGCCGCGCCGCGCTGATCATCAATTATACGCCGAAGACCGAACGCACGATCACCCAGCGCCAGCTCGAACTCGAGATCAGCAATGAACTCGAAAGCGTGCCCGACATCCGCTACTGGTTCCTCGACGAAAACGGCCTGCGCGCGATCTCGCTGGTCGTCACCGGCGTCGACAGCAATATCGTCGGCAACGTCGCCAGCGAGTTGGCGACCCAGATGAAGCGGATTCCATTGATCGCCAATGTGATCTCGGAAACCTCGCTCGACCGGCCCGAGCTTCGGATCCAGCCGCGTGCGGATCTCGCGGCACGGCTTGGCGTCTCCACCGAAAGTCTGTCGCAGACCATTCGCGTGGCCACCATCGGCGACGTCGGCCCGGCGCTTGCAAAATTCGACGCCGGCGACCGCCAGGTGCCGATCCGGGTTCAGCTCGAGGACGGCGCGCGCGGTAATCTGCAATTGCTGGAGCAGTTGCGGGTGCCGCTGGGCCAGCGCGGCGAACGCGGCGGCGTGCCGCTGTCCGTGGTCGCCGACATCAAGCTCGACCAGGGCCCGACCAGCATCAACCGCTATGACCGGGAACGTCAGGCCACCGTGGCGGCCGACCTCGTCGGCGCCTCCGCGCTCGGCGATGCCACCAAGAAAATCTACGATCTGCCCGTGATGAAGAGCCTGCCGAAGGGCGTCAAGGTGAGCCCCTCGGGCGACGCCGAAAGCCTCAACGAACTGTCGGAAGGCTTTGCCACCGCGATCACTGCGGGATTAATGATGGTCTATGCGGTGCTGGTGCTGCTGTTCGGCACCTTCCTGCAGCCGATCACCATTCTGTTCTCGCTGCCGCTCTCGATCGGCGGCGCCATCGTGGCGCTGCTCTTGACCGGCAAGCAGCTGACGACGCCGGTGTGGATCGGCATTTTGATGCTGATGGGCATCGTCACCAAGAACGCCATCATGTTGGTGGAATTCGCGGTGGAATCGATTCGCGACGGCAACAAGCGCGATTTTGCGATCATCGACGCCGGCATCAAGCGCGCCCGTCCGATCGTGATGACCACCATCGCGATGGCGGCCGGCATGATGCCATCCGCGCTGGCGTTCGGCGCCGGCGGCGAATTCCGCTCGCCGATGGCGCTGGCCGTGATCGGCGGCCTCGTGTTCTCCACCGTGCTGTCGCTGGTGTTCGTGCCGGCGATGTTCATGATGATGGACGACGTCGGCGCGTTGTTCTGGCGCTTCGGCAAGAAGCTGCTGGTCTCCAGCGGCGAAGGCGAGCACGACCACGAGCATCCGACGGCGGGGCATGGCGCCGAGCACAAACCACCGCCAACGATCGTGCATTCGCCTGCAGCGGAGTGAGGGGCGGGAGGCTGTCCCACATTCACAGACGTCATCATCCGCGAAAGCGGATGATCCGGTATTCACAACCCCAGTGATGAATAGCAAAGCCGCAGCATACTCGACGCTCCGCCTTCGCGGGGCATGACCATTGATAAGTGGGGAAGCGAATCGCTCTGCGCGCGCAAGGCGTCGCAAAACATGATGCGTCATGCCCGCGCTTGTCGCGGGTATCCACGTCTTCCAACACACGCCGCAAGCAAGACGTGGATGGCCGGGTCAAGCCCGGCCATGACGACTGGGTGCACGCCGCCGCAACTAACCCGGCTTGGCTCGGCCTGGTGGGCCGGCGGGCGGGATGGTGCGGGCAAAACTC
Source organism: Bradyrhizobium sp. (assembly GCA_035490095.1). GTDB lineage: Bacteria > Pseudomonadota > Alphaproteobacteria > Rhizobiales > Xanthobacteraceae > Bradyrhizobium. The sequence continues at coordinate 4,941 of DATHHQ010000443.1, forward strand.
GGTCGCCTCGCGTGCCGCTCGTAATAGCGGGCGAGATGAGTCGCAGCGGTGAGCGCTTCCGCGCCTTCCGGAGCTTGGCCTAATCGATAGAGGATCGGCAGCAGATTGATGTCGGCGAAGGTGAACTCGTGGCCGACGAGATAGCCGGTGCTGGCGACCGCCTTGTCCAAAACCCCGATCTGCTCGCGCAGCGCCGGCATGACGGCTTCGATCGCCTCCCGGTCAGGCCCGGCATCGGCGGCCTGCGGGGCGATATACGCATAGAGATAGCTCCGGATCAGGGTGCGGTCGATCAGCGTGTTGACGAGCGAGACCCATTGCTCGGTCAGCGCGGCGAGATAGGGATCGGACGGGAACACATGCGGACCCGGGAAGCTGCGATCGAGATAGGTGGCGATGGCCTTGGATTCGAACAGCTCGACATCGCCGTGGCGCAGCACCGGCATTTTGCCGAAGGGATGGATGGCCAGGATCTCCGGCGCGCGTAGCGGCTTCTCCGTCAGCACGTAGTCGATCGCCTTCTCCTCGCAGACCATGCACACGACGCGCGTATAGGTCGAGCGCACAGAACCGATGATCTCCGGTTTCGGCATGGCCTGCCTCCCGCGGTGCAGCCCGTGATCTTGTTCGGACGCGCGAAAAGGCGCCGTCGCCATCGAGATTATATGAGCCGCGCATTTTGTGAAATATCGAAGGGGAAAGTAGCCCTCACCCGACGCGCAATGCGCGTCGACCTCTCCCCCGCAAGAGCGGGCAAGGTAAAGGAAGCGCCCTGCTCGTTCCACCGCGATCAGCCGCCGCAACTTGCGCAGCTAAATCCGCCGGCGCGGCGAAACCGTCGTGTTGTCCTTGCTGTCCTTGCGCCAGACCTGCATCCGGCGGTCGTTGCTTTCGCGCGCGGTGCGGAGGAACGCGTTGAATTTCTCCTGCGCGGCGCGCGCCTGGGCGTCGAAATCGGCGGCCATCCCGCATAAATTGCGTTTCAAGCGGACCGACACGGGTTCGCCCATTCGCGCGCTGCCAGGCGAAGCGGACGGTCCGCTGTCGTCGCAGAAATATGCCGGTCTTGCGCCGTAGCCTCGGCTCGCGGCCAACGCATTCGCGCGCTGCGCCGGCGAACAGCCCACTTGGCTGCCGTGGGGTGTACATCTCGGCACCGGTATCGGCCAGCGCGCAAAGCCGTCGCGCGAGGCGGATGTTGCCGCCCGGTCCGGCCAGTTCGCAGGGGGTGCCGCCGCCGGTGGAGGAGCCGCGTGCCGGGCGTGCCTGATCTCCTGCTCGGCGGGAAGGGCTGGACGCAGAGCGAATTCGGATTCGCCATCGGCGCTGTCGATGCGCGGCGCGCAGCAGGTCGGCTCGTCCTGCCGAACCAGAACGGGCGCGACTTCGGATTCGACTTGCGCGATACGGGGGACCGGCGGCAACGGCGGCGGCGGCGCGATCTTCTCGTCATCGTAAGGCGGCACCATCAGCGCGGTGAAGCCCTGCGTGGCGCCGGGCAGACCTAACAGCGTCGACTGCAGCACGAAGGCGGATCTGGCAAATCGCGGAGCGCGCGCCGCGGTCCTTTCCGTCGAGGCGATGCAGGCGGTGTCCTCGTCGTAGCACAGCGCCACCCAGCCTCGCCTGAAAGCGACGTGAGGCGGCAACGCCTCGCTATACGGCACGACCAGACGTTCTTCATAGACGGGATGTTCCGGGCTGTAGAACGCCGTGCCGAAGGCAAGGCCTTCGTCGCCGCCGACCGCGGCCAGCGGTGCACCGGACTGCTCGTGCCATCGCCGGGTCAACTCCTTTGCGGCCAACGAATAGAAATTACGCCCCTCGTGTAACGGATGGTCGTTGCGATAGAGCGCGTGAACGGGCGCCACCACGACGACGGCCACCACCGCGATCCCAATCACCAGCACCGCCAGATTGACCGAATAAAACCGTGGAATCCGATAGCTGGCGCCGCAGACCATCACGATCACGAACAAGAAAAGCCCCTGCAATCCCCAGATCGGCGGCATGTCGGTTCCGAACACGACCGAGGTGATCACCGGAAACACGATGGTGCCGACGCCGACCAGAAACAGCAGCAACAGACCGGAATTCATCGCCCAGAAATCCTGCGGGACTTGCCTGAGGCGGTCCTTCGCCATCAGCGCCCATGTCGCTGCCGGTAACGCCAGCACCAAAGCGAGGCCGAGGATGAACAGAGCCGCTTCGATCACCGAAGGCGCAAAGGCCTTGCCGGTATGCCGCGCCAGCGCATAAGCGAACGGCGGCGCGCCCGATATCAAGAGCCAATGCAAGTGCGGCACCAGTGCCGACAATCCCGCGGCGATCGAAACCCAGGGCGCCCATGAGGTCCAATAGACGCGGCGTTGCGGATGACAGATCGCGGCGAAGGCGAAACCCAAAATCAGAAACACCGAATAGTATTTGCCGAGCATCGCCAGCGCGCCCGCGGCACCGGCGGCGATGGCCCACCGGATCTCGCGGGTTTCGAACGAGCGCAGGAAGCAATAGGTGGCGATCGGCCAGACCGCCAGCAGCACCGCGTTGGCATTGAAGCGCTGGGCATGAAACTGGTAGATCGGCAGCAGCATCAACAGCAGCAGCACGATCATGCGCTTGTCGCCGGCCACGAAACGGCGCGAGATCAGATCGACCGCCCACAATGCGAGCGCGGCATTGGCGAGCGCCATCAACTGAAATGACCAGTTGGTGAGCGGAAACAACGTTGTCCATGCACGCGCGACCCATCCCATCAGCGGCGGATGCTTGGAGTAGCTCCATTCGATGCTGCGGCCGAACGTCCATGTTTCCAGAACATCGGAATGCAGATCGCCGCCGAGATAGGCGATCACCAGAAACAGGAACCAGACCGCGACGAATCCGAACAACAGCAGCGGAATCGCCCAGCCTTCCTCGATACCATCCATCCAGCTCAGAAACGGCCATCGCCACTGCGCCGGCGAAACTTCGGAGCGCGCGGCCATC
>DATHHQ010000444.1:0-2080 GCA_035490095.1 Bradyrhizobium sp.
CGTCGGTCATATAGGCGGTGCCGCCGGAAAGGATCTGATGGTCGGCGGTCGGCACATGGGTGTGGGTGCCGACGACGAGACTGGCGCGGCCGTCGCAAAAAAATCCGACGCCCTGCTTTTCGCTGGTCGCCTCGCAATGAAAGTCGACCACGATGGCATCCGCCGCCGCGCGCAGCGGGCAGGCTTCGAGCTCGCGGTTGATGACGGCGAACGGATCGTCGAACGGCGTCATGAAGACGCGGCCGATGGCGTTGATGACCAGTGCGCGCTTGCCGTTTTTGGTGTCGACCAGCGCGGTACCGCGGCCCGGCGTGCCTGTCGGAAAATTGGCCGGTCGAACAAGCCGTGGCGCGCGCTCGATGAACACCAGTGCCTCACGCTGATCCCATGCATGATTACCCAGCGTGACGGCATCGGCGCCGACGTCGATGAATTCCTGGTAAATCGCCTCGGTGATGCCGAAGCCGCCGGCCGCATTCTCGCCATTGACGATGACGAGATCGACCGCCCAGTCGCGGATCATGCCGGGCAAATGCTCTGAGATGGCGGTGCGGCCGGCCTTGCCGACCACATCACCGACGAAAAGAATGCGCAAGTTACAGACTCCGGAAATCGAACAGCCGCGTTTCCGTTAGCACATAATCCAACGCCACGTCGTGTGGCAGCGCCGGAATAGTCTCGATTTCCTGCACCGCGAAGGCGAGGCCGATGACGATGATTTTCTTCGAATCACGCAAGCGCGCGAGCGTGCGGTCATAATGTCCGGCGCCATAACCGATCCGGTGACCCGATCGGTCGAACGCGGCCAATGGAACCAGTACGATGTCGGGAACAATTTCGGCAGCATCGGGCGACGGCTCGAGAATGCCGAGCGGACCGCGCAGCAATGTGTCGTTGGCAGCCCATAGGCGGAACCCAAGCGGAGCATCGCGCGCCACTATCACCGGCAGCGCCAGTCGCATCCCCCGCGCGGCGAGTTCCTGCATCAAGGGAGCTGGATCGATCTCGCTGCGAATCGGCGAGTAACCGGCGACAACCGCGCCAGGCGTGATTTCAATCGGCAATCCGCGCCGCGCGATGGCCTGCGCCGCGGCCATGCGCTGCTCGCCGCTCAACGCATCGCGCTTTGCAAGCGCGGCGGCGCGGAGCATTGCTTTTTCCGCAGAGATTGACGTGGGGAAATCCGGCATTGCCCGAGTTTATCTGAAGCCGTCATCACCCGCCAACGGGTCGGCCGAATGGCCGCTCGATGACAGGCTCCAGCGGGTGATCTAGTATCCCGGATCGTCAGTGATGGAGCCGCAAAGCCGCGGCGTACTGGATGCTCCGCTGGAGCCTGTCATCGGGCTCGCCGAAGGCGAGACCCGGTGGCGGAGCATGACGATGACGGTGCCGGAACGACCTGCGGCATAAGAACTCGGCGGCAAACTAACAAGAAAAGTGCGAAGCCGCGATGGCCGTTGGAGCGCTCGATCCCGGAGTTCCCTACGAAAGTAGGTGGGCACCATGTGACCGGATCCACGGACCCGGCCAGGGACAGTTCCCGGAAGGATCGATAAGGCCCCGGGGATATATGGCTCCTGACGCGCGACACAGCTTCGCCCAATCAATCTAACCACGATGGGACCAATCCGCCAGCGTTAACGCGGGCCATGGTCAACCAATCGCCACCCCACCACCGATGGTGCGGTTGAGCACCTGCGTGGTCTTCTCGATGCGGTCGGCAGCGGCGTTCAGCGCATTGGCGACCGCGGCTTGCGTCGCCCCGGCGCGCTCCGCTGCCACCGTGCGGACGTTGCGCAACGATTCGAGCTCCTGTTCGAGACCGCGGATACGCTGGGCGGCATCGAGCATTTCGTCGCATACGGTCAGCGCCGCCATCACGATCAGGCGCGCATCGCCGATCTCGCCGAACTTGCCGCGCAGCGTGCCGATCCGTGATTCAAGGCTCTCGGCGAGCTTCAGCAGCTGCACCTCCTGCCCTTCCTCGCAGGCCATCCGGTATTGCCGACCGTTGATGGTGACGTTGATATGATTCATGAGGTCTCTCCGGCATCGAGCACCGAGCGGATGGTGCCAA
>DATHHQ010000445.1:0-5766 GCA_035490095.1 Bradyrhizobium sp.
ACGAAGTTGGCGCCGGTTCCGCCCCGGACGTCGGTGGTGGGGACAAAGACTTCAATGGTCGAGAACGGCTTCAGCGCCACCGGCGCCTTGAGGTAGTTTTCCACCATTTTCCCGTTGGTGTCGAAATATGCGATCCGTCGCAAGACAAGCGGGCGCGTCTCCGAAGCGTTATGGATGCTCAGCGTCACCGAGAAATCCGCCCGCACCTTTCCCTGGCTGATCGAGACGCTCGAATAGACCGGAACATAGAATGCGCCGGACACGCCGAGATTCTCCGATGGCATCGCGGTGAGCGAACCGGAGAAGGTCTGCTCGATCCCCGGAGCGGCCTGGGCCTGCGCGGCAGGCGTGCGCACCATCGGCAGGCAGGCCAGGATCGCCAGACAAAAGCATCGCATCCGGATGTGACACATTGCTCGTTTGACCTCCACGCCTGTGCCTTTAGGTTGCGGCGAGGGGAACCTCTCAGTCATGCACGAGCTTATTGGCGATATCACTTTATGCATCCTGTTCGCTTGGGCGCTTGGGCTTCTGGCCCATTTCTTTCGACAGCCGCTGATCCTCGCCTACCTTATCGCCGGGTTCTTCATTGGTCCATTCGGCACCGGATGGGTCAAGTCGCAGGAATCGATCAGCGTCATCTCGGAGCTTGGCCTGATCTTCATGCTATTCATGATCGGGCTGGAAATCGATCTGAAGAAGATCGTGCGCGCTGGCCGGGTGATCCTGTTTGCGGCTGGCGGGCAGCTGGTTGGCGGCTGTGTGCTCGGCATCCTGTTCTTTATGGGCATCGGGCTCTCGATGGGTGGCGGCGGCTTCGACGCGCTGTATCTGTGCATCGCCTGCGCCCTGAGCAGCACCGTCATCATCGTCAAGGTGCTGTACGAGAAGCGCGAACTCGACACGCTCCCCGGACGCATTACGCTCGGCGTTCTGGTGTTGCAGGATATCTTTGCGATCCTGTTTCTCGCGGTGCAACCAAGCCTCGCCAATCTTCAGGTCGGCGTGATCCTGCTCTCGATCGGCCGGGTCGGCGTGCTGGTGGCCACGGCACTGGTGCTCAGCCGCTACGTCCTGCCGCGGTTGTTCCACCAGATCGCGCGCCGGCCCGAACTGATCCTGCTCGGTGCGCTGGCGTGGTGCTTTCTGATCGGGGAGATCGCCGAAAAGCTGCATCTGTCGCGCGAAATGGGATCGCTGGTGGCCGGAGTGTCGCTCTCGACATTTCCCTATGCGCTCGACGTCACCGCCAAGGTCACCACGCTGCGCGATTTCTTCATCACGCTGTTTTTCGTGGCGTTGGGCATGACGATCCCGATTCCCAACCTGTCGGTGATCGGGCTCGCGCTGATGATCGCGGCGTTCACGGTGGTCAGCCGCGTGGCGACGACGTTCGCGCCGCTTTATCTGATGAAGCAGGGCCTGCGCGCCAGCCTGCTGCCGGCGATCAATCTCGCACAGATCAGCGAGTTTTCGCTGGTGGTGATCCAGACCGGTGTTGCGGCGGGGCATATCCAGACCCAGACCGCGAGTGCGGTCTCGTTCGCGTTCGTGATTCTGGCGGTGCTGAGCACCTTCGTGATGATGCGCAGCGACCAGATCACAAGGCTTGCCATCGGGCCGCTGAAACGGATCGGCATTCGCGACCTCGACCACAGCCATTCCCACGATGCCGCGCACGAGGACGGTCACGGCGAGGCGCGGCGGATCGTGATGCTGGGATTTTTCCGTGCCGCCAGCGCGTTGCTGAGCGAGATCGAACGCCAGAACCAATCCTTGCTCGATCAGATCAGCGTGGTCGATTTCAATCCGGACGTGTTCCGGACCCTCGCGGATCGCGGCCTGCACGTGATCTACGGCGACATCAGCAACGTCGACACCCTGGTGCATGCCGGGGTCGGCAAGGCCGAAATCATCATTCTAAGCGTGCCCGACTCGCTGCTGAAAGGCGCCAACAACGAAAAGCTGGTCCGCCACGTGCGCACCCTCAATCCGACCGCAAAGATCATTTCCACCGCCGATCTGCTGTCCGACGTGGCCGATCTTTATGCGGCCGGCGCGGATTACGTGACCGTGACCCGCCTCAGCGACGCCCACGAATTATTCACGGTGATCGAGGCCGCCGACGCGGGCCTGCTGGAAGACAAGCGCGCCGAGATGGATGCGCAACTCAGCGAGCGCAAGGAAGTGCTGCCGTAAGACTTCTGCCGTAGCCCGGATGGAGCGAAGCGAAATCCGGGACTGTCGCCAGCGAGAGGGACTTGCCCCGGATTGCGCTTCGCTCCATCCGGGCCCGGCTATTTACAGGCTGCTTTCCTGCGCCAAGGCGTCGGCAAAGGCGGCGCGGCGGCGGGCGATGAAACCGGCAAGCAGGATCGCCGCGACCAGCAGCCAGACCGTGATCGCGATCGGGCTTTCGACGTAAATCCAGGGGTCACCCTGGCTGAGAAACAGCGCTTCGCGAAAATGCTTCTCGATGTTGGGACCGAGGATCAGGCCGACCACCAGCGGCGCCAGCTGGAACTTCAACTTGTTGAAGGCGTAGCCAACGATACCGGCGCCGAGCAGCACCCGGACGTCGAAGATGCTGTTGCGGACGCTGTAGGTGCCGATCACCGACAGCACCAGCAATAGCGGAATGAACAGATAGTGCGGAATCCGCAACAGGCTGACCCATACCCCGACCATCGGGATGTTGAGCGCCAGCAGCATGACGTTGCCGATATAGGCCGAGGCGATCAGGCCCCAAAAGATTTCCGGATGCTGGGTGATCAGAAGCGGCCCGGGCTGGATGCCCTGCACCAGCATTGCGGAGATCATCAGCGCCGCGATCGGCGTGAAGGGAATGCCGAGCGCCAGCAGCGGCACCAGCGACGCGGTGGCGGCGGAATTGTTTGCGGCCTCCGGTCCCGCCACGCCTTCGATCGCTCCGGTGCCGATCTCGTGGGCGTATTTCGAAGTCGCCTTTTCCAGCCGGTAGGAGGCGAACGACGCCAGCGTCGCCGCCGGTCCCGGCACCAGGCCGAATAGAAAACCGAGGACGGTGCCGCGCAGCCATGACGGCACTGCGCGCTTCCATTCGGTGCGTGTCGGCAGCAGGTCGCGCATCCGCACGGATTCGGGCCGGCTCGCGGCATGAACCTTGTCTTCGATCAGCAGCATCAGCTCAGCGAAACCGTAAAGCCCGACCACGACCGGGACCAGCGACACGCCTTCGGCGAGGTCCGGTATTCCAAAGGTGAAGCGGGTCTCGCCGGTGACGGCCTCCTGGCCGATGGTGCCGAGCATCAGCCCGAGCGTCATCGGCAACAGCGCCGAGGCCAACGTGCCGCCCGAGATCCGCGACATCACCACCAGGCCGCCCGCGGTCAGCGCGAAAAATTCCGCCGGTCCGAACAGGATCGCGACATTGGCGAGCAGCGAGGAGAACAGCATGACGCCGACCACGGCGAGCGTACCGCCGACAAAGGAGCCGACCGCGACGATGGTCAGCGTTGCCCCGGCGCGGCCTTTCTTGGCGAGCTGATAGCCGTCGATCGCGGTGACCACGGAAGCGGATTCGCCGGGGATGTTCAAAAGGATCGCGGTGGTCGAGCCGCCATACATCGAGCCGTAGAAAATGCCGGCCATCATGATCAGGCCCGCGGTCGGATCGAGCGAGAACGTCAGCGGCAGGATCAACGCCACGCCGGCGACCGGGCCGAGGCCCGGCAACACCCCGATCGCCGTGCCCGCGAACGCGCCGACGAACGCGGCCAGCAGGTTCGAAGGCGTGGCGGCGATGCTCAGTCCGTAAAGCAGGCCCTGCAGCGAGTTCATTTTGTTTTCCCGTCATTCCCCGATGTGCAATTGCACATCTGTGGATGCGCCGAAGGCGCAGACCCGGAATCCAGAGGTTGTTGCGCGAGATTCCGGGTTCGCGCTGACGCGCGCCCCGGAATGACGGATATCTAAAACAGCCATTGCCGAAACAACCCCGCCGGCATCTGCACCTTGAGCAGCCGCACGAAAAACAACTCGAACGCCAGCGCACTGACGACGGCGTAGATCGTCAGCCGCACGATTGATTTGTCGGGGCCGTCGGAGAGCAGCCACATCGTCGCCAGCAGGAACAGCGCCGACGCGACCATGTTGCCGACAACCGGCATCGCCAGGAAGTAGATCGCGAACGCACCGAGCACCAGCAGCAGGCGGCGAAGGTCGCCTCCATCAGGCAGTGAAAACGTCGCGGGCATGGGATCCTCGGCGCCGCGGCGCCGCTCCGAAAGCACCGAGATCGCCGAGATCGCAAGCAGTAGGCCGACCGCGAGCGGGAAAATCGCGGCACCCGGTTTGTGCCACCGGCCCATCGACAGCGTCTGCCAGGCCTCCACGCTGTAGACGGCGGCGAGCAGCAGCGCGAGCACGCCGACGATCCGCCGCGCCGGCGGCAGCCGAAAGCTGCGTATCGGCGTCACTTGTCTTCGTCCAGGAACTTGATGATGGCGCGGAACTTGCCGTCGTAATCGTCAAGTTCCTGCTTCATGTCGTCGCCGAACTTGGGATCCCAGGTGTAGCCGTTGGTCTTCAGAAACGTCTTGAAGTCGTCGCTTGCGACGATGGCCTTCGATGCCGCCATCAATTTGTCGAGCACCGGCTTCGGCAGGCCGTTGGGCGCGATGACGTAATAGCCGACCGGAAACGTATCCTTCCATGGCGTCTCGCCGATCGGTTTCGCGTCCGGGATCAGGTCGTATTTTCCCTGCTGAAACACAGCCAGCACGCGCAGCTTGCCGGCGTCGATCTGGCCCTTCATGCCCGGCGCGTAGCCGACCGTGCCGTCGACCCGGCCGCCGAGCGCCGCCAGCGTGGCTTCGCCGCCGCCGCCGGTGAACGGCACGGTGACGATGCGCAGGCCGGAGAGCTTGTTGAGCTGCTGGACGTTGATGTCGTTCGACGAGCGCAGGCCCGAGACCGAAACCTTCAGCTTGCGCGGATTGGCCCTGGCCTCCGCGACGAAATCGTCAAAGGTTTTCCAGCGGGAGTCCGCGGGCACCGCAAGGATGGCGGGCAGATCGGAAAGTTTCGCGATCGACTGGTAGTCGTTGGCGGATTTCCAAGCCAGCCCCTTCATTTCCAGCGGCTGATAGGCGAGCGACGAGGTCGAGCCGAGCCCGATGGTATAGCCGTCCGCCGCAGCGCGGATCACGGCTCCGGTACCGATGGTCGCGGAAGCGCCGGGCTTGTTCTCGACGATCACTTTGACCTTGAGTTGCTTTTCCAAAAGCTCGGCATATTTGCGACTGATCGGGTCGGTGGAGCCGCCGGGCGCGTAGGGTACATAGAAGGTGATGTCGCGGGTGGGCCACTCGTCGGCGGCGTGTGCGCCCGCGGAAAATGCTGCGGCCGCCGCCAGCAATCCGAAGGCGGCCAATGCCGTCGGACGGAAATTCAGTCGAAACTGCATGTTGTTTCTTCCCGGCGCCTGCTTCTTGTTTTTATGGCTGCGACCATGGCGATTGAGACCGGACCTCGTCAACAATTTTTCCGGCCCGGGCCGGTTCATAGGACAGTCGTTCTGCGGCGCTCCGTACCCGACGTTCTGCCCTGCGTAATGAAGCTGGCGCAGGCTCCCGAGTCCGGCTAATGCTCCGAGCTGAAAAGCGAGACCCTTAAATGGCCGATCCGATCCAGGAAGTGCTGCAAGCCTTCGCCCATGGCGAACTCGTGGTCGTCACCGATGACGATGATCGCGAAGGCGAGGGCGATCTGATCGTCGCGGCGTCG